>CAXTMK010000025.1:24280-41086 GCA_964245315.1 uncultured Acidobacteriaceae bacterium | reverse complement strand
TCGAGTAGGTGGGGCTTCAATCCTGGGTCTTCGAAAGGCAAAGGTTAGCGTTTTGAGGTCTTTGAGGTGCGAGGCGTGGACGACCGTTCGCGGCGGCGGGAAGATGATCGGGTCACCTGGGATCGCGTCGCCGACCGGGACTGGCGTGTGGCAGGTATGCGTTAGCTCATGGCTGAGCTGATCAGGAAGCTGAGAACTGTGATGATTCGGTTAAGAAAGTAGCGGAATGCCATGGAGTTTGCCTCGCCGTGGGTTTTTGGTGTTGATTGGTGCATCGGCGGGGCGCAGGAGAATGGCAGGAGTGAAGCAAAGCAAAAAGTACGGAAGTCAGGTGACTTTTGGCTGAAAGCTTAGCGGGAGACGCAGACGGGGAGCCCAAAGGCTCCCCGTCGATGCGATGCTGCGGGTTCGGCTACCTGGAGAAGCGCCGGCGTGCGACTCCGACGACGCCGAGCAGGCCGGTGCCAAGGAGCACAAGGCTGCCGGGCTCGGGGGTTGCGGCGACCGAGGACGCCGATCCGATCTGGACATTGCCGAGCTCCGCGTGTGTCATGTTGCCTCCGCTGCCGAGGCCGGAGAAGAAGAGCGACTCATAGTTGGCGGTTGGCCCGAAGCCTGTGCAACCGCTCGACTGGTAGCAGAGGTCAGTGAAGCCGCTGTCGCTGCTGAAGAAGAACAGGTAATCGTAGCTGCTGTTCGTCTCCCCGGATTGGAAGTCGTAGAAGAGGCCCGAGGAGGTCGCGGTGACACCCGAACCGTCAATCGTCACTGAGGTGTTGGCATCAGGGGTAATCGTCTGCGTCTTGAAGGAATCGGACAATGTAAGGCTGTACCCGGTGATATCGGCGGTTTGGAGCGTGCCGATGGTGCCGTCGGTTGTGATGGTGCCGGTGACGCTGAAGTTAGAAAAGATATTGCTGACGTTGTAGGTTATGGGAGCAGCAGAGGCAAGGGCTGGGATCACAAACATGGAAGCGAACAGAAAGGCAAGTTTCATTGGGTTCCTTTTTACTTTGACCTGGGATTTTGGTGCGTAGAGGGCATATCCCCTCAACTAGCCTCAAGCTACCACCAAGGTTGTATTGCAAAATGTATTTGCTCCTGCTTTAGGTTGTTGACTTTCGCCGCATGAACAAGTCTTCTATCCGGTGCGACCCTTATGCTTGTTAGAACGGAGTGAATCGCATGAGACTGAGGACGTTTAATGCGGGAATGATGCTGCTTTCATTTGCCTGTTGCGCGGCACAGTCTCCGCTGGCGGCCGACGCTCCGCAGGTAGTCAAAACGATAACGGCGCATGCCGATCCGTCGTTCGAAGTGGCGACGATCAGGCTGAACCCTACCGACGGCGGATGGAGGCTGCAGCCTACGCTCGACGGATACACGGGTTTGCGAGTCACACTTCTGTACCTGATTGAAGAGGCGTATGGCTTGTACGACGAGCAGCGCATTTCAGCCGGTCCAGCGTGGCTGAAGTCGAGCAAGTTCGATCTGGAGGCGAAGATCGATGTGGCGGAGGTGCCGGATTACAAGAAGCTGGCCCTGGGCCGGCGCCGCGCGATGTTGCGCCAGTTGCTGGCCGAGCGTTTCGGGCTGAAGCTTCACCACGAGAGCAAAGATTTCGAAGCCTATGCGCTGGTACCGGCGAAGGGCGGGGCGAAGCTGGTGGAGTCGAAGCCTGCTGCTGTCGAGGAAGCAAGTGTGCAGGGAATTAACTGCCACGTCACGAAGAGCGCCCGAGGGTATTTGAAGCTGGAGGGCTGCTCGATGACGGCTCTTGCGGGAATTTTACGAATTCCGGTGCAGCGGACGGTAGTTGATCGGAGCGGGCTGATCGGCCGGTATGATTTCGAACTGCATTGGAGACCCGAGGATTCGCCGGATATGGACGGGGACTGGCCTTCGGTCTTCACCGCTCTCACGGAGCAGCTTGGCTTGAGGTTGCAGCCGGCGAAGGTGCCGATGGACACGATTGTGATCGACGCGGCGGAGATGCCGTCGGGGAACTGACCAGGTATGTAACTATTGCAGGAAGTCCACGAGAACCTATGAACAGGATTGGCTTTGTCTTCGTCGCCGCTTCCATCGCCTTTCTCGCGACTGGCCGCGGAGACGCGCAGGCGACCGTCACCGCGCCACCGCCGGCTCCCGCCATCGCGGCCGGCCTGGAGTTCGACGTAGCTTCGGTGCGGCAGAACAAGACCGAAGACGAGCCGGACGGCAGCTTCCCGCTGGGGCCGGGAGACATCTTTACGCCCAGGAGACGGCGCATGAAAGGCAAGGTATCGAGCGGCTGCGGATCGTGGTCTGACAATGGAGGTGTCGAAGTGGTAAAAAGTGTTTAGGAGAACTGCATGGCGCGCCAGACGGAATCCGGAGTTGCGACCAGACCTTCCAGCACCGGGTCGCTGTCGAAAGAGCAGCTGATTGAGTTCTATCGGCTGATGTATCTGTCGCGCCGCACCGACGACCGCGAGATCGTTCTAAAGCGGCAGCAGAAGATCTTCTTCCAGATATCGTGCGCCGGGCATGAGGCATTGCTCGTTGCCGCGGGGATGGCGCTGAAGCCCGGATACGACTGGTTTTTCCCGTACTATCGCGATCGCGCGATTTGCCTGACGCTGGGCAATACGGTGGAGGAGCAGCTGCTGCAGGCGGTGGGCGCGGCCAGCGATACGGCCAGCGGCGGGCGCCAGATGCCGTCGCACTGGTCGAACAGCAAGCTGAATATCGTGACGCCGTCGAGCTCAACTGCGACGCAGTGCCTGCATGCCATCGGCTGCGCGGAGGCGGGGAGATATTTTTCGCGGCACCCGGACGCGGCCCGGAAAGTCTCCGGCGATTATCGCGAGTTCAAGAACGTGAAGTGGCAGGGCGACGAGGTGACGTATGTCTCGATCGGCGAAGGTTCGACCAGCCAGGGCGAGTTCTGGGAGTCGTTGAATACGGCCTCCAACGGCAAGCTGCCGGTGCTGTATGTGGTCGAGGACAATGGCTATGCGATCTCGACGCCGGTGGAGGCAAATACGCCGGGCGGCAATATATCGCGTCTGGTTGCAAACTTTCCCAACTTCCACTTTGCCGAAGTCGATGGGACCGACCCCATCGCCAGCTACGAGGCGATGGTGGAAGCGGTGGCGTATTGCCGCTCGGGTAAGGGGCCGGCGCTGGTGCATGGGCATGTGATTCGGCCGTACTCGCACTCGCTGAGCGAGGACGAGCGCGACTACCGGGTGCGCGCTGAGCTGGAGGCCGACGCGTTGCGCGATCCCATCTCGAAGATGCAGGTGTGGCTTCTGCGCGAGGGCATTCTGGACGCGGAGGCAATCGACGCACTGGAGCGGAAGGTCGACGACGAGGTTCAGCGGGCGGCGGACAAGGCTGTGCAGGCGGCGTTCCCAACGGTCGATTCAATCCTGAAGCACCAGTATTCGGAGGATCTGGAGCCGACCGACGCGCGCTTCGATGTGGCCGCGGCGCCTACGGACGACACTAACGAAAGAACCATGGCCGACCTGATCAACACCTGCCTGAAAGACGAGATGCGGCGGGACGAGCGCATCGTTGTGTTTGGCGAGGATGTGGCCGACGCGACGCGTGACTCTGGTCTGAAGGGCCAACAGGGACTGAAGGGCAAGGGCGGCGTCTTCAAGCTGACCTCCGGCCTGCAGAACGAGTTCGGCAGCGATCGCGTGTGGAACTCGCCGCTGGCGGAGGCGAACATCGTCGGCCGCGCCATTGGAATGGCGGTTCGTGGGCTGAAGCCGGTGGTGGAGATTCAGTTCTTCGACTACATCTGGCCGGCGATGCACCAGATGCGCAACGAGCTGTCGGTTATCCGCTGGCGCTCGAACGGCGACTATAGCTGCCCGCTGGTGATGCGGGTGCCGATCGGCGGCTACCTGACCGGCGGGTCGCTCTATCACTCGCAATCGGGCGAGAGCATCTTTACCCACACGCCGGGGGTGCGGGTGGTGATGCCGTCGAACGCGCTGGATGCGCTGGGCCTGCTGCGGACCGCGATCCGGTGCGACGATCCGGTGCTGTTCCTGGAGCACAAGCGGCTGTACCGCGAGACGTTCGGCCGGTCCGTCTATCCGGGGACGGAGTTTTCGATTCCATTCGGCAAGGCTCGTATCGTGAAGCCGGGTAAGCACTTGACTGTTGTGACGTACGGCGCCGTCGTGCCGCGGGCGCTGCAGGCGGCGGTAAGGATCGAGCGCGAGAAGGGTGTTTCGGTGGAGCTTATCGATCTACGCTCGCTGTCTCCCTACGACTGGGAAGCGATTTCCGAGAGCGTGCGCAGGACCAGCCGCGTGATCGTCGCGCACGAGGATATGAAGAGCTGGGGGTATGGCGCGGAGATCGCGGCGCGGATCGGCGACGAGCTGTTCCACGATCTGGACGCGCCGGTAAGGCGGGTGGCGGCGATGGATTCGTTTGTGGCGTATCAGCCGATCCTGGAGGATGCGATTTTGCCGCAGCCGGAGGATTTGTATAAGGCCATGGTGGAGTTGGCTGCGTTTTAGGTAGGGGTAGCGCCTCGCAATAAGAGGCTGGCTCGATTAGCTTCGAGTCTTAGGGCCAAAGACCCGTTCTATATCAGCCTGGGCAACGCCCCAGGTTACGGATGCAGGCATGACAGAAGGCTGTAGGCCCGACCTGATTCAGGCAGAAAACGCGCAACAGAGATTTCTCCGGTCCGCTGCGGGATGACAAACAAAAACGTAACCTCCGGCGCAACTTTGGCGAAGGTTCAGGGGTTTGTGCCTGTGAACGCAGATTGTGCTGGCGATATTCGCCCATACGGGAATAAGCTGGATGCAACCGCGCCGAGGATCCTGCCATGACATCTGTCGACCTGTCTTTCCTTTCTCCCGCGATGCTGAAGGCCTGCGGACGCGCGGCAGTTACGGGCACGCTGATTGCGCTGCTCGCGGGGCAGCCTGTGCTGGCCGAGTATCCGGCGAAGAAGCCGGTGGCGCGGTTGACGGAGTTGCAGGGGCAGGAGCGCGTGCTGCATGCGCTGAACCGGCTGACCTTCGGGCCGCGTCCGGGCGACGTGGCGGCTGTGCAGAAGATGGGCCTGGATACTTGGTTCGAGCATCAGCTCAACCCCAGCCAGATCGACGATTCGGCGCTGGAGTCGAGGTTGGCCGACTATCCGGCGATGAATCTGCCGCTGGCGGAGCTGGAACGCAAATATCCCGGGCCGCAGGCGCTGAAGGCGTTGTCGGAAGGAAAAGGGCAGCTTCCGGCGGACCCTGTCGAGCGCCAGATGGTCGAGACGCAGCTAAAGTTTTACAAAGTGCAGCGCAGGGCGATCGAGGCAGGAGCCGCGGCAGCAAAGGCGGGTGCTGCGCCCGCAGCCGGGCAGGACAGGAATGACGCCGCGCAGGGCGACATGGCGACGGCCACAACGCCTGCGGCAAACCCCGCGATGACTCCTGCCAGGAAGGCGAAGAACATTCAGGCGGGCATGGCGGCTCTGGAGAATGATGCGGCGATGGCTCCCGACAAGCCAATTCCGGCGGCGGACCTTGTGCCCGCTCCGCTGGCCCCGGATCCTAATCCGGACGATCGCGCGGGGATGCGCGAACAGGCGACGAAGTTGATGGCGATGGCGCCTCAGGATCGTTTCAGGGCGATCATGGAGCTTTCGCCGAACCAGCTGAACCGTATTCGCGGCAGCCTTGGGCAGCAGGCGCAGGCGCTGGTGGAGGGCTTTACGCCGGAGCAGAAGGAGATGCTGATCGCGCTGCCGGGTTCGGTGCGGATGGTGGCGCTGGAGGACATGGAGTCGCGCCTGACGCGGGACATCTACAGCGACCGCCAGCTCGAAGCCGTGATGACCGACTTCTGGCTCAACCACTTCAACGTCTACGTCCGCAAAAACCAGAATGAACCATACCTGATTCCCGCCTACGAGCGCGAAACCGTCCGGCCGAACGCGCTGGGCAACTTCGAGACCCTGCTGGTCGCGACCGCTAAGAGCCCGGCAATCCTGGTCTACCTCGATAACTTCCGCAGCATCGGCCCGGACTCGCTGCAGGCGACGCGTGTTGCTCGGGCGAAACAGGTTGCGCCGAATGCGCCCCTGTTAAAGCAGGCCGGCGCCGGTCTGAACGAGAACTACGGCCGCGAGTTGATGGAACTGCACACGCTGGGCGTCAACGGCGGCTACACACAGGCCGATGTGACGATGGTCTCGAAGGTATTTACGGGCTGGACGATCGACCGGCCCTACCAGGGCGGCGACTACACCTTCAACCCGCGCCAGCATGAGCCCGGACCCAAGACCGTGTTGGGCAAGACCATCGACGAGAACGGTGAGCAGGAGGGCGTGGAGGTGCTGCATATGCTGGCCACCAGCCCGGCGACGGCGCGCTTCATCTCGCAGAAGCTCGCGGTACGGTTTGTGAGCGACAACCCGCCGGCGGTGCTGGTGGATCGCATGGCGGCCAGCTTCCTCAGCTCGAACGGCGACATCAGGACGGTGCTGCGGACGATGTTCAGGTCGCCGGAGTTTTGGTCGAGCGATGCTTATCGCGCCAAGGTGAAGACTCCCGAGGAGTTCGTGATCTCGGCGCTGCGGGCGAGCGGGGCGCAGGTGAACAATCCGCAAGCACTCGTGCAAAGTTTAGACAAGCTGGGCCAGCCGCTCTACGGCATGCAGACGCCGAATGGATATAGCTGGAAGCAGGACGGCTGGGTGAGCACCGGGGCGTTGGTCAGCCGCATGAACTTCGCGCTGATCCTGGCGGCGGGCCGGCTGCCGGGCGTACAGGTGGACTGGACGGGGCTGCCGGGGTTAAAGCCGGCGGTCGTTGCGGCATCTTATAAAGCCAAGGCTCCGGCTGACCCGACTCTCACGAAGGAAAAGCGGCTGGAGATGGTACTGCTGGGCGCGCCAGTCAGCGATAAGACGAGGGCGACCGTGATCGGGCAGTCGAACGATCAAAATGTGGCGGATCAGGCGCAGACGCAGTTCGATGTGGGCAGTGGCGGCGGCAAGGGAAACAAGTACATGCCGAAGGCGGTGCGCGGCGCAGGGCAGACAATGGCGGCGCCGGACGACCCTGAGGCGGCGGTGATGGCGGGATTGCTGCTGGGTTCGCCGGAGTTTCAGCGCAGGTAAGGAGTAACCCCATCATGGGGCACCCATAAACATCCCGGACAACTTTTGTCGGGGTTGGGGTTTGATCTGGTAGCAGGCGGCAAGGAGAATCGACATGAACAGCATTCGGCAGGCACTGGTAGACACGAGCGATTGGGGTTGCGATATGTGCGGGCGGGATCTTTCGCGGCGCGGCCTTAAGGGTGGACCTTCACGCCGCGGCTTCATGAAGGGCGGCGCCTTGGCCTTAGTCGGCACGTCGGTGATCCCCAGCTTCCTGATGCGGTCGGTGGTGGCCGAGGCTACGACCGCAGCCGACAACGGCAAGAAGCTGGTCGTGCTCTTCCAGCGTGGCGCGGCCGACGGGCTGAACATCGTCGTGCCATACACCGAGAAGAACTACTACAACATGCGGCCGTCGATTGCGATCCAGCAGAAAGACGTGCTTGATCTGGATGGGCATTTCGGCCTGCATCCGGCGCTGGCGGCGTTCAAGCCGCTGTATGACGGCGGCCATCTGGCGATCGTTCACGCGGTCGGCTCGACCTCCACGACGCGTTCGCACTTCGACGCTCAGGATTACATGGAGAGTGGAACGCCCGACATTAAAGCCACTCCGGACGGATGGCTGAACCGCGCGTTGCTGAACGGTCCTGCTCCCGGCGGCCCGGGCGGCAAGCCCTCTGCTTTCCGCGCGGTGGCGCTTGGAACGCAGGTTCCGCGCACCCTGCAGGGCAAGCTGCCGGCAATCGCCGTATCGAACCTGGCAGACTTCTCGGTGGGCGGCAAGGGGCCGCAGACGTCCTCGATCTCGAATGCCTTCGAGGCGATGTACGACGAAAGCTCGGACGCGGTGCTGCACGGCACCGGTCAGGAGACGTTCGAGGCAGTGAAGATGCTGAAGTCGGCCGATCCGGCAAAGTACACTCCGGCGGCGGGCGTCAATTATCCGAACACCCCGTTCGGCAACAGTCTGAAGCAGATCGCTCAGTTGATGAAGGCGAATCTTGGCGTCGAGGCCGCGTTTTCAGATATCGGCGGCTGGGACACGCACCAGAATCAGGGCGCGGCGACCGGACAGCTCGCCAACCGGCTCACGGAGTTCTCGAACGTCATCGCGGCCTTCTGGAAAGATATGGGCGAGGATGCGGAGAACATCACGCTGGTGACGATGTCGGAGTTCGGGCGCACGGCGAAACAGAATGGCACCGGGGGCACCGACCACGGGCATGCAAACGTGATGTTCGTGCTCGGCGGACAGGTGAAGGGCGGCAAGGTGTACGGCAAATGGCCGGGATTGAACGACGGCCAGTTGAACGAAGGGCGCGATCTGGCGGTCACCACTGACTTCCGCCGCGTGCTGGGCGAAGCTGCCTGGAAGACGCTGGGCGCGAAGAATATGGAAGCAGTCTTTCCCGGCGCGCAGGTAACTCCGTCGGAGTTTTTGAACTTTATGTAAATGGTGTGAGCAATACAGATCATCTCCAGCAACGGCCACACGATGAGGCTTATCGTGTGGCCGTTCGCTTTGTGGATAAGTAGCACCTAAGTGGTATCGGCAGACACGATTTAGGGACAACTATTTTCGGGATTCTGCGTCTTAATGGATGTAGCACACAGCAAGTAGCCGGACTTTCAGTTCCCTCGGTCCCGGCTTCCCCTATCCGCAACAAAACATCCCCACCTATACGTAAGGCGCCCTGAACACCGGGCGCCTTCACTTCATTTGCAGGAGTGCTATTCAGGAAAGACCGAAGCGGCGGTCCAGCGACATAGCGCCTGAACCTGCGGCCAGCAGCATCGTGGCCATCGTGATCAACGCGAGTGTGTACTCGCTGCCACTGTATCCGTGGTGACGATTGACCTGCAGCAGCGCAACCAGCATGTTGATCGCGACCAGCAGGCCGACGAAGCGCGTCAGCAAGCCGAGCAGCAGCAGAATGCCGCCGAGGAACTCGGTCGCGACCGAGACGTAGCCGAGCCAGTAGGGAAGACCGAGGCCGACGACAAAATGGTTGAAGGCTTCGACGCCGGCGAGCGGGTGCGAGCGATGCAGGCCGCCTGCCGGGATCAGCTTCTCCCAGCCGTGGACGACCATGGAAACGCCGAGCACGAGGCGGATAAGCGTGAGCGCCCACGGCTGCAGGCGATTGAGGAAGCGGATCATTGCGGCACGTTCTCGTCTAAAAAGCGGTTGAGTATGCGGAGATAGCCGTGTTCGGCGTCGACATGGTAGTCGCCCGTGCCGCTCGCGACAGGGTTGCCGAAGGTGGCAGACATCCTGGGGTCGGGAAGCGAGCGGAAGAGCGTCTGGTTGGCCTCGATGCGCCCGGGGTCGGAGTCGTAAGGGCTGTTCGCCAGCAGCAGCTTGGGACGGGCGAAGCGGGCGAGGGATGCGGCGATGTCGAAGTGTTCCTGGACGAGCAGGTGCATGGGGAGCAGACGCGCTTTGGCGCCGGTGGTCGCTCGCGCGAAAGCGGCGGGGTCGGGGCTGTCGATGATGACGGCGGGCAGAGCCGGATGGGTGTCGGAGAGCCGGGCGGCAAGGACCGCGCCAAGACCCACGCCGTAGGGAACGATCTCGGCTGCGGCGATATGGCGGGTGTTGAGCAGGTAGTCGAGGGCGGCGTTCGAATCCTCGAGCATGCGGGCTTCGGTGGGGTGCGGGCCGTCACTCTGGCCGAAGCCGCGGTAGTCGATGGCGAAGATGTTCACGTTGGCCTGGTGGAGCAGCGCGAGTTCGCGGACGGAAGCGGAGAGCGAGCCCGAGCCGTCGTGCAGGTAAAGGATGGTGCGGGTGGGGGCGACGAACGGGCCGGAGTTGGCGGGAATCCACCAGCCGGAGAGCCGCGGAGTGCCGGTGGAGGAGGCGTCGAAGCGCACGGCCTGGAAGGGTGTCGAAGGCGTAGCATCGATTTTCGCAACAGGATGCAGCAGAAACTGCCAGCCGCCCTGGTAGATGAGCAGGCAGAGCGCGAGGTAGGCGCAGATTGCGGCGGCAAGGATCGTGAGGAGAATGGCTTTTACGAGCCAGCGCGGGTTGATATTCTCTACAACTGGCCTGGCGGGTCTCGCCGGCGGGCGTTTTGGGGTCGGAGTGGCCATTGCGGGATCTAATCTGAGGGTAGCATCGTTACAGGAGAACAATGATGGAGCAGTGGGTGCGGTTATGCGGTGTCGGCGATGCGCCGGCCGAGGGAAATGTCATGGAAGCCGAGGCGGATGGAGTCGCGGTTTGCCTGGCGCGGGTCGGCGGTGAACTGTCGGCTGTGGATAACTGGTGCCCGCATCGGCGCGGACCGCTCGGGCAGGGCTGGGTGGAGGGCAATGCGGTCGTCTGCCCGTGGCACTCCTGGCCCTTCGATGTGCGCACCGGCGAGGCCGAATTCCCTGTAAGTGAACGTGTGGCCGTATTTCCGCTGCGAATCGACGGAGCGAATATCATGGTTGACCTGAGTAACAGGCCGGAAGCGGTGCAGGAACAAGGGTAGGTACTGCAACAAAAGATATTTCAGCGGCAGGGAATTTCGGAGGTATATTCGACTCAACATCGTACCGGGCGGGGGATCGGCCGGAGATGAATTGAGGGAGAGACCGATGAAGTTTCGCAACATGATGCTGGCCTTCGTAGCACTCGCAGTCTTTGCCGGAGCAGTTACGCCGGCGAATGCGATGTCGCACCGTCACCACCACCACCGTCACCATCACAAGAGGTAGTCTGTCGCTGTCTATTCACGAGAACCCGGCTCAATCGGCCGGGTTTTCTTGCGCACTCCTGATAGAATCGATTGATTCCGCCTGAACAAGCAGAGTCAAACGAGCAGCTTTTGCAGGAGTGACGATGCAGGCGATGTTGGTGCTGGAAGATGGGCGCGTGTTTCGCGGTAAGGGCTTCGGCGCGCAGACCGAATGCGCGGGCGAGGTGGTCTTCAACACCTCGTTGAGCGGATATCAGGAGATCTTCACCGATCCCTCGTACGCCGGGCAGATTGTGGTGCTGACCAATCCTCATATCGGGAATTATGGCACTACTCCGAGCGATGCGGAGTCGGCGCGGCCGATGATCGAGGGGCTGGTGACGCGGGAGTTCTCTGCGATGAGCAGCAACTGGCGCTCGACCGAGGTCGCCGACGAATATCTGGAGCGCAATGGCATTCCGGTGATCTCCGAGGTGGACACGCGTGCGGTGGTGCGGCATCTGCGGGCGAATGGCGTGATGCGCGGCGTGATCGCCAGCGGCGATAACCTGGACGAGGCGGCGCTGATCGCGAGGGCCAAGGCGATCAGGAAGATGGATGGGACCGATCTGGCTTCGGTCGTCTCGACCCAGGCTGTGTATGAGTGGACGAGCGACGAGCCGAAGAACCAGACTGGCGATAAGTTTCTGGGCGCCGATGCGGGCGGCGAGCAGCGGCATGTGGTCGCGTACGACTTCGGCATCAAGGAGAACATTCTGCGCATGCTGACGCGCGAGGGCTGCCGCGTGACGGTGGTCCCGGCCAGGACGCCCGCAGCCGATGTGCTGGCGATGAAGCCGGATGGCGTCTTCTTCTCGAATGGGCCGGGCGATCCGGAGCCTTTGGGCTACGCGATCGAAAACGTGCAGGCGTTGCAGGGCAAAGCGCCGCTCTTCGGCATCTGCCTGGGACATCAGATCTTCGGGCTGGCGCTGGGCGGCAAGACTTACAAGCTGAAGTTCGGGCACCACGGCGGGAACCACCCTATCCTGAACCATCAGACGGGCAAGGTCGAGATTACGGCGCAAAACCATAACTACAACGTCGATCCGGAGAGCCTGCCGAGCGATGTCGAGCAAACCCACACCAACCTGAACGACCAGACGCTGGCGGGGCTGCGGCACAGGACGGACCCGATGTTCAGTGTGCAGTACCACCCGGAAGCAAGCCCGGGGCCGCATGATTCGCACTATCTGTTTCGGGATTTTCGCAGGATGATGGATGAGTGGAAGAAGTGATCTTGTCTTGAATCAGGCAACAGGTTTGAAAGCAAGAGGATGATCCACTAAATGCCGCGTAGAAATGACATCGCAAAGATTCTGGTGATCGGCTCCGGGCCGATCGTGATTGGGCAGTCGGCGGAGTTCGACTACTCCGGCACGCAGGCATGCAAGGCGCTGAAGGCCGAAGGCTACGAGGTGGTGCTGGTGAACTCGAACCCGGCGTCCATCATGACCGACCCCGAGGTTGCCGACCGGACGTACATCGAGCCGCTGACTTCTGCTTATCTGGAAGAGATTCTGCGAGTCGAGACCGAGATGCTGCAGCAGGGGGGCAACAAGGGCATCTTCGCCGTGCTGCCTACAGTTGGCGGGCAGACGGCGCTTAATCTGGCGGTCGACCTGGCGGATTCGGGCACGCTCGAACGCCTCGGCGTCGAGCTGATCGGCGCCAAGCTGGAGGCAATCAAGAAGGCAGAGGACCGTCTGTTGTTCAAGGACGCGATGACCAAGATCGGCCTCGACATGCCGCAGTCGAAGCTGGTAAACAACGTCGGCGACGGCCTGACATTCGCCGCGAAGATCGGATTTCCGTGTGTCATCCGGCCAAGCTTTACGCTGGGCGGTTCGGGCGGCGGCATCGCCTACAACCGCGAGGAGCTGAACGAGATTCTGTCGCGCGGCCTTGACCTTTCGCCGGTCTCGGAGTGCCTGATCGAAGAGAGCGTGCTGGGCTGGAAGGAGTATGAGCTGGAGGTGGTGCGCGACCTGAAGGACAACGTCATCATCATCTGCTCGATCGAAAACTTCGACCCCATGGGTGTGCATACGGGCGACTCCATCACGGTCGCGCCGGCGCAGACGCTGACCGACCGCGAGTACCAGTGCATGCGCGATGCGGCCATCGCGGTCATTCGCGAGATCGGTGTCGAGACCGGCGGCTCGAACGTGCAGTTCGCGGTGAATCCGCAGAACGGCCGCATGACGGTAATCGAGATGAATCCGCGGGTGTCGCGCTCGAGCGCGCTGGCGAGTAAGGCTACGGGATTTCCGATTGCCAAGATCGCGGCGCGGCTGGCGGTCGGCTACACGCTCGACGAGCTGCGCAACGACATCACCAAGGCGACGCCGGCGTGCTTCGAGCCCACAATCGACTACGTCGTGGTCAAGATTCCGAAGTGGCAATTCGAGAAGTTTCCGGGCGCGGACGAGAACCTCGGACCACAGATGAAGTCGGTGGGCGAGGTGATGGCCATCGGCCGCACCTTCAAGGAAGCGATGATGAAGGCGGTGCGCTCACTCGAAACGGGTAAGAAGGCGACGGCAGAGGACATCGAGCCGCGCCGCCTGACGCAGCGCCTGGTGACGGCGCATCCCGAGCGGCTGAGCTATGTTCGCTATGCGTTCGAGCTTGGAATGACGGTGCGGGAAGTGGCTCGGCTGACCGGGATGGACCCATGGTTTCTGAACCAGATGAAGCAGATTACGGATGAGATCAAGGCGATTAGCTCGGGCGCGATCAAGACCGTGACAGCCGACGATCTGCGCACGGCGAAGCGGATGGGCTTCTCCGACGAGCGGCTGGCGGCGGGTTGGGGACTTACGGGAGCCGAAGGCACCGCGGCGGTGCGGGCGCTGCGCAAGAAGCTGAATGTCATGCCGGTCTACAAGATGGTCGACACCTGCGCGGGCGAGTTCGAGAGCTATACGCCCTACCTCTATAGCTGCTACGACGAAGAAGACGAGATGCCGCCGACGCCGAAGAAGAAGGTGATGATTCTGGGCTCGGGGCCGAACCGCATCGGGCAGGGAATCGAGTTCGATTACTGCTGCTGCCACGCGGCCTTTGCCCTGCGCGAAGACGGCTACGAGACGGTGATGGTGAACTGCAATCCGGAGACGGTTTCGACCGACTACGACACCAGCGATCGCCTCTACTTCGAGCCGCTGACGCTCGAAGATGTGCTGGGCGTGTACGAGCATGAGGCTGCGGCGGGCGCGGATATCGGCATGATCGTGCAGTTCGGCGGCCAGACTCCGCTCAATCTTTCGCTGCCGCTGAAGAACGCCGGCGTGCCCATCATCGGGACGTCGCCGGAGTCGATCGACCTGGCGGAGGATCGCAAGCGCTTCGGCAAGCTGATTACGGAAATCGAAATCCCGCAGCCGGAGGGCGCGCTGGCGACCAGCGTGGAAGAGGCTGTGGCGGGCGCGAATCGCGTGGGCTACCCGGTGCTGGTGCGGCCGAGCTACGTGCTGGGCGGCCGCGCCATGGTGATCGCCTACGACGATGAGGCGGTGCTGAAGTATATGACCACGGCGATCGAATACTCGCAGGAGAGGCCGGTGCTCATCGACCACTTCCTCGAAGACGCGACCGAGTGCGACGTGGATGCACTGTGCGACGGCGACGACGTGGTGATCGCGGGCATCATGCAGCACATCGAGGAGGCCGGCATTCACTCGGGTGACTCCTCCTGCGTGTTGCCACCGGTCGATCTGACCGAAGAGGTGAAGGCGACGATCCGCAGGTACACGCGGGCGCTGGCGAAGTCACTGAACGTGATGGGGCTGGTGAATATTCAGTATGCGATTCAGCGCGGCAAAGTATTCGTCATCGAGGTCAATCCGCGTGCGTCCCGCACGGTGCCGTATGTGTCGAAGGCGACGGGCATTCCGCTGGCTAAGATAGCCTCGCGAATCATGGTAGGACGTAAGTTGAAGGAATTACTCCCGGACTATGTCGCGGGTGGGTCGAGAGTAGGTCAGGACCTTGATACCGGCTCGCACTATTTCGTGAAATCGCCGGTATTTCCCTGGGGTAAGTTCCCGGGCGTCGATACGGTGCTGGGACCGGAGATGAAGTCGACCGGCGAGGTGATGGGCGTGGCGGATAACTTCGGCGAGGCGTTTGCCAAGGCACAAATCGCCGCCGGCCAGATGCTTCCGCTGGAAGGCACCGTCTTTCTGAGCATCAACGACCACGACAAGAAGAGCATAGCCGACCTGGCCATGAGTTTTCAGGATATGGGTTTCCACCTGGTCGCGACATCGGGCACGGCGGCGGTGCTCGAAGCCGCTGGAATGCAGCCGGAACGCGTGTATAAGGTGAAGGAGGGACGGCCGAACGTGGTCGACCTGATCAAGGGGGATCGCATTCAACTCATCATCAACACACCGCGCGGGCCGGATACGTTTTTCGATGAGAAGGCGATTCGGAGGGCGGCGGTGTTGGCACGCATCCCGACGATTACCACGTTGGCGGCGGCTCGCGCGGCGGCTGAGGGGATCGCTGCGCTGCAGCAGGGGACGTTGAGCGTTATCGCGTTGCAGACGCTGCATGCGGAGAGAGTTGCCGCTACGGTCTAAGAACAAAACAGAGCGGAACCAGGATAAAGAGCATAAAATGGGATTAGAGTGGAGCCCAGGTTCCATTCTAATCCCGCTGTTATCCTCCTTATCCTGGTTTTGCTCTTTCTTTTACTCTGTCAGCCCGAACCTTGCGCCAATGGCGTAGCCGATCATGGAGAGAGGGATCCAGGTGCCTATCAGCAGGCCGTCGCCGCCCATCAGGCCAGACCCGTGGTTGATGTCGAAGAAGGTGCGGTAGAGCTTTTGCAATAGAGAGTTCGCGCAGGCTTCGCACAGTCCGTTGCCAGTGGGTAGATCGAGCACCCAGACGCAGACCACGGAGAAGAAGAGCAGCCCGGAGATCCAGACGTACCTGGCGGTTTGATCCTGGCGTGAGCGGGCGATGAAGAAGCCGAAGATCAGCGGGACCAGGAACGCGAGGAAGGTGCAGACGACCTTCGGTTCGTTCTGGTCGATGTCAGGATGGACCGTGACCGTCATAATGAACATGACGAGCGCCAGCACGAGCACCGCGATGATGGTGTGGATGCTGTACCAGAGTGCCTCGCGGGTAAGGTCTCCGGCGGTCTTGCCCTGCGGAGCGTCGAAATCTTCAACCATGCCTACTTTATACGGGAGATCGGCGGGATTTGGTAGTGCAAGGATCGGTCCTCAGCTGGAAATAGGGGCAGGAATCGAGACTGGTTCGCTCGGCGAGGATTGCTCGTAGAATCTAATGATGCTGCTTGAAGGAATTTTTCTGCCGTTGACGACGCCGTTCCACCCGGATGGGCGTCTGTACCTGCGTAAGCTGGAGTCGAACGTTGACCGCTACTCGCGCACGCCGGCGGCGGGGATGCTGGTGCTCGGCGCCCCCGGCGAGGGCGACGGCCTGACCGATAATGAAGCGCGGGATGTGCTGGCGGCGGCAATCGGCGCGGCGGCGGACGAAAAAGTGATGATCGCCGGCGTGGGTCGCGCCAGCGTGGCGGCGACGCTCGCTCGCGCCGAGATCGCGGCCGCTGCCGGATACGATGCCATAGCGCTGCGGCCGCCTGATTTAGCGTCCGAGTGCGCGATGAAACTGGAGGTAGCGACTTACTTCAGGACGGTCGCGGATCGCTCGCCGCTGCCTGTGGTGCTGGTGAGCGAGCGCGACCGCTCGATCGGCTTCGGGCTGATGGCGGAGCTGGCGTGGCATCCGCGGGTGATCGGCGCGATGGCGTACGCGGTGACGCCGGAGCGAATGGCAAAGCTGAAGGAATCGACCGCCGGGATGAGCCGCGAGGTGACCGTAACGCAGGTGTTTGCGGCGGCGACGGCGCGGATGCTGAGGCCGACCTTCTTCTCTTCCTGGTTCATCTTGACGATCTTGAACTCA
>CAXTMK010000025.1:23709-24270 GCA_964245315.1 uncultured Acidobacteriaceae bacterium | reverse complement strand
GGCTGAGAGTCTGGGTGGAGGCGTAGCTGTCGCTCCGCCGAAGCCGACGGTGAAGACGCGGATGAAGAAGGTGGGCTTTCAGGTATTGCCGAACTGCACCGCCGACATGCTGGCGGCGTGGAACGCCGGTGCGGCGGGCGCGGTGCCAAGGCTGGGAGCGTGCGCTCCGCAGGCATGCTGCGAGGTGTGGCAGGCGTTCAGGGATGGCGATCCGTCTTTGGCCGCGGAGAAACAGCAGAGGATTCTGAGCGCGGGCGAACGTATGGAGGGCTGGGCCGGGATCGCGGCACTGAAATACGCTTGCGATCTGAACGCTTACTTTGGGGGAAGGCCGAGGCTGCCGCTGCTCCCGTTGACGGCCGAAGAGCGCTGGGAAGTGGAGCGGGAGATGGCTGGGTTGCAGAATTGACCGACACTTTTGTCATTCCGTAGCGAAGCGAAGGAATCTGCTCTTCGACCTGCCGCTGCCTCCATGGCGAAGTACAACAGCAGATCCCTTCGGGATGACAAACAGAAAAGGTCAGCTCCTGGGTTTGATGGGGATGCCCATGGCGTTCAGTT
>CAXTMK010000025.1:20122-23699 GCA_964245315.1 uncultured Acidobacteriaceae bacterium | reverse complement strand
GTAGTCGGCGGCGGCGTTCTTGTACTTGCCTCCGCGGTAGTCGATCTCGCCCATATAGTAGAAGGCGTTGCCGGCCAGCGTGGAGTCGGGGTAGGTCCTGGCGATGTCCCCAAACTCGGACAGCGCGACGCTGTAGCGGGCGGCCATATAGTCGTTCAGCGCGGCCTTGTACACGTCGTCGACCGGCGGCGCGCCGGCTGCCGCGGCGCCCCTGCGTCCCGGCGGCGTGGCGGGAATGGCGGAGGCGTCAGCCATTGCGGTTGGAGCAGATGGAGCGCCCAGGGCTGCCGGAGGCGTGACTGTGCCCGGCGCCGGCGTGGAGACGGGCGCGGGGCTGGGCATGGAGCCGCCTCCGCTCTGAGGCAGACCCTGGATGATCGGGATGATGGTCTGGTTCTGGCTCGAAACTTCGTTGACGGCCTTTTCGAGGCGATTCATGCGCGCCTTGATCTCGTCCAGCGAGTCGTTCAGCGACTGGATCTGGCCGGTGACCGTATCGATCTTGCCTCCGTTCGCGGCCGAGTTCGCGGTGATCTGCTTCTGCAGCGCGTCGATCGTCACCGACATGCGGTTGACGGAGTCGGAGTTCTGCTGGACGAGATCCTTGAGTACGCCCATGCGCTCGTCGTTCGACTGCTGCAGCCGGGCGACCGCGTCGAGCAGCTGCTGCACCTGCGTCTGCAGCTGGATCATGTCCTTGTTGGGGTACTCGCCGCCACTAGGCAAGGCGAAGGCGGGCGCGGAGAAGATGAGGAGAGCGGCGGTGAGCCGGATGAAGCGGACTTTGTTCATAGCGGACTCGGCTTTCAAAAAAAAGTTTGTTGCGCCTGGAAAGAAAGACCTAACGCCGATTTACACCGATGAAACGATAAGAACGAACTCGGAAACCTAATACGAAGATTCGCCAGGATCACGGCGATATCCATACGGTTTGAAATCCGCGTTATCGGTGTAAATCGGCGTGAGGCTTTTCTCTCTGTACTTACTGCTTGTCGATCGTGAACTGTGCGCGACGATTTTCCTGCCAGCAGGCTTCGGTGGATTCGGTGCAGAACTGCTTCTCCTTGCCGTAGCTGATGACGCGGATGCGGGTGGGCGCGACGCCGGCGTTGACCAGCCCGGTCTTGGCGGAGTTGGCGCGGTTTTCGCCCAGCGCGAGGTTGTACTCGGCCGAGCCGCGCTCGTCGGCGTAGCCCCCTACCAGGACGTGGATGTCGGGATGCTGGACCAGGAAGGCCGCGGCCTGGGTGGCGGCGGCCTGGGCGTCGGGACGCAGATCGAAGCTGTCGTAGTCGAAGAACATGTCCTGCACGGCGGCGTGGAAGATGGAGTCGCTGACCGTGCTCGAAGTGGCGCCGCGGTCCACGCCGGGCATTACGTTGCTGCCTGAGTTTGCCGCTGCCGGGCGGACCGTGACTCGGACGTTGGCCGTGGTGGTGCCGCCATCTCCCTTGGCCGTAAGGCGGAAGATGGTCGAGTTCGAGGGCGAGACAGTCTGGGTGCCGTTGACCGGCACCTGGCCGATGCCGTCGATCGTGACTACGGTCGCATTGGTGGTGCGCCAGTTCAGCACGACCGTCTGGCCGAGATCCACGGCGAGCGGGTCGGCGGTGATCGTGGCGACCGGAGCGTTGGAGGAGTCGGAGGTGTTGGTCGGGCCTATGCTCGACGGCGGAATGGTGTTGTCCTTGTGGTGGCAGCCGGTGGCGAAGAGCACAGCGGCACTGGTGAGCAAAAGCAGGCTGCGGAAGGAGTTCGGTTGCGTCGTGGGGTTCATGCTTTGGCTCCTGCCTGGAAATCTTGAGATGTCGTGATGGGCCCTGAGGTGGAATATAGAGATTCTGGCTGCTCCAGAATGCCGGCGGACGAGTAAGGAAGCCGGATCATTTCCAGCTCCAGTTGGGCATGTCGTTCCCCCCGCCCTGGGTAAGAACCTTCTTCTCACTGCCGTCGGCGAGCATGGTGTAAATCTTCATGCTGCCGATGCGTCCGTTGGGTGAGCTGGCAAAGACGATGTGCCGTCCATCCGGCGACCACGATGGGTAGTCGCATTGGCCCATGCCGTTCGTGAGCTGGACCCAGTTGTATGCACCCTTCGCGTCGGGCGCAACAGGGATGACGTAGATATCCTGGCCGCCTGGCGCGCCGGGGCCGTATTTCCGATTCCAGGAGAAAGCGATGAACTGGCCGTTGGGTGACCACGATGGCGCGGAGACATAGCCGCTGTCAGTCAGCCTGGTGACGCCGGAGCCGTCGGTCTCCATCGTGTAGTGCTGCGGCAGGCCGGTGCGCCCGCTGATCCAGGCGATCTGCCCGCCGGTGCGCGGGTTGAACACCGGCGATACGTCGAGTCCGTTGAAGTTGGTGATCCTGCGCGCCAGCGAGCCGTTCACGTCCGAGATC
Organism: uncultured Acidobacteriaceae bacterium; assembly: GCA_964245315.1. Taxonomy (GTDB): domain Bacteria; phylum Acidobacteriota; class Terriglobia; order Terriglobales; family Acidobacteriaceae; genus Edaphobacter. Next base: position 21,296 of record CAXTMK010000025.1, on the reverse strand, counting down.
CAGATGTCGGAGTGGCCGTTGGGCGCCGCCGAGTAGGCAAGCTCCTTACCGTTGGGCGACCAGGCGGGGCTGCTGCTGGTGCCCGCGCCAGTTTGGAAGGCGATGGGACGGCCGAGCAGCAGGGAATACATGCCGACCTTGAAGCCGTCAGGGCCGAGCGTCGCGTAGGCCAGGCGGGAGTTATCGGGCGAGACGCGCGGCGACAATGTGATCTGGCCCAGGTGCGTGACGGCGTGCTGGTTGGCGCCGTCATAGTCCATCTCCCAGATTTCCTTCGTGCCACCGGCCGCGTGGACGTAGTAGATCTTGGTCTCGGCGATACCGGAGACGCCGCCGCCGAGGCGCAGAATGATCTCGTCCGCGAAGCGGTGTGCGATCTGGCGGGCGGAGTCTTCGCTGGCATCCTCGCTGTACTGGCGGGCGAGTACCTGCGGGTACTGCGGGTTTTTCACATCGAAGAGGAAGCCGTTTACGGCGAGCTTGGTGCCTGTCACACCTACCGAACCAAAGGCCACCATCGCCGCCGAGACCGGCGCCGCGGCCCATTGGTCAAGCTTGATCTCGGCCGGAGTGCCGGGCGTGACCGGAGGCGCAAGGCTCTTCGAAACCATGTCGAAGATGCCGGCGTTCGAGAGGTCGTTGAAGAGAACGGAGTCGAAGGTAGCGTGGAGCGCGTCACCTCCGCCTGCCGGCTTGAAGTTTGCGGCGGCGACGCGGGTGCGGTTGGCCAGCGACTTGTTGGCCTCGCCGAAGATGTCTTGCCCGTACAGGCGACCACACATGCAGGCGAGCAGAAGCAGCGCGAGCAGGCAGCGGCTGAGCTTCGGCAATGGAGTCGGGGGATAGGCGATGCGATCCATTCGTCTCTTTATGGTAGACGGAAAGGCGGCGCGTTGGGCTTGTCGAGCTGAATCGGGCGAGATTTGCTGAGGAAAACCGGTTTGTTATCAGGGTACCTTGTAGTCGAGCGCGAATTCCACCGTGATGGGCTTCGATTGCGGCAGCGGGCCGAAGCCGTCGATGCGCTGGATGGTGCGCAGGGCGAGCGTGTCGAAGGCGGCGGAGCCGCTGCGCGTCAGGATTTTGGGATCGGAGGGCGTGCCGTCGGCGTTGATGGTGAAGACCACGACGGCGCGCATGCCCGACGCCGCGCCGGGGAAGACCTGCTGCGAGT
>CAXTMK010000025.1:19555-20082 GCA_964245315.1 uncultured Acidobacteriaceae bacterium | reverse complement strand
ACTCGGAGACCTTGCGGTCGACGATCTGGGCGTAGTAGCTGTAGCGCTCGCCGAAGCTGCGGTCGTCCACCGTTATGCTGGCCGTCCCATTCTTCACCTGCTGGACCGACATGGGAATGCGGGTGCCGGCGGTTTCGCCGACCGCAGCCTTTTTGGGATCGGGCGGGGTGACGGTTGGGTGTTTGGGCGGCTCCGGCGTAGGCCTCTCCGCGACCTTAGCCGGTCTGGTCACAACCTTCTCGGGGATCGGGATGTCTTTGGGTTTCGGCGGAGGCTCGGTCTTGGGCGTCGGAGGCTTGGGCGCGATGCTTGGGCTCTCGGAGGCGAGCACTTCCTTCGGGTTGACCGGCACACGCGGCGGCAGCGGAATCGACGACACCATATTGGCGGAGATGGAGCCGGTCTGCGAAGTGTGGTCGCCCCAGGATTGATGCGCCGAATGCGTGATGTAAGCCCAGGCGATGACTCCTCCCGCTATCGCCGCGTGCAGGCACAGGGCGACCACAAAGCTGGTGGAGACGGCGTCC
>CAXTMK010000025.1:15315-19545 GCA_964245315.1 uncultured Acidobacteriaceae bacterium | reverse complement strand
TTGGGAGGGTTTCGGTCGGCATCGGCGATGCTCGTTACTTCTCAAACGGCTGCGTGACAATGGAAATATTCGTAATACCCGCGCCCTTGACCGCTTCCATCACGGTGGCGAACGCGCCAAACGGGACGCGCTCATCCGCGCGCACGTAGACGGTCTTCTTCGCGGGGTCTTTGCTGGTCGTTGCGAGCAGAGTGCCCAGATCGGCGATGTTCACCTGCTTGTCCTGCAGGTACACGTTCTGGCTCTTGTCGATGGTGACAACCATGCGCTCTTCGGTCAGGGTCGAAACCGAACGCGTGTGCGGAATAGCCACGTCAATGCCCGACTGCAGCACCGGCGCGGTGAGCATGAAGATGAGCAGCAGCACCAGCACCACGTCCACCAGCGGCGTGATGTTGATCTCGGCGAGAGCCGTGTGGGTGCGGCGGCGTCCGCCGGCGGATTGCGCGGAGTAGGCCATCAGAACACTCTCCGGTGCTCTGCCGTCACGGCTGCGGGAGGCGCGGTGGGCGCGGGCGGCGTATAGTTGGCGGCGTTTTCGATTGCGTTCAGCAACTCACGTCCGAAGTCGTCGATGCGGTTGCCGAAGTCGCGCAGCTGCGCGGTCAGCTGGTTGTAACCGGCACCGGCTGGGATCGCGACCAGGATGCCGGCGGCGGTGGTGATGAGCGCCTCGGAAATGCCGGGCGCCACGCTGCGCAGCGTGGCGGCACCGGCGTTTCCGAGGCCGAGAAACGCGTCCATAATGCCCCAGACCGTGCCGAAGAGCCCGATATACGGTGCATTCGTCGCGATGGTGGCGAGCCAGGTCAGGCGCTGCTCCATGGCCGTCAGCGCCTCGCTGGAGGCGGTTGCGGCGGCGCGCTCCAGACCGACAAGATTGCGCGGAAGGCCGCGGCCGTTGGTCTGGCGATGGTATTCGTCGTTGATCTCCGTAAAGACGGTGGCCAGCGGCGACGGTTTGAACTGGTCGGCGACGGCGGCGATCTCCGACAGGCGACCCGACTTGCGAAACGCCCGCAGAAAGCGCGCCGATTGCGTGCGCGCCGAGGAGAAGCTGCGGTATTTCGCGATCATGATCGTCCAGGAGAAGAGGCTAAGCAGCGCCAGCAGGATAAGCACGGCGTAGGCAACCGGCCCGGTGTTCGCGAGGATCTGGCCGATCGCGCTCGAATGCGCGGGGATCGGCACAGGCGCGGCGGGGGAGTCAGGTTCCTGGAACAATGCGAGTGCGAGAGTGGCGAGGAGTGTCATTCTGATTCCAGTGTAAGGCAGTCGACAACAGTCAAGGCAGTTGAACGCAGTTAGGGAAGCTACTCGTTAACGCCCTCGCTGCTTTCAACTGTACTTGACTGATTTGAACTATCCTGAACTGCTTACCGACTCGCCTTACGTGCGGCTTCGAACTCGTCGCCCTTCTTCCACGCTGCCGGCGCCATGACCATCGATTGCCAGCCGGGGTCGATGCCGAAGCGGCGCAGCGCGGCGTTGCCGCTGAAGTCCCACTCCTCGTAGAAGCTGTCCGAGACGTTGTGGTAGTCGTTCTTGCTGTAGTTGGCGGCGAGCGTCTTAATCCTGAACGGGTCGCTGCCGCTGTACTTCAGGTTACCGCCCAGGCCCAGCGAGAACGCCGGCACGCCCGAGTGCGCGAAGGAGAAGTGGTCGGGACGGTAGTAGCCTTCGCTTGTATCCGGACGAGGCACGGGAATGCTGTAGCCAAGGCGCTTCGCGGTGGCTTCGAGCGTCGGATAGAAGGTCGTGCGCTGGGCACCGGAGGCACTGATATCTGGTCGCCGACGTCGTAGGGAAGAATCTCGCCGAAGTTCAAGGAAAGGTTGAGCTGTGCGATTGCAAGCGGGGGATGTTGCGCGAGATACGCTGAGCCGAGCAGGCCTTGTTCCTCGGCGGTGACCGCGGCGAAGATGATCGAGTGCGGTGGCTGGACCTTGGCCGTCGCGGCGGCTCGCGCCATCTCCCTAGTCATGGCGACCCCGGTGCCGTTGTCGCCCGCGCCGTTGAAGATGTTGTCCTCGCCGGTCTTGCCGTCGGGCTTCATGCCGAGATGTTCGTAGTGCGCGGTGTAGATGACGGCCTGGTCCGGTCCGGCTTGCGATCCGGGCAGGATGCCGGTGACGTAGGGCGACTGGAAGTTGCGAACGGTGCTAACAACCGTGGCGTGCAGCCGGATGAGCAGCTCGCGCGCCTTGAAGCCGCGAGTTCCGGCGGCGGTGAACTCCTTGTCGAGGTCGGTGCCGCTGGCCGCGAAGAGCTGTTTCGCTACGTCGAGCTGAATTCAGCTGGCAGTCTGCAGGTGCGGGTTAGCGTCGTGCGCGATGAAGGTCTTCTCGGCCGAGTTGGAATTCCGCACCACATCCCAGCCGTAGGCCGCGAGATCGGTCCGGTGGATGATGAGAACACCGACCGCTCCCTTGCGCGCGGCCTGCTCGAACTTGTAGATTCTCGTCAAGGTGTACGTGCCGCGTGCCTCAGCGAACGACGCCAGACGGCCAGGTTCCCGTTCGCATCTTGCGGAGGAGGTCAACGGCCAGCTTCTCCACCTTCTTTTCAGCGAAGAAGACCCCGATGGCTGCTCGGATGTTCTTTGTGTTGTTTGTGCTAAAGACGCTGTGCGACCTGCAAGCTGGTCTTCGATGTCACGCCTGACTTTACGGCCTCGGCCCATGACCGAGTCCCGGCTGTGCGCCGGCATTGCCGGCGATTCTGCGACCGGCGAAGGTATTTCCGACAGTCGCACCGCCTGTCGAACTCGTCACCTTCGTTGCAGCCCGCTGAATGGCAACCTTAGATGGTGACTATGCGCGTGCAGGTCATGTTCATGGTCTTCCCCTCCATGTTTCAGGGAGGAAGACCCGCACAAATTCAGCACCATTCTTTTGAGGAAGTGTGTATTCCAAACAATTTATGATTGGTGGAGGCGGTGGGAGTTGAACCCACGTCCGAAAAAACTTTCAACAGAGAGCTTTCATGCTTTTCCACGTTCATCTTTGTCTCGTAGCCGGTCCTGAGAACGGGCGAAGATGAACCGGCCACCAGTCTGATCGATCTCGTCGTTGCCGTCCAGACGGAACAGCGCGGACCAGCCTACTGTGCGACGATCGGTACCCGCCCGTAGGCGAAACGGGAGCGATCGGCTGCTTAACTAATTAAGCAGCAAGAGCGAACTGAGGTTCGGCACTTATAGTTTTGGGCGCGATTACGGGTGTACCCACCCCGGCATGCCTCTCTGCCGCAAGCAATCCCGTCGAAGCCGTGACGCCCCCATTTTGAGGCTGGCACCAACATTGCACTGGGCACTCAAAGAACTACACTTAGTATACCGCGTTCGCCGTCGCGTTGCTCAAACATTGGGTTCGCGCTCGACGGTAAGGTGCTCGCGGCGCAGTGTGATCACCTGGTTATCGCGGCGCTCGGAGTGGCGGCGGGTGACGCGGACTTCTTCTTTCAGGATCAGCTGTTTGGTCAGGATTAGCTGCTCCTCCACCAGAGGGTAGATGGTGGTGTCGCCTTGGTGGCGAGTGGTGGGCAGGTTTTCGATGGGCTGGTTGAGGATGACGCGCTCAATGTCGTAGGTGTAGATGTCCAGCGGCTCGTCAAGCGTCTCCGAGTATTCCTGGACGGTCTTGTGCAGGCGAACCTTGCCGGTTTCGACAGTTCGCTTGTCGATGGTAAGGCGCTCCTCGATCAGGGGGATCGACGCGGTTTCAGTGAGATCGACGGCGTCCGCCGAGCGGGTGGGCGAAGCGTCGAGTGGAAGAGAGGTAAGGGTGGGGGTGTCCAGGCGCAGGATTCGTCCATTGGCGAGATGTATTTCGGTAAACGCGCGGGTCGCATCGAGCGTGCCGGACGCGGTGAGAATGTTGGGGGGCGGCTGGGTGGTGTCCATGAAAATCCTCTTTTGAAACACTTTGGCCGGGGCGAGCGAGCACCCCGGCCGCAGTTTATTCTATGTCGGTTTAGAAGCGATCGGTTTTAGAACCCTTGTAACCCGCATTGACAGTTTCGCCAGGGATCTCTTCCACGTCTACCTCGGTCTTGCGGACGCTGTCATGGATTTCCTCGGTGCGCTCGCTGGACTGCTTGCCTACGACAACTTCCTCGACGACCCGGCTGGTCTTGCCGACGACAGCCTCTTCTCCGGTCGCGTTCAGTTCGATGACGCTGCCGGCTCCGGCTGCAAAGTCGGCCGCGGTAGCGGGACGGTCGACGAAG
>CAXTMK010000025.1:9457-15305 GCA_964245315.1 uncultured Acidobacteriaceae bacterium | reverse complement strand
TTACATCGGCGTCCACCGGGCGCTCGACGACATGCGAGTAGACGCGGACGCCGCCGCGATCGACTTCGCGCTTGCCGACGACAAGCTCTTCTTCGACGATTGGAATCGCCGTCTCGCCGGTTACGGCGGTTGCAGACGTACCGCCATATACGGGCGTGCCGGCGGCCGCGGCTGCTTCGTTGCCGCCGATGTCGCGTGCGCCATGCTCTTTCAGCAAGCCGGCAACTTCATCCGCTTCGTCGTCGGGAACGGTCACGGCGAGAAGCGCGCCACCTTGGTTGACGCCCGAGGCGTAATGCTCGTGCGTATCGTCGTCACCCCCGGTCAGAGAAGAAAAGAAGTGAGAGATCTTGGTGCCCAGGCCGGGCTCGGATGTGGATTCGTCCCTGGATCCGTCAGACTCGCTGGTCGCAGTTGTTTCGTTTGCGACGATGTGGATGTTGGAGGCTTCGAAGCCATCAGAGGTGAGCTTCGACTTGACGCTTTCAGCTGCGGCTGTGGAGTTGAAAAGTCCTACGACGGTCTTTGCCATGATCTATCTCCGGGGGTGTTACAGGGATTTGGACGTGCGTTCAGGGTCCGCAGTCAGACGGGCGACAGCGGTGGATGATTGAAGAAATTGGCGTTATTGCTGCGAGAAGAGCTCGACGCGGCGATTGTCCGCTTTTCCGGATGCCGTGGCATTGGTATCGACAGGCTTTGCAGCAGCGAATCCTTCGCCGGTAAGGCGCTTTCCGTCGACGCCCTTAGACTTCAGATAATTGCCGACAGTGTAGGCGCGCTGCTCGGAGAGGCTCTGGTTGTGAGGGTCTGTCCCGGTGCTGTCGGTGTATCCCTCGATGCGCAGGTGCGCGGAGGGATTGGCGTTCATGGCTGCGGCTGCTTTATCCAGCGTGGCCGTGCCAGCGGGCGTGAGGGTAGCCTTGTCGGTATCAAAGTGCACGGTGCCGAGGTCGGGGAATGCGGCGGGCGTGGCGGCGGAGGTTGCAGCGGCTCCAGAAGCCGGCGCCGTGGCGTTGTGGTTACGGGTGAGGAAGTAAACGAAAAGGGCGAGAAGAAGGAGCAGGGGAAGCAGCCAGGCCCAGATGGGCAGACCCTTGCCTGTCTTTTCTTCAAAGACTTTGACGCGTTCAGCCATGATAAATCTCCTAAAGTGTTGCGGTGCGAGGGTTCGGCTAGAAGGTTTGGCTGCCGGAAGAGACAGGAGCTATCTCTTCGATTTCCACCTCGGTGTGGCGAACCGTGTCATGGATCTGTTCCGTGTGTTCGGAGGTTTCCTTGCCGACGAGGACCTCTTCGACGACGCGGGCCTGCTTGTCGACGACTGCTTCTTCCGCGGTCTCCGTCAGCTCGATGGTGCGTTCTCCCTGAAGAGCGAGGTCGGCGTCGGTGACGGCGCGGTCGACGGGGCGGCGCTCAACCAGGACGTGCTCCTCGCGCAGGGTGACGGACTCCTCGACGGGAATTTCGACGATGCGGCGATAGACCCGCACGCCTCCTCGTTCCACTTCGCGCTTGCCGACCTGTAGGTTTTCTTCAACGATTGGAATGGCGCGATCCGAGGCGGCCCCAAGAGGAAGTGCAGCGGCCGCGAGCGGAAGGGCAGAGCCACTCATATCGTCGTCGATGACGGCCTCGTCTATCTTCGCGGACTTGTGGTCGGCGAAGATGGATTCGACTTTGTCGGCATGCTCGGAGATGGCGGACACGCTGAGCACGACCCCGCCGGCTTCCAGCCCTTCGAGCAGATGTTCGACATCCTTCTCCGGCACGTTGAGTTCCGCCAACGACGACCGCGAAGCGGCGATAGTCGATCCCGGCGAGCCGATCAGGGTAATGTTCGCTTCAGGGATGCCCGCTTTCAGTATGTCCTCGAACGCGGCCTGCGCCTGATCGGGATGACGAAAGAGACAGATCAACGTCGTAAGATCCTGGGTCATGAAAAACTCCATCTGGCGCAGAGATGTGAATCCTGCCGATCGCTCATGTCAGCTTGACCGGTCAGACTCCAGGAACGTTTACCGTAGCCTTTTGTCAACAGTTAGGTTGCCGCGCAGCCGATTGGAGTTGTGTTAAAGAAGAATAATTTCAGGGCTGCAATCGACATGAAGGCTGCCTCCGGGCCGATGCGTTTCGCGCACGCTGGACTGTGACCCACGCCTCCGCCGACACGGTCTGATGGCTTGTTGGAAGCAGCTCCGATCGAAGGCCCGGGGCTGAAGCCCCCGCTATTCCGTTGGCTTGGTTGTGGGGCTGAAGCCCCACGCTTATCCCGAACGGCGAAGAACGCACGGCTTAAGCCTGACGCTATCCCGAACGGCGAAGAACGCACGACTCGATAAGCTACTGAGGCTGATCGCCGGGCGCGAACTGCTCGGGCGTGTGCAGGTATGGCACGCCTTTCTCCATCCAACCCGGCTTGACTGCACTCTTCAGCTCATAGTCGAAGAACTGCGCCATGCGGATGGCGTAGTCCTTCTGGTTCGGGCGCCGGCGCAGGTGGTGGGGCTCGCCGTTGTAGGTGTACATGTAGGCTTCCTTGCCCAGCCGCCGCAGGGCGAGGAAGAACTCGATGCCCTGATACCACGGAACCGCATCGTCGGCGTCGTTGGCGATGATGAGCAGTGGCGTCTGGATCTTGTCCGCCATGAAGATGGGCGAGTTCTCGATAAAGCGCAGCGGATACTGCCACGGCGTGCCTCCGATGCGACTCTGCGTCTGCTCGTACTGGAACTGCCGCGGACGTCCCGGACCCCAGCGAATGCCGTCGTACGCGGAGATCATGTCGGCGACCGGCGCGCCGTCTTCCGCGGCCTTGAAGCGGTTGGTCTGCGTGACCATGTAGGCGATCTGGTAGCCGCCCCAGCTATGGCCCTGGATGCCGATGTTCTTCTCGTCGACGAAGCCCCTGGCCGTCACCGCGTTTACGCCGGCCATCACGCATTTGAGCGCACTCTGCCCCGGATAGCCGGTCTGGTAGACGATGTCCGGCGTGAACACCAGGTAGCCGTTCGAGACGTAGTAGCTGATGTTGATCGAGTCCATCGGCTTGGGGTCAACGAAGTGGTTGATGTTCTGCGACAGCTTCTCGTACAGGTAGACGATCATCGGATACTTCTTCACCGGGTCGAAGTTCTCCGGCTTGTACAGAATGCCCTGCAGCGGCACACCGTCGACATTCTCAAAGCTCACCATCTCGTCCGTGCCCCAGAGCAGGCCGGCCTGCTGGGGATTGGCGCCGCTCACCTTTTTCAGGCTGCCGAAGGTTGCGTCCGTCACCATCAGGTCGGGGAATTGCGTGTAGGTCTGCTCGCTCAGCAGGTAGACGTCGGCATCCCTGGCCTTGATGGGCGTGCTGAAGTCCTTCGCCGCCCAGGCCAGCTTGCGCGGCGCATCCCTGGCGCCGATCGTCGTGGTGTAGAAGCCGCTGTCGTGCGTCATGGAGTCTTCGGCTCGCAGCAGCAGAGGCTTGGCCGGGTCGATGGTGCGCTCCTCGGTGTCGAGGCGCACGTAGCGGAACTCGGTCTTCGACTTGCGGCCTGCGCCGGCGGTCAGGTTGATGGCCGAGCTTCCATCGGCCGCTACCTGCCAGATGTCGTAGTGGTCGTAGAGCAGGACGAACTTGTCGTCCTTCGTCCATCCGCCGAAGCCGTAGGCGCCCGGCGTCGAGGGTGTATCCGTCTCCTCGTTCCAAAACTTCGCCGGCAGCTTCGCGGTCAGGTTTACGGTTTTGCCGCCCGACTTAATATCAGCGAGGGAAGTCACATTCCAGTCCTTGCCGTCGAAGTTCATGGCGTACTTGCCGTCGCCCGACCAGCGCATCGCGCCTTCGAGCTTCCTGGCCAGCAGCTTGCGCTCGCCCGTTTCGAGGTCGACCAGGTAGTAGTCCGCGACACGCTCGCCGGAGTAGTCCTGCATCGGGCGATAGTCGAAGTCATACGTGCCCAGCGCGTAGCGAGCCGTCTCGTTCGGCGTAAGCTCCGGCATGGTCGCATCGGCAAGCTGGATCAGCTTCTTCTGCGGCACCAGATACACGGCCCGATACGAACGATTGAGGTCAGCGGTGGCACGCACCTTCTGCGCCGGAGGAATGGAGTCGTCCTTATAGTTCCACAGGTCGAACGAGGGTTTGTCTTCGTCGATCGCGGTTGCGTGCGGCGGAGGCGGCGGAGGCGCGGCACCGAAGAAGAGACGCGTGCCATCCTTCGAGAAGGTCAGCGCGGCATGGTCGTTGACGACGAATCCCTGCCGGAATCCGGGTGTGCTCACGGCGGCAATTTCCTCTGCCGTGGGTTCGCCCGCCTTCCATAGATACAGCATGTACGGAGGCTTCTTCGCGGCTGCATCGGCAGTTGGATTGCCAACGAAGGCGAGCTTATTCACCTTGTCGTCCCACGCCAGATACACGTAGCGGCCCTTACCGGCGATCAAAGCCTTCGGCGCGCCGCCACTAGTAGCCACGGTGAAGACGCCGTCCGTCTCAGCCTTGGCCGATGCGACTGAATACGCCAGCAGTTGCGCGTTCTTTGCCAACTGATACTCCAGCACATCGGCGAACTCGCGCTCGTTGCCGTCCGCCAGCTTGCGCAAGACGACCGTGCTGCCATACTCGGCACTTGAGCCACCGCCGCCCCCGGCTGCTCCTCGTCCGCCGCCGCGCTGCTGGTCTTCTTCCTCATCATCGGCAATGGGCGCATTTGGCGGAGCCGCGCCGGCGGCCGGATTCGAGCCGTATTTCTGATACGCGACGAAGCCGTCCGCCTTCTCCGGCGTCTGGAAGTTCTTCACATCCGGTATCCGCGACGCCTTGCCTCCGGCGAGATCGAAGATCACCAACTCTTCCTGCGCGCGCGTTTTCTTGTCGGTTTTGGCTTTCTCGACCGCGGCATGGTTGGCATAGGCGAGAAATACAAGCGTCTTCGAGTCGTTGGTGAAGTCGAGATGAATGGCACGTGGCGCGGGCGGCGTCTCGGCGCCTTCCTCGGCGACCGGCGGAGGCGGAAGCTGTCCCGCGGCTTCGCGCCACTCCTGTCCCGACTTCAGGTCGCGGATGACGACCTCGCCGTCGCCCTCCTGCGGGAACAGCCCGTAGGCCAGGTAGTGGCCGTCGTGCGACAGCGCCTGCCCGCTGATGCTCTTCCAGGAATCGAAGTCCTTCGCCGTGATCGCGCGCTTCTGCGCCGCCGCGCTGAGGCAAAGAGAGAGAAGACAGAGGCTGACGCTCTTGAGATGACGCATGGAGCTCCTTGAACAGGTGCGAGGGATACATCGAGCATCCACGAAAGCGTCCGCCAGGTCAAGAAATTGCCTTTATGCCAGCGCCAGCACAATCGCTCCCGCCGTGATCAGTCCGCCGCCCAGCAGCTTCATCGGAGTCATGCTCTCACCCAGAAACAGCCACGCCGCTACGATCACGATGACTACGCTCAGCTTGTCCACCGGCGCCACCTGCGACGCCGGCCCAATCTGCAGTGCGCGGAAGTAGCACAGCCACGAAAGCCCGGTCGCGATGCCGCTCAGTACGAGGAAGAGCCAACTGCGGCGGCTGATCTCCGCCATGGCGTGGTGCTTTTCAAAAGCGATGGCGAGCGTCCAGGTAAAGACCAGGACCACGGTCGTGCGGATTGCCGTGGCCAGATTCGAGTCGATGCCGGTCACGCCGATTTTAGCGAGGATCGCCGTTGCGGCTGCGAAGACTGCCGAGAGTAACGCCCATCCCAACCAGGTCATAGTAAAAGATACCGCGCGCCGATGCTTGCGCGGCAACTGCTGCCGTGGGGGGCCCCCCCCCCCCCAGTGGGGCGGGGGGCGCCCCCCCCCCCAACCCCCCCGGCCCCCCCCCCCACCC
>CAXTMK010000025.1:6874-9375 GCA_964245315.1 uncultured Acidobacteriaceae bacterium | reverse complement strand
TCTGTATCCTGCGTGACGGATCCCGACTCCGAGCTGCATGCGCCGATCGTGTTCGTGTCCAGCGTCACAGCTCCGTTCAGCGCGGCAGAGCCACCGCAGGAGATGCTCGCCCCTGTGGTCAGCGTGACGCTCTGGTCGGCGATCAGATATCCAGTCATGGTGCTGTACGTTCCGAGCGTAGCGGATGATCCAATATCCCAGAGCACGCTGTCGCCGCTCCCTTCGTTTTCCACCGATACGGTTGAGCCGCTCGCCGTGGTCAGCGTGCTCCCGATCTGGAAGACGAAGGTCGTGTCGTTCTCTCCGGCAAAGTTCAGAACCAGCGCCCCCGTCAATTGGGCGGACGACGCGAAGAAGAAGACGCCGGGCGTAAGAGTCAAGCCCCCAAGATTCTGACCGGTCAGCGACGTGCCTGGCATCATCGCTGAAGTAGAGTTGTAGGAACTGAGAGCATCCTGATAAGCCTGTGCCGAGGCTGCATCCGCGACGTGTATGCTGCTGCCGCTGCTCAGTTGGCCGGGAGGAAATCCGGTCACGGAGGAACCCGTGCTAAGGCCGAGGTTCCCGTCAATGACGGTAGCACCGGTGTTGGTTACCGTGGTGGCTCCGAGTACAGCGAAGCCATTCAGCGGGTTGATTTGGTCAGCTTTGCAGGAGTGGGCATGTAGAACAGTGAATCCGAGTACAAGGAAAGCAGCGGCTAGTCTCATTGGCATTACCTCTACCAACGAGTGTGCCGTCTAAAAGTCGAACGAAAGACGCATTAATAATATCCCGCTGGCGATGCTGAGCCCCGGGGATGATCACTACTATGAACTGGTACCAAGTAGTACCAATGTCGCTTACATAACAGCCTTGTCCAGGTCCAGCTTCTGGAACTCTCCGCGCTCGATGCCCGCGCGAATCTGCGCCGGCGTCCTGCCCGCCTTCGTCTGCTGATAGCTGTACATCGCTTCCTTCATGCAGGTGGAGCAGGCGGCGCCGTGAGTTCCTTCAAAGCAGGAGTGCAGGCTGTTGTGGCCCATCTCGCGGTCGCAACGGCAGTAGCACGGTTCCTGGTGCAGGACAGCCGGGATCTTCGCCGCCATCTTGTACACGGTTACCTGGTAGGGATGCGCGAAGTACGGCCCGGATAGCTGTGTGCCGGACATTAACGGAGGCAGCGGCTTGCCGGGCGCGCCCATGTTGTAAGCCGGAATATCCTCGGCCGGATTGCTCCACTGCGCCGACGCCGCGAGCGCCACCAGACCCATCGCTACACACCCGATCAGCTTCTTCATGACAACAATCATAGCTGGGTTATGGCTCTGTCGTACAGGGATGAGTGGCGGTGTGGATGCGGGTTTCGAAGTGCGCCAGCGACGTAAACACGCCTCCTAACTGCTCCCAACGTCGGTAGCCGTCGTCTTCCGCGAGTTGGAAGCCTCGTTCGCGCATTCCCGTGGCCAGCCATCCGCCGGGACGGGCCAGCACAGTCAGATCCGACCAGCAGCGCGTTGGCGCGACTGGCGGAATCCGCAACTCGGCTGGAACCAGCCGGGCAGGCGTGTAGCGTCCGAAGCGTACGTCGTCCAGCGGCACGATAGGAAAGGGGAAGACGCCATTCCGGCCGGCCCAGAGGTTCTGCTCGCCGGAGTCGTCCGCCTCGAAGTGATGAATGGCGTCGAAGTCCACGGGAAAGACGATCTTCGTGCGCGCCACGGGGTCCGAATAGAAGTAGAGCGGAAGCACCAGCAGCGAATCTCCAACCAGGAGTTGCCCATCGAGGTTCGCGACGCCGGCGACCAGCGGCTGGAACTCGCGCCGCTGCTCCCAGATAAGTCCGCCGCAGATGCCTTCACGCACCGTCACCCACGCCACCATAGCGAGCACAAGGGCCCATCCCGCACGCGATGACTGCCGGAATACTCCTTGAGCAACAAGTCCCGCGACGAGTCCCACGCCGCAGCAGACGGGCACCGCGCAGCGTGGCGAGATCATTCCCGCTCCGCCTACTGCTATCAAAAGGCCGATCACCGGATAGAGCAGCAGCACAGCCAGTGCAACCGCCTCCGCCCGGGGCACTCCCGGCAGCCCCGACAGGCTCGCTTTTCGCTGCGTCCAAACCAGATAGATCGCAAGAGCCAGTACCGGCCACAGGATTCCCTCGACGAGCGCGAGATAGCTCATTCCAATCATCGAGAGCCGCGGAGGATTCCAGGCGTGGGGTACAAACTCCGCCAGATTATGGCGGATGAGCGGAAGATAAGCGATCAGCGGCAGGGAAGCGGCTGCCATGGCGATCCAGACGCCGGGGCGCAGACGGCGCGCGGCCAGTTCACCCGCCGCGATCGGAAAGAACGCCAGGACGCCGTAGTAGTTCGAAGAGAGCCCGGCTGCCAACGCGAGGCTTAAACAGGACAATGCGCCGATGCGGCGCCAGCCCACCAGATCGCCCGCGTACATCCACAAGGCGAGGCTGGCCATGGAAAAGCCCATCAGGGGTGCATAGGAACGCGCGT
>CAXTMK010000025.1:6028-6864 GCA_964245315.1 uncultured Acidobacteriaceae bacterium | reverse complement strand
GGACTCCGGCCACAGCGAAGGCGGGACCGACCCAGCGGCGCAGCATCCACCACATCGCCAGAATGGCCAGCAGGACGCAGGCAATCGCAGGAGCGCGCATGCCAATAGCATTCTCACCCAGGAGCTGGCCCGAAACCTTGACGAAGAGATGCATCAGCGGAGGATTGGGGTCGGCGCCTGCCTGCAGCGCGCGCCACACACCGCCGATACCCGGCTGCCGCGAGACATAAAAAGTGATAAGTTCGTCGGCCCAGACCAGCTTCAGCGACGCCTGCATCAGGACGACCGCAAAATAGAAAGCTACCAACGCCCCCAGCGCCAAATCTTCATGTCGTTCCACCCACCTCACAACCCGCTTCAGACAACACATGCGACGTGAGACGCAGATTGGCAAAAAAAGGCGGCATGAACGGTAAATTGTCCATGCCGGGAGGCCAGTGACGCAACTGATGTCGGCAACGAACTGCTTGCTGCCGGAAACTTGTTTGAGTGGAAGACCCGCACTCAATAAAAGAAGCATAGCACCAAGTTAGCCAGAAATCTACTTCAATTCATATTTTCGTGGGGTGAATATACTTTTTTCCACCAGGTACGCTAATCGCGGAGCGAATTTGAGCTGTTGATTTAAAAAGCTAAAGTCTTCATTTCATAAAGGTTGCAGCCCAGGCTCAGCGTAAAGTTATGATACTAAACGGGATATACGCAAAGTCTTCTAAATAAAGGACTTGGCCCTATCAGGGTACGTACTCTTTCTTTGGTAGCTGACCTGGTGTAACTAGTTCATTCGCAAGCATATAGGAGTATTCCAAGGGAAAAATTGCTGTTTAGGCCTGGAT
>CAXTMK010000025.1:1223-6018 GCA_964245315.1 uncultured Acidobacteriaceae bacterium | reverse complement strand
TGGGGCGAACAAAGTTGCGGAAAACAAACTCCGCCCGCTCCCGCAGAAGAGCCCGCGGCTAAAGCCGCACTGCTGGATGGCTCAATCCGTGGGGCTGAAGCCCCACGCTAATCCCGAAAACCAGAGAGGAGATTTACGCAGCCTGTGGAAGCGCGACCCTAATCTCAAAACCAATGAGGATTTACGCAGCCTATAGAAGCGCGACCCCAATTTCAGGAGGCTAAAAAGAACCGAGAATCTTCGCCATATCGGCGTCTTTGCCGGTCACGCCGCCGGCGTCGTGAGTGACCAGGGCGAGGCGAACCTTGTTGTAGCGAATGTCGATGTTGGGATGATGGCCGGCGTCCTCCGCCAGTGCGGCTACCCGGTTCACGAACGCTATCGCCTCGGCGAAACCAGCGAAGGTCCACTCGCGTTGCAGTTCGCCCTGCGCAAATCGCCACTTCGGCTCCCGCTCCAGAAATGCCGCGATCTCCGAGTCTGTAAAGGCTGTCATTGTGTGATGCTAGTCCGCCGAGGCGGCCATGGCAATCACCGGCCGGCAGAGCTGCGTCGAGACGGTCTGCGACGACATGCGCGAGACCTCCGCGCGCAGATCGCTCCAGCGCTCCAGCGGCACCTCCAGAAAGACCGCGACGATGGCCGGGTCGAACTGCCTGCCCGAACAGCGCTCGATCTCGGCGCTGGCCTCGGCGAAGGTGCGTCCCCTGCGATACGGCCGGTCGGAGGTGATGGCGTCGAGCGTGTCGGCGATGGCGAAGATGCGTGCGCCGAGGGGAATCTCCTCCCCCCGGAGACCGCGCGGATAGCCGCTGCCGTCGAAGCTCTCCTGGTGGGCGTAGACGATCTGGCTGGCCTCCTGCAGGAAGGGGATTTTGCACACCATCTCATAGCCGCGCTCACAGTGTTCGCGCATGATCTCCATCTCGCGAGCGTCGAGCTTGCCGGGCTTCAGCAGCACCTCGTCCGGAGTGGAGATCTTGCCGATGTCGTGCAGGAAGGCGCCGCGAGCGATCACCTTCAGTTCTTCGGCGTTCAGGCCCATCTCGCGCCCGAGCGCGATGGCATAGCCGGTTACCCGGCGGGAGTGGCCTTCGGTCTCCGCGTCGCGGAGGTCAAGGGCATCGCCCATTGCCTCCAGGGTGATGTCGTAGCTTCGTTCCAGATCCTGCATGGTGGCCCTCAGCCGCCCTGTTCGAGCAGAAACCATCTCTTCCAGGTTTTGCCGGTACGTCGAGTTTTGTTGCCGCAGCCTTCCGTGCTCGATAGCCCGGGAGACGACGTTGAGCAATTGATTGCGTTCGAAGGGCTTCAGAAGGTAGTCGATCGCCCCGCGCCGAAATGCATTGGTTGCTACATGGATATCATGGACTGCGGTAAACATGACCACAGGTGTCCCGGGATAGTCAACGCAAATTTTGTCGAGCAGGGTCAACCCATCCACTTCGGGCATCATGACGTCGGAGAGGACGAGTTCGTAGCCGGGATCTTCCTTCAGGCGAACGAGCGCCTCTTTTGCGCCGTCGGCCGGGGTAGCGTTGTATCCGTTGCGCTCCAGCAAAGCCGTGACGATGCCGCGCACCGCCGCCTCATCGTCGACCACGAGAATCCGTTCCTGCGGCATTTTTGTAACCTCAGGCTCGTCTATCGGCCTAAAGGTGGCGCACGATAGCCGCAGGGTAACCCACTCGTCGCGATGAGACAGAGACGCGATGAATGGGGCACGGCGGCTACTTCCTGCGCTTTGCCGCCCAGCCTTCTTTGACCACCTGCCGCGATCTGCCCAACGCCAGCGCGCCTTCGGGGACATCGTCGGTGATGCAGGAGCCGGCGGCGACGTACGATCCGGCGCCGATCGTGACCGGAGCGACCAGGGTCGAGTCGGAGCCGACAAACGCACCATTGCCGATGCGCGTCAGGTGCTTGGCGGCGCCATCGTAGTTGCAGGTAATCGCCCCGGCGCCGATGTTTACGCCGTCGCCGATCTCCGCGTCGCCGAGGTAGTTGAGGTGGTTGGCCTTCGAGCCCTTGCCCAGACGCACTTTCTTGGTCTCGACGAAGTTGCCGACATGCGCGCCTTCGCCGATGCGGCTCTCCGGCCGCAGATGCGCGTATGGTCCCAGGATCGCCCCGTCCGCGACCTCCGCGCCGTCGAGGACGCATCCATTGCGCACCAGAACGCCGTCGCCGAGCAGGGAGTTCTGCACCACGGAGTACGAGCGCACACGGCACTCCGAACCGATCTTGGTCGCGCCAAGAAGCTGGACGTAAGGCTCGATGATGGTGTCCGGCCCAACCTGAACCTCGGCGTCGATGACGCAGGTATCAGGACGGAAGATGGTGACGCCCTGCGCCATCAGGCGTCGCGCGGTTGCGGCCCGCATGGCCTGGTCGAGGTGCATCATCTCGGCAATGGTGTTGGCGCCGAGTACCTCGTCGACGCTGTCGGCCTTCACCGCGACCACGCGTTCGCCGTCGGCTACGAGCAGCGCGGCGACGTCGGTCAGGTAGAACTCGCCATGGGCATTGTCGGTCGAGAGCCCATCGAGTTTGGCGAAGAGCGCTTCCGTTCGGAAACAGTAGATGCCGGAGTTGATCTCCGGGGGATTGCCATGCTCCGGCCGGAGAGACTTCTGCTCGACGATGGCCGAGACCTCCACGCCAGAGCCGCTGCGCAGTACGCGGCCGTAGCCGGTTGGATCTTCGGGGACTGCGGTCAGGATGGTCATGGCCGCGGCCTCGGCAAGGTGCGCCTCGCAGATTGCGCTGATCGTCTCCGGGCGGATCAAGGGCACATCGCCGCTGAGCACCAGCAGATTTCTGGGCGGCTGCTCGCCCGACAGGGTGAAGAACGCCTTCACCATCTGCAACGCATGGCCGGTGCCGCGCTGTTGCTCCTGCATGACGAACTTGACGCCGGTGGAAGCGACCGCCGTCTTCACGCGATCCGCCTCGTGCCCGACGATGCAGTAGGTCCGTTCGGCAGGCACTATGGTCCTGGCTGCCGCGATCACATGTTCGAGCAGCTTGCGTCCGCCTATCTCGTGCAGCACCTTGGGCCGCTTCGACTTCAGCCGCGTGCCTTTGCCGGCGGCCATGATTGCAATTCCAAATCCATCTAGTTCCATGCCAACATCGTCTCACAGCAAATCTCCTGGCTCCATCCGCTGCCGGGCGCATACTCTTGAACAGGAGGCCTACGCATGGCGACTGGCACACTCATCCCGCTCGACGAATACATCGGCCACTCCTTCCGCCCCGACTGCGACTACATCGACGGCGAACTTCTGGAGAGAAACGTGGGAGAAGAACAGCACAGCGATCTGCAGGCTCGATTTATCGAGCTGCTGCTTACGAGTGAAAATAAACGATACATCCGCGCCAATCCCGAGCTGCGCGTCCAGGTCAGGCCTGACAACTTCCGCGTACCCGACGTTTGCGTTCGCCCACGCAACGCACCCAGCCGGCGCTTCATCACTGAAGCCCCGTTGCTGTGCATCGAAATCCTCTCACCCAGCGACACCGTCACGGAGACTCGCAAGCGCATCGGCGAATACCTCGACATGGGCGTCCCGGAGGTCTGGCTGGTGGACTCCAGGTTCCGCACCATCACCATCTACAACGGCTCGTCCATCGTCGAACACTCTTCCGGCGGTCTCACGATCCCGCAAGCACCCGTCACCCTGCAAATCGCCGATATCTTCAGCGCGCTCGACGACTACGCGGCGGAGGAGTGATGTGCGGCGGGATCAAGATTGGCGGCTTCTTCAGCGCCATCCTGCTGCCCGGACGAAGGTGACCAAGATTCCGGAATCGGACGGGGAACATCCTCAGCCTGTCCGACGTAATGACAGCTAGCCGATGCATATGGCAGCGTTCTCTCGGAGGCTACACCATGTTCTGTCCGCACTGTGGTATCGCAACAGCACCGCAATCCAGCTTCTGCTCCGCCTGCGGAGCCAATGTCGCCGCGCACGCCGCGGCCGCCAGTCAGACCCGCGTTGTCCGTCCGCTGCATCCGCGCATGCTGGCCGGCGTCTGCTCGGGAATCGCCATCCACTATGGGTGGGATATCGCGATGGTCCGCATCATCTTGATAGCCGCCATCTGCCTGACGACCGGTTGCGCGATCCTGTTCTACCTGGCTGCGTGGGTGCTGATCCCGGAGGCGGTGTTTGCGCAGCCGCTCGCCGGGCGGTATGCCCGCGACCCGAACATGGGCCAGGGAACGACGGTTTAGCGCCCGCGTTATCATCTGTTATCTCCATTGTTCGAGGACAGATCGATCCGCTCCGCCACGCCGAACCCACGCCCCTTCGCCTATCGCAACCGCGTTCTGCATTGCGACGCTGTCCCGCTGCCGGAACTCGCCGCCACCCACGGCACGCCGCTGTATATCTACTCGGAGCAGCACATTCTGTCGCGGCTGGCGCTGTTTCAGAGCGCGTTCGCGGATGTGCCGCACACGGTCTGCTATGCGCTGAAGGCGAACTCCGCGCTGGCGATCGTGAAGCTGCTGGCGCGGCACGGCGCGGGGTTCGATATCGTCTCCGGCGGCGAGCTCGCGCGGGTTCTGAAGGTTGCCAGGTCTGCCGCGAGCAAGACGGTCTTCGCCGGAGTGGGCAAGCAGATTCCCGAGATCGACGCCGCGCTCACCGCCGGAATTCTGCTCTTCAACGTGGAATCGCCGGCGGAACTGGACCTGATCGCCGCCCGCGCCGAACTGCTGAGCAAGCCGGCGCGCTTTTCCCTTCGCGTCAATCCCGATGTCTTCGCCGAGACGCATCCCTATATC
>CAXTMK010000025.1:0-1213 GCA_964245315.1 uncultured Acidobacteriaceae bacterium | reverse complement strand
TACATCTCCACTGGTATGCGCGAGCACAAGTTTGGCATCGATATCGGCTTGGCCCGCGACCTCTACAACGAAGCCTTCCGTCATCCCTCTCTTCTCGCCGCAGGCGTCAGCGTCCACATCGGCTCGCAGATCCGGGCGGTCGATCCGTTCGGCGCTGCGCTGGAACGCGTCGCGACGCTGATCGAGCAGCTACGGCGCGACGGCATCGTGCTGCAGTACATCGACGCCGGCGGCGGTCTGGGCATCGAGTACACCGCCGCGGCGTTCGATCCCGAGGCTGCCGTGACCGCCTACGCCGCGCAGATCAGGCAGGCGACCGGCGCGCTCGGGCTGCATCTGCTGCTCGAGCCCGGACGCTTTCTGGTCGCGCAGGCCGGCGCGCTGCTGACGACCGTGCTGAACGTGAAGAAGAATGGCGCCCGCAGCGACGGAAAAGCCAAAACGTTTGTGATTACCGACGCGGGCATGAACGACCTGATCCGCCCCGCGCTCTACCAGGCGCATCACCAGATTCTGCCTGTTCGCCATGCCTCGGGAGCGGGGACACCGGTGGACATCGTCGGCCCGGTCTGCGAGTCCGGCGACTTCTTCGCGCGCGACCGCGATCTGCCGCCTGTGAAGCCGGGTGACCTGCTGGCGATTCTGGACGCAGGCGCCTATGGGATGAGTCTCAGTTCTAACTACAACACTCGGCCGCGCCCGGCGGAGGTGCTGGTCGATGGCGCTGAGTCGCGGGTGATACGTAGACGAGAAAGCATGAGGGATTTGTTTGCGCCGGAAGTGCCGTAAGTGCAACGGCCTGGTCTTAGAGTTGTGAGTTCCGAGTCGAGAGCTTTGAGTGAGAACATAGCTCTCACCTCGTGGCTCTCTCATCCTCTGCTTCGTGCGCACGGCGCGCACGCGCACCCAGCCTGCAATACCTGCTAAAATCCGTAAGTCCGCGAAGTTCCGCGCCACTTCACCCCGAGGTTAATCCGCATGTCCGGCCATAGTAAATGGGCAACAATCAAGCATAAAAAGGGCGCCGCCGACGCCAAGCGCGGCAAGATCTTCACCCGCCTGATCAAGGAAATCACCATCGCCGCGAAGGGCGGCGGAGGCGATCCGGACGGCAATCCGCGCCTGCGCACCGCCATCCTCGCCGCCAAGGCCGAGAACATGCCGGCCGACAACATCAAGCGCGCCATCCAGCGCGGCACCGGCGAGCTCGAAG
>CAXTMK010000024.1:29679-44107 GCA_964245315.1 uncultured Acidobacteriaceae bacterium | reverse complement strand
TCTCCTGGATGTTCACGAAGAAGGGTGTCATCGCGATTGACAAGGACGCGGCCAGCGAAGACAAGCTGATGGAGATTGTGCTCGAATCGGGCGCGGAAGACCTGAACGACGAGGGCACGCACTGGGAGATTCTGTGCGATCCGAAGGACTTCGAGGCGGTGACGGACGCTCTGAAGGCCGCGAAGATCAAGCCGGAATCGGCCGAAGTGACCAAGATCGCCAGCACGTATACCAAGCTCGAAGGCGCGCAGGCGAATGCCATGATGCGGCTGCTCGAAACCATCGAAGACCTGGACGACACGCAGAATGTCTACTCCAACTTCCACTTCGACGAAGCTCAGATGGCGGGCTAGACATCCAATCAGGGAACCAGGGCGCGCGGGTGAAGCAAACACCCGCCGCTGATTCCTGCGCTTCAACACCGAGGCTTTCGACTGATGAAATTCCGCGTAGCTTCGATCTTCGCCGTCATGCTGTGCCTGCACGCCGCGGCCCAGACTGGCCCGGCCTCAACCAATCCGCTCGACACCGCCTCCAGCCGTCAGCCCACAGAATACGGCGTCCTCTTCCAGGGCGGCAACGGCCTTACCGACAACCGTGACGGCTTCCACTTCCTGCAGGCCGGTGTACACGCGGGCCGTGTGCTGACCAACAACATGGGCAACGGCATCTTGCGCGGCAACTTCGAGTACGCCGTCGAGATTTTTCCTTACTGGGAAGCGTTCACGCCCAGGTTCCCGCGCGTCAGCTGCAGTGCGATTGCGGGCTCGGCTCTGATCAACTGCTCGCAGCCATACCTGGTGGGTGGCACGTTCCACGGCGTCACGATTACGCCCATCATTCTGCGCTGGAACTTCGCGCGCCACGGCAAGTTGACGCCATGGGTAGAGGCGGCCGGCGGCCTGCTTTATACCACCCACAAGTTCCCGTCCTACGGCGACACTACCGCCAACCTGAATACCAACGGCCCTAACGGCGAGACCAGCGTTTGGAACTTCACGCCGCAGGGCGGCGTTGGGTTCCATTACTTCACGTCGCAGCGTCGTTCGATCGACTTCAGCGCCAATGGGGAGCATATTTCGTCGGCATCGCTGGGCGACCGCAATCCGGGCGTCAATGCGAGCGTGCAGTTCACGATCGGCTATACGTGGTGGAAGTAAGATGAACGCCGATGCAATTTTGGAGTGCGTGCCTAATTTTTCGGAGGGCGCGTCACCAGATATAGTTCGGCAGATCGTGCAATCGATGCGGATCGAAGGCGTGCGTCTGCTCGATTTTTCGCGCGACGCGGATCATAACCGCTCCGTCGTTACCATCGCGGGAACGCCGGCCGGTGTACTTGAGGCCGCCGTTTTAGCCGCGGGCAAGGCCGCCCATCTGATCGACCTGACGCGACAGACGGGTGTGCATCCGCGCATCGGCGCGGCGGACGTGATTCCGTTCGTGCCCGTGAGCGGCATCACGCTGGCCGAGGCCGCGGTGCTGGCGCGCCAGGCCGGATTGCAGATTTGGCGGCGCTTCGGCGTACCGGTGTACTTCTACGGCGCGGCTGCGGCGAGGCCCGACCGCATTCAGCTGGAAGACGTTCGGCGGGGCCAGTTCGAAGGGCTGCGGGAGGCGGCGTTGAAGGACTCCATGCGGCGGCCCGATGTCGGCGGACCGGAGCTGCACTCGACTGCCGGAGCCAGCGCGGTGGGGGCGCGGTCGTTCCTTATCGCCTACAACATTTACCTGGCCGACGGGGCCGATATCTCGCATGCCCGCGCCATCGCCCGCGAGGTGAGGGCGTCCGGCGGAGGAATGCGGGGCGGCATGCCAGGCGTTAAGGCTTTGGGGCTGCTCGCGAACGGACGCCCACAGGTGAGCATGAACATCACCGACTTCCACCTGACGCCGATGCCGAGCGTCTTCGCGAATCTTGAACTGGTCGCGCGCGAGCATGGCACGGCCATTGCGGAGGGCGAGTTGATCGGCCTGATTCCAGAGGCCGCCTACACCGCCGACGCCGCGTGGGTGCGCGTCATTCCCGACTTCGACCCCGACGAAAAGATTCTTGAGCGCAAGCTGAAGCAGCCGCTGGCGTGGCCTGAGGCGTAAGTGAGTTCCTTCCTCGATCTACGGCACGTCAATGTCGTTCGCGGCGACCGCGCTGTGTTGCACGATGTAAATTTACGAGTCGAGATCGGCGAGCAGATCGCGCTGCTGGGGCCGAACGGCTGCGGAAAATCGACGCTGCTGAAGACGATGACCTGCGAGCTTTATCCTTTGGCGAGCGACGAGACGCATGTGCGCATCTTCGGCCGCGAGCGCTGGGATCTGACTGAGTTGAAGAAGCGCCTCGGCGTGGTGCAGAACGAGATTCCCGGCAAGCCGATGCTCAGAATTACGGGCAGGGAGGCGGTGCTGACCGGCTTCTTTTCGAGCTCCACGCTGTGGCCGAACCTGACCGTTACGCCGGAGATGGAGGCGAGAACGGACGCTGTGATGGTGCAGATCGACGCGGTAAAGCTGCGCGAGCATGTCTTCGGCGAGATGTCCGCCGGCCAGCAGCGGCGCATCCTGATCGGCCGCGCGCTGGTCGCGTCGTCAGGCTGCCTGCTGCTCGATGAGCCTTCGAACGCGCTTGATCTGTCCGCGCAGCGCGACCTGCGCGAGCTGCTCGTCGCGCTGGCCGAACAGAAGACGACCATCCTGATGATTACGCATCACATCGCGGACATCATCCCGGCCATGCGGCGGGTGTTGCTGATGAAGGACGGGCGGATTGTGGGCGATGGTCCGCGCGAGGAGTTGTTGACGGCGCCGGTGTTGAGCGAGCTGTTCAGGACCGAGGTTCGGATTACGGAGCAGGGTGGGTTCTATCACGCGTGGTAGCCTTGCCGGCAGAAGAACAGACGATTGAACGCAGAGAGATGCGCAGAGTGGGACGACCTACTTTGTGTGGGAGACGACCGACGTCTGCAACTTCACCAGTTCCTGCTGCGGGAACTTCGTCGGGCCGAGCACGGCGATCTTCGGCAGCGGGCCGCGCACCATTGCGACTTCGTCACAGGCGTAGAGGCGTGGGCACGTCTGGCAGTCTTTGTAGATCTTGTCGGGCAGCGTGGTGCGATCCGCGACGCGGAAGCCGAAATGGAAGAAGAAGTCCGGGATGCGGGTGAACAGGCAGACCGAGACGACGCCCTGGAACTCAGCCTCTTCAAGCAGCGCGCGCAGCAGCTTGCCGCCCGCGCCCTGGCCTTTGGCCTCCGGCTTGACGACGATGGAGCGGACCTCCGCGAGATGCGGGCCGTAGAGGTGCAGCGCGCCGCAGCCGAGGAAGACGCCTGCCTCGGACTCGGCCACGGCGAAGTCGCGAACGTTCTCGCAGATTTCGGCGTAGCTGCGGCGCAGGAGGGTGCCGTCCCCCGAAAGCGAGTTGACCAGTTCAAAAATGTGCACGGCATCCTGCAGCTTCGCCTGGCGCACGGAGGCGCCGCCGACGCGCGGCCGCGACGACGTGGTGCTGGTCGAATCGCTGATCGGGATGACGGGAATGAGTGTGGGCATGTCTCCTACTTGTTCGATGTTAGTCGATTGCGCGCCGATGCAAGCGCTTCGGCGACACGGTGCCGCGCCGTGCCGCCGACGACATCGTGACAGTCTAACGTAGCTTCGAGCGTGATGGCGGCGTGGAAGTCGTCGGCGAACACGGGTGACAACTGCTGCAACTCGGCGACCGGGATTTCATCCAGCTCGCGTCCGGTTTCGAGGCCGAGGCGGACGGCGTTGCCGATGATCTCGTGCGCCTTGCGGAAGGGAACTCCGCGATTGGAGAGGTAGGTGGCGGCGGCCATGGCGTTCAGGTAGCCGGTGGTCGCGGCGGCGCGCATGCGGTCGTGGCGGAACCTGAGCGCGCGGGTGAAGGCGGGCAGGACGCTGAGCATGCCGGCGATGGTTTCGGCTGCGTCGAAGACCCGCTCCTGACCTTCCTGGAGGTCTTTGTTGTAGGCCAGCGGCAGGCCTTTGACGAGGACGGCGAGGGTTGTGGCCGCGCCGACCAGACGGGCGGACTTGCCGCGGATGAGTTCGGTCAGGTCGGGATTCTTCTTCTGCGGCATGGCGCTGGAGCCGGTTGAGAAGGCCTCGGGCAGATCGATGAAGCCGAACTCGGCCGTGGCGTGCAGCGTTATCTCTTCCGCGAAGCGCGAGATATGCAGGCCGAGCGTCGAGAGCGCCTGCGTAAAGTCGAGCATGAAGTCGCGATCGCTGGTCGCGTCCATGGAGTTGGGCGTGGGAGCGGTGAAGTCAAGCTCACGGGCGGCGAGGCTGCGGTCGAGCGCGAGGGTCGCGCCGGCGATTGCGCCGGAGCCCAGCGGGCAGAAGTTCATGCGGACGCGGGCGTCGGTTAAGCGGGAGATGTCGCGCTCGATCATGCTGACGTAGGCCAACAGCCAATGTGCGATCAGGACCGGTTCGGCGCGCTGCAGGTGCGTGTACGAGGGCATGACGGCTTCGCCCGCTTGCGCGGCGAGGTCGATGAGCGCGAGCGCCCATGCCTTGAGACCGTTTACGGTCTCGTCAAGACTGCCACGCACGAAGAGACGCATGTCGGTGGCGATCTGCTCGTTGCGGCTGCGGCCGGTGTGGAGTTTCAGTGCGAGTTCGCCGATGTACTTCGCCAGTTCGAGCTCGGAAAAGTGGTGGATGTCTTCGGCTTCGGGAGCTTCGGTTGCGAGCGCGGGGCTGAGCGTTACGCCGGCGAGAACCTTGTCGAGGCCGTCGAGCATGGTTGCGAGTTCGTCCTCGGTGAGAATGCCGGCGGCTGCGATAGTCTTGGCGTGCGCCTTCGACGCGGCGACCTCCTGCGGGAGCAGGCGCCAGTCGAAGGGAAAGGAGCGCTGCCACTCTTCGAACTGCTTGTTCAGTGGTTCGCGGAAGCGGCCGGACCACATTTTGGTGGGATTGGAATCGGACATGGCTTTTGGAAGTGCGCGTCTTTCAGGGGGTTTCGGCTGCTGCATCTCAGCGGGTGGAGGTAAGGGGATGGCACATTTTGCTTGCAAGGATGTTGGCTATGAGTGCGAATGGACGTTGGAAGGGAACTCCGAGGAGGAGATGCTTCCAGTAATTGAAGATCATGCGAAGGAGGTTCATAATCTGACCTACTTCAAGCCTGAGGCGGTGGAACATGTGCTGGAGGCGATCCGGCGGAATGGGTGAGGGTGGTGATAGCCTCTCGAAAAGGAGCAAACGCGGATTCCCTTCGGGAATGACAAAACTTTACCTTTGTCATTCCCGAAGGGAATCCGCGTTTGTCGTGGCGACGCCGCCTGCGTCAGGCATGAGTTCTTCCCAGGTCGGATTGGAGGCTTCGATCAGAGCGATCTTCTGGGCTCGTGTCCAGTGTTTCAGTTCCTTCTCGCGGGCGATGGCGTTGTTGACGTATTGGAACTCTTCGCAGTACACGAGACGTGTGATCTTGTATCGTGCGGTGAAGGTTCCGGGGGACTGCTTCCGGTGCTCGGCTACTCTCTTGCGAAGGCCGTTCGTCAGGCCGATGTACAACGTGTGGGAGCGGTTGGGCAGGATGTATACCCAGAATTGGTAGTCCTGTTGTGACTTCATTGGTACCCTCCTAAGGCTGTCGTGTTGCTGCGAGCGAAACGCGGATTCCCTTCGGGAATGACAAACTATTCTTTATCTGTAAAACTGCTAAGTTGCGGAATCTCGGAGCCTTTGCTTAGGGAGATGAGGCCGGTTTGAGCATAGATCGCCAGCTTGTCGCGGGTGTCGGTGATGTCGAGGTTGCGCATGGTGAGCTGGCCGATGCGGTCGCGCGGGCTGAAGGTGGACTCGCCCTTCTCCATCGTGAGGCGCTCGGGGTGGAAGGTGAGGTTGGGTGAGTCGGTGCTCAGGATGGTGTAGTCGTTGCCGCGGCGCAACTCGATTGTTACCTCGCCGGTGACGGGCTTGGCGACCCAGCGCTGGGCGGCTTCGCGCAGCATGATGGCCTGGGGATCAAACCAGCGGCCCTGGTAGAGCAGGCGCCCGAGCTTGCGGCCGCTGTCGCGATATTGCTCGATGGTGTCCTCGTTATGGATGCCGGTGATGAGGCGCTCGTAGGCGATGAAGAGCAAGGCCAGACCGGGGGACTCGTAGATGCCGCGGGACTTGGCTTCGATGATGCGGTTCTCGATCTGGTCGCTCATGCCGAGGCCGTGGCGGCCGCCGATGGCGTTGGCTGCAAGCAGCAGGGCTACGGGGTCGGCGTACTCGGTGCCGTTCAACGCCACCGGGAATCCTTCGGCGAAACGCACGGTGATCGCTTCGGGCTTGATGTCGACGTCCGAACGCCAGAAGGCTGTGCCCATGATGGGGGCTACGATCTTCATGCTGGTCGAGAGGAGTTCGAGGTCTTTGGCTTCGTGGGTTGCGCCGAGGATGTTGGAGTCGGTGGAGTAGGCCTTCTCGGACGACATCTTGTACCCGAAGCCCGACTTCGCCATGAAGGCGGACATCTCGGCGCGGCCGCCCAACTCGTCGATGAACTGCGCGTCGAGCCACGGCTTGTAGACCTGCAGGTTTGGGTTGACGAGCAGGCCGTAGCGGTAGAAGCGCTCGATGTCGTTGCCCTTGTACGTCGACCCATCGCCCCAGATGTTGACGTCATCTTCCTTCATTGCGGTGACGAGCATGGTGCCGGTGACGGCGCGTCCGATGGGCGTGGTGTTGAAGTAGGTGACGCCGGCGGTGGTGATGTGGAATGCGCCGGCCTGCAATGCGGCGATGCCCTCGCGCACCAGGGGCAGGCGGCAGTCGATGAGGCGGGCTTTCTCCGCGCCGTATTCGATCGCCTTGCGCGGGATCTCGTCGTAGTCGGCTTCATCGGGCTGGCCGAGGTTGGCGGTGTAGGCGTAGGGGATGGCGCCTTTTTGCTTCATCCAGTGGAGCGCGGCGGAGGTGTCGAGGCCGCCGGAGAAGGCGATGCCGACTTTTTGGCCGACGGGCAGGGATTCGAGGATTACGGACATTTGGTGGTGGCCTCAACCGTTGGTGCGGGTGTGACGAAGAGCAAACGCAGATTCCCTTCGGGAATGACAAAAAGGGGGAAGGGGATCAGGCGCGACGGCGGCCCCGTTCGCGGCTGTTGGGCAGGCGCTTCGCTCCGCCCAGCAGCGTCAGCAGGATGGCCTTCTGCGCGTGCAGGCGGTTCTCGGCCTGGTCGAAGACGACGGATTGTGGCCCGTCGAGCACGGCGTCGGTGACCTCGGCGTTGCGGTGCGCGGGCAGGCAGTGCATGAAGACGGCGTGCGGCTGCGCGTAGGACATCAGCGTTTCGTTGACCTGATAGGACTTGAAGATGGGGGCGCGGCGGGCGGCCTCGTGCTCGAAACCCATGCTGGTGCAGACATCGGTGTAGACGGCGTCGGCGCCGGTGACGGCCTTGATGGGATCGTTGAGCAGGGTGATGGTGGCGCCGGTCTGCTCGCTGATCTCGATGGCCTTGTGGATGATTTCGAGCCTGGGCGCGAAGCCGCGCGGCGTGGCGACGTAGCAGTGCGAGCCGAGCTGCGCGGCGGCCAGCATCAGCGAGTGGCAGACGTTGTTGCCGTCGCCTACGTAGGCGAAGTGGAGGCCCTCGGCCGAGCCGAAGCGCTCCTCGACCGTCATGAAGTCGGCGATGGCCTGGCAGGGATGTTCGAGGTCGGAGAGCGCGTTGATGACCGGGACCTTGCTGCAGGCGGCCATCTCGGTGATGGTCTCGTGCGAGTAGGTGCGCAGGACGATGAGCGACATCCAGCGCTCGATGTTGTGTGCCATGTCGGGCAGAGACTCGCGCTCGCCCAGCGGGGATTGCGTCTGGTCGACGAAGATGGCGTTGCCGCCGAGCGTGTTGATGGCGGCCTCGAAGGTGAGGCGCGTGCGCAGCGACGCCTTCTCGAAGAACATGACCATCTGCCTGGCGTCGAGCGCGTGGCGGAAGTCTTCGGGATGAGCTTTGACGGCGTGCGCGAGCTCCATGATGGCGGCCATCTGGCCGACGCTGAGGTCGGCGACCGAGCAGAGATCGCAACCCTGCAGGCGCCTGGTCTCCTCGTGGAAGGCGGTGTCGGACTGGATGCCGAGTGTGGCGGCCGTCGGGGGGGGTGCAGGCGTGTCGAACGGGTTGAGAATGACAGTTTTGCTACCCATGGGCGTGTTCTCCTTGCGCGGCCTGGCCGGCATACGAGGCGTTGGAGGTGAGGATGTGGTCGAGCGCGGAGACCGCAGTGTCAACATGTTTGGTTTCGAGGATGTAAGGCGGCAGGAAGCGCAGGACCGTCTCGCTGGTGCGGTTGAGGATGATGCGCTCGGCGAGCATCTCGGCGGCGACAGTTTTGGCGAGGTCGGCGGAGTCGAGCTCCATGCCGATCATCAGGCCGGCGCCGCGGACTTCGGTGATGCAGGAGTGGCGTTTGGCGAGGCCGCGCAGCTGCTCGATGAAGTAGGCGCCGACTTCGGTTACGTGATCCAGCAGGTTCGTGCGCTTCATCTCATCGATGACGGCAATTGCAACTGCCGTGACCAAAGGACCGCCGCCGAAGGTGGTTCCGTGCATGCCGGGCGTGATGGCGTGAGACGCGGCTTCGGTGCACAGCATCGCGCCGATGGGAAGGCCTCCGGCCAGCGGTTTTGCGATCGTAATGACGTCGGGCATGATGCCGCAATGCGGGTAGCCGAACCACTTTCCGGTGCGCCCAAAGCCGCACTGGATCTCGTCGGCGATGAGCAGTGCGCCCGTCGAATCGCAGAGTTCGCGAGCGGCCGCGAAGAACTCCTGCGAGACGGGATGGATGCCTCCTTCGCCCTGGATACTCTCGATGCAGATGGCGCAGACGTGGTCCGAAAAATGGGCGCGCAGGTCTTCCACATCGTTGAAGCGGATGAACTCAACGTCGGGCATTACGGGGGCGAAGGGGCCACGGTATTGCAGCTTGTGCGTGGTTGCGACCGAGCCCATGGTGCGGCCGTGGAAGCTGTGTTCGAGCGCGAGGAATTTGGTTCCGAGTTTGTTGTTGGACGCGTTGGAGTGGGCGCGGGCGAGCTTCAGCGCGGCCTCCCAGGCTTCCGTGCCGCTGTTGCAGAAGAAGACGCGATCCATGCCGCTGATTCCAGTGAGGCGCAGCGCGAGCTCGGCGGTGTGCTCGTGGAAGAAGAGGTTGGAGGTGTGCAGCAGCTGCCTGGACTGCGCGGCGATGGCCTGGACTATGACTGGATGGTTGTAGCCGAGCGCCGAGACGCCGATGCCGCTGAGCAGGTCGAGATAGTCGTTGCCTTGCTCGTCGCGGAGATAAACGCCCTGTCCGCTGACGAACAGGATCGGATTGCGCTCGTAGGTTTGCAGCAATAGCTTCTTTTCGGCTGCCTGGATGGCTTGTTTTCTTTGTCCTTCGGGGAGCTTCATGCGACCATCACCTCCGTACCGTAGTTGACTCGTGTCGTGCAGAGGTCGGGCAGCGAGGCCGCCATCTCCGCGGGTAAGATGCGAACGCGTTTGACGCCGTGCGTGAGGGCTTCGCGGCATGCGTTCAACTTGGGCAGCATGCCGCCGGAGACCACCATAGCGCGCTCGAGCTCGGGGATCTGCCTGAGCGAAAGCCAACGCATGACGTTGCCGTCCGCGCCCTTGACGCCGGGGACGTCGGTGAGGAAGACCAGCGCGTCGGCTTTGGTGGCGATGGCGCAGGCGGAGGCCATCTCGTCGGCGTTGACGTTGTAGTATTCGCCGTCGAAGCCGAGGGCGATCGAGGAGATGACGGGCACCGCGCCCATCTTCCAGATGGCGTCGAGCCAGCGCGGGTCAGTGGCGGCGATCTCGCCGACGAAGCCGAGGTCGGGGTTAGTCTTCTTCTTGCGTGCGCGGAAGACATGGCCGTCGCCGCCAGACAGGCCCATGGCCGGCTGGCCGGCCTGGCCGAGCGTGGCGACCAGCGACTTGTTGACGCGGCCGGCGAGCACCATCAGCGCGGCGTCGCGGGTCTCGGCGTCGGTGACGCGCAGGCCGGAGACGAACTGGCTTACCTTGCCCATCTGGGCGAGAGTGCGCGTCAACTGCACGCCGCCGCCATGGACCACGGCGACCTGGTTGCCGTCGCTGACCAGATCGAAGATGGCCTTGCAGCAGACTTGCAATACCTTCGGGTCTTCGAGCGCGACGCCTCCGAGTTTTACAACGTATTTCATAGCAGCACCTTGTTCAGGGTTTTCATAGCAGACCCTCTTGTTCGTTATATCCGCACATCAGGTTAAAATTCTGTATCGCTTGCCCCGCCGCGCCTTTGAGTAAATTGTCCAGGCAACTGACCAGCACGAGGCGCTTGCCGTCGGGCGCGAGATTGAAGCCGATGTCGCAGTAGCTGGTGCGCACGATGTTTTGGATCTGCGGCAGGTCGGGGTGGGCGTGGATGCGCACCATCGCGCTTGCCTTGTAGAAGTCGCGCAGACACTGTTCGATCTTCTCCGGTGTGGTGACTTCCGCCAGGCGCACATAGATGGTCGAGAGAATGCCGCGCGGGATGGGCAGCAAATGGGGCGTGAACTGGATCTGCGCGGAGGTAAGGTTGAGCTGCTCCAGCATCTCGCCGGTGTGGCGATGGCCGAAGACGTTGTAGGCGGAGAGGTTGTCGGCCGCGTACATGAAGTGGGTCTTGTCGGTCGCCTTTTTGCCGGCGCCGCTTACTCCGCTTTTGGCGTCGCAGATGATGCCGTGGTCGAGGTCGGCCAGACCTGCGCGCAGCAGGGGAGCCAGCGCGAGGATGATCGAGGTGGAGTAGCAGCCGGGGTTGGCGACGAGGCGTGCTTTCGCGATGTCCGCGGCGTGCAGTTCGGGCGAGCCGAAGACGGCCTCAGTCTGTAGTGCCGCGGCTTTTGCGGGTTCGGCGTCGTGCAGCTTGTAGACGGCGCGATTCGATTCATGCTGCAGCCGCCAGGCGCCGCTTAGATCGATGACGCGTACCCCGGCATCGAGCCACTGCGGTACGGATTCGCGCGAGGCTTCGTGCGGCAGTGCGAGGAAGACGATGTCGATGCCGGAGTCGTGGATGAGCTTCCAGCTGAAGGGCTGGATTTGTGGCTGTTTACCGCCGCCCCCGAGCGCGAGCTGGGGATGGACTTCTTCAAGTGGCACGCCAGCAGCGTCTTCGCGGCCGAGGAAGAGCGGCTTCACGGATTGCAGGCGCGGGTGGGCGAGCAGCAGGCGCGCGAGTTCACCGCCGGAGTAGCCTCCGACGCCCGCAACCGCAGTCCTGATCTGTGGCGTCTGTTCAGCCAAGGAAGCCCTCGATTCGTGTCTTCAATGCGTTAGCCTGGTGAATGTCCGGGCAGATGACGAGCACGGTGTCGTCGCCGGCGATGGTGCCGACGACCTCCGGCCAGTCTTCGTAGTCGATGCCGGCGGCGACGGGTTGCGCGCTGCCGGTCCTGGTGATCAGCACGAGCAGGTTCATGGCCTGGCGGGCTTCGAGGCCGAAGCCGCGCAGGACCTCGCGGATGCCGGGCAGGCTGTCATCGTCCGCGGCGACGATTGTGGCGACGGAGTAGCCGGTTGGACCCTTGTAGAGATGGAGTTCCTGGATGTCGCGCGAGAGCGTGGCCTGGGTCACATGGAAGCCGCGCTGCGCGAGCTTGCGGCGCAGTTCGTCCTGGCTTGCGATTGGGGCAAGCGAGAGGATTTCGCGGATTGTGGCGTGGCGTTGCTGTTTCATGGTCTGTATAAAAATACATTACCGATTGTATAATTATGCATGACCGGCGTCAATGGGGATATTGAGTTTGACCTGAACCCCTCGCGTCACGTCGGCGTTTTTGCTTGCTCAACGAAACGCGGATCCCCTTCGGGAATGACAAAGAGAAAATGAAAGAATGTGGCGAAAGTCTGCACTTGGAATTCGTCGCGATATAGTGAAACGATGGACCACCCAACCCTGTCTTCCTGGGAACAAGCGCAGCGGAGCTCTTTTGCCGGCTCGCTCGTCGATCCGCGTTTCGACCATGACTCCTGCGGCGTAGGCTTTGTCGCGTCGATCGCGGGCAAGCCCTCGCACCTGATCGTGCAGCAGGCGCTGACTGCGCTGGCGCGCCTGGCGCACCGCGGCGCAACCGCAGCCGACGGCAAGAGCAGCGACGGCGTCGGCGTGATGACCGCGGTGCCGCGCGAGCTTCTGTTGCAGGCGACGGGCGTGGAGTTCGCCGCCCACCGCCAGCTGGGGGTCGGCATGGTGTTTTTGCCGGCGGAGGAGACGCAGCTGGAAGTGCTGCTGAGCCGATGCCTCGCGTCGCACGACCTGGAGATCCTGGCATGGCGCGATGTGCCGACCGTTCCGAGCGCGCTGGGCGAAATCGCTCTGGGCGCGATGCCGCGCATCCGGCAGGTACTGATCGCCGACAAGCTGGATGCCGACTCCGAGGTGCGGGGGACGATGGAGCGGCGGCTGTATCTTTCGCGCAAGCAGTTCGAGCGCATGCACGAGCAGGGCAAGGTGGAAGGTTACATCTGTTCGCTCTCGACCCAGACGCTAGTCTATAAGGCCATGTGTTCGGGCACTCTGTTGAGCAGCTTTTATCCGGACCTGAAGCTGGAGGAATACGAGTCTCCGTTTGCGATCTTTCATCAGCGTTATGCGACCAATACGGCTCCGTCGTGGAATCGGGCGCAGCCGGCGCGGACGCTGGCGCACAATGGCGAGATCAACACGGTGTGGGGCAACCGGGCGCGCATGGCGGCTCGCGACTCCACGCTACCGGTGGAGTGCAAGCCGGTGCTGACACAGGGCGGGACGGATTCGACCAGCCTGGATGAGGCGGTGGAGCTGGTTTCGATGAACGGACGCTCGCTGGCCGAGGCGGTGCGTATGCTCTTGCCGCCGGCCTTCAATGCGCGGCGCCAGTCGAGCTTCCTGGAATACCATGCCGATTGCATCGAGCCGTGGGATGGGCCGGCGGCAATTGCGTTTGCGGACGGCAGGGTTGTGGGCGCGGCGCTCGATCGTAACGGCCTGCGGCCAAGCCGTTTTGCGATGACCGAAGACGGCCTCATTATCGCGGGTTCGGAGGCTGGGTTGCTGGATCTCGATCCGGAGACGGTGGTTGAGAGTGGACGGCTGGGGCCGGGGCAGATGCTGGTGGTCGACCTGGTCGCGGGAAAGGTGTATCAGGACGACGAACTGCTGCGGCTCTTCGACGCCGAGGCGACCTATGCGCAGCGGCTGGAACATATACCATTCGAGCCGACGCTGACGGAGGTCTACGTTCCGCCGGCTGAGCTGCTGGCGGCGCAGCGCGGCTTCGGCTACACGCGCGAGGACGTGAAGATGATTCTGCAGCCGATGGCGGCGGAGGGCAAGGACAGCGTGTGGTCGATGGGCGACGACACGCCGCTGGCGTTCCTGGCGCGCTCGCCGCGGCCGGTGTATGCGTTCTTCCGGCAGCGGTTTGCGCAGGTGACGAACCCGGCGATCGATCCGCTGCGCGAGGCGGTGGTGGTGCAGCTGCACACGCGGCTGGGGCCGTGGTCGCACATGCTGGATAAGAATGCGCCGCTGGCGGGAGTGTCGCTGGCGTCGCCGTATCTGTCGCTGGCACAGGTTGCGGCAGTGCGGCGGGGAGAACATCCGCACGCGGACGAGCTTGCGGTGGCGGAGCTGGACTGCGTCTTCAGCCCGGATAAGTCGCTGGAGCAGGGGCTGGATGCGTGTTGTCAGCAGGCGATCGAGCTGGTGCGGGATGGGGCCCGGATCATGATTCTGTCCGACCGTAAGGCGCGTTGCGAAAGCGAAGGCGAGGCTGCACGGTTGGCAATTCCGATGGCGATGGCGGTGGGCGCCATACATGAGGCGCTGGTGGCGGCCGGGCTGCGGACGCTGGTCGGGCTGCTGGCGGAGGCAGGCGATTGCCGCGACATTCATCATGCGGCGATCCTGATCGGGTATGGCGCGGGCGCGGTGTGCCCGTGGCTGGCGCTCGAGACGGCGCGGTCGCTGGGAGCGCCGGAATCAACTGCCGCCGAGAAGAAGATGCTGAAGTCGTTCGACGCGGGGCTGGCCAAGGTGATGTCGAAGATGGGTATTTCAGTGGTCGATAGCTACCGCGGGGCGCACCTGTTCGACATACTTGGACTGCATAAGAGCGTGGCGGAGCGCTGCTTTCCGGGGACGCCGGCGCCGCTGTCAGGGATTGGGTTTGCGGAGCTGGACCGGCAGTTGCGGCTGGGATGGACGACTGTGGAAGCTCCGGCTGCTGAGCTTCCGGACTACGGCTGGGTGCGCTTCCGCAAGGCCGATGGCGCGGAGCCGCACGCCTGGATGCCGCCCAATGTGAAGGCGCTGCAGACGGCTACCGGTGGCACTCGGGCTGGCCTGGCGCCGGCCGATCCGGCGGCTGCATTCCAGATCTTTACGAACGACCTTTT
>CAXTMK010000024.1:9515-29669 GCA_964245315.1 uncultured Acidobacteriaceae bacterium | reverse complement strand
CGGCGGTGCTGCGCGATCTGCTGGCGATCAAGCCGAATCGGGAGCAGCTGGCGCTCGACCAGGTGGAGTCGGCGGCCAGCCTGTGTACGCGTTTTATCTCGAGTGCAATGTCGCTGGGGTCGTTGAGCCCGGAGGCGCACCAGTGCATCACGATTGCGATGAATATGCTGGGCGGGCGCTCGAATACGGGTGAGGGCGGGGAGGATCCGGAGGTTTATAAGGTGCATGCGGGCGGGAGTTCCGTCGCGGTCCGAGAAGCAGATTCCTCCGCTTCGCTGCGGAATGACAAACCAAGTGCTGGTGGATCGGCGGCTGTGGCGGAGATGGTGGAGGTTGCCGAGGCTCCTATGCTGCGGAACAACCGCATCAAACAGGTGGCTTCCGGGCGGTTTGGGGTTACGGCCGAGTACCTGGCGCATGCCGATGAAATCGAGATTAAAGTGGCGCAGGGCGCGAAGCCCGGCGAAGGCGGACAGCTGCCGGGACATAAGGTTTCAGGGCTGATTGCGCGGCTGCGGCATGCGCAGCCGGGGGTTAGCCTGATCTCGCCGCCGCCGCATCACGACATCTATTCGATCGAGGATCTTGCGCAACTCATCTACGACCTCAAGCGGGTGAATCCGCGGGCCGCCGTGGGGGTGAAGCTGGTTTCGAGCTGCGGCGTAGGGACGGTCGCGGCGGGTGTGGCGAAGGCGTATGCGGACTTCATCGTGATCGCCGGAAACACGGGCGGGACCGGTGCGGCGGCGCTTTCGAGCATCAAGTATGCCGGCAATCCCTGGGAACTCGGTCTCGCGGAAGCCCAGCAGGTGCTAATGGCCAACGGCATGCGCGGACGCGTGCGGCTGCGTACCGACGGCGGTCTGGCGACGGCGCAGGACGTGCTGATCGCGGCGCTGCTGGGCGCGGATGAGTTTGCGTTTGGCACGGCGGTGCTGGTGGCGATCGGCTGCGATATGGCGCGGCAATGCCATCTGAACACCTGTCCGACGGGCATTGCGACGCAGCGGCCGGAGTTGCGGGCGAAGTTTCGCGGCAAGCCGGAGCATATCGTGCGCTTCTTCGAGGAGCTTTCGGGCGATCTCAGGCGGCTGCTGGCGCGCTATGGGCTGGCGTCGATCGAAGAGGCGATTGGGCGCACGGACCTGCTGGAGCAGGTGCGGTTCGACGGCAATCTCGACCTGGAGCCGATGCTGAAGCGGGTGTCGGATGGGCCGGTGAGTTGGCAGGGGATTCGCAATACGCAGCCGCAGGAGAGGCCGACGCTGGACGAAGCCTGGACCGCGCCGGCGCTGGCGGCGATCGCTGCCGGGACACCGTATGTGGTTGAGGCGCAGATTGCCAATCGCGACCGGGCCATCGGAGCGCGGCTCTCGGGCGAACTGGCGCTGTTGCGGGCGCAGACGCCGACTCCGGCGGATGTGACGATCCGGCTGACAGGCACGGCCGGACAATCCTTTGGAGCGTTCGCGAGCGAGGGCATCAAGCTGGTGCTGGAGGGCCAGGCGAACGATTTCGTCGGCAAGGGCCTGTCCGGCGGCTCGATCGTCATCAAGGCCTGCGGACGAGCGGCGCGAGACAGCAGCCACCACGTCATCCTGGGCAATGTGGCGCTGTACGGGGCGACCGCCGGGACGCTGCTCGCGGCGGGCCGCGCGGGCGAGCGCTTTGCGGTGCGGAACTCGGGCGTGACGGCGGTCGTCGAGGGCGTGGGCGACCATGGCTGCGAGTACATGACCGGGGGAACGGTGGTCGTGCTGGGACGGACCGGCATCAACTTCGCAGCGGGGATGACGGGCGGCCTGGCCTGGGTTTACGACAGCGACGGCAGCTTTATGCGCGAGATGAAGTATCACCCGGAGTTCGTTCATCCTGAAGCTTTTGCGTTTGTGGACAGAGTAGCGCAGGAGGCTTTGCAGAGGCTGCTGGAGCGGCATTCCGAGGAAGCTGGAAGCGGCCTGGCTAAGACGATGCTTGGGAATTGGAAGACATATGCGCAGCGTTTTGTTCGCTTGAGCCCGAAGCCCCAGATCTAAGGTTCGAAGACAAGATCGCAGGCGTTGGCGTGGCAGTTCAGGATCGCCGCCCTGGCGAGCCTTACCTCGACGCCAATCGGTGTGAAGTTCTTAACATCCATCTTGCGGATCACATCCACGCCGCCGTTTACCGTATGCTCACCCGTGGCCTGAGCCTTTTCGACGCGGTCCCGGGAGAGCAGCAGGATGTATTCGGCTGCGCCATCATGTCCGTTCGCCGGCCCAAGCGAGACGGTGCGCAGACGCACGAGCGCGGTCTGGGCGTCGAGCTTGTCGGCCTTGGCGCCGGCCTGCTTCTGCGCGTCCATCTTGTCGTGCAGGCGCTTGACGTCAGGGCCTGGTGCGGTTCTGACGCCGAGTGCGTTGTAGCCGGGGATGGTGGCGAGCGTGAGTGCGTAGGTCTTGTACGCTTCCTGGTGATTACCCAACTTGTCGTAAATGTCCCCGAGGTGTTCGCCGATCTCGGTGTGTTGGCTGTTCACCCAGGCGGCGCGGATGAAGTCGAGCGCCTCGTCGTACCTGGCCTCGCGAAACAGGATGAAGCCGAGCGTGTCCCAGGACGCGATGATGAGGGAAGTCTTCGAGCGCAGGACGGCGGGGCTCTCGTCCAGTGTCCAGGTGGTGGATTCGCCGCCCAGGCGGGAGAGGACCAGCCGCGAGGTGCGCTCGGCCAGCGGGAGTTCGTTGCCGGTCTTCGAGAGTTCATAAGCGGCGTTGTTCATCATCAGGGCGTCGTTGCTGTCGTGCAGCAGCGCGACAAAGGTTGCGCTGCCGCTGGCTGGATCGCCGGCCGCAACCTGCGCTTTGGCCAGCGCGAACCGCAGGAAGGAGTCATTGCGCTTGCTCTCAGGCAGCGCCGCGATGCCCTTGTTGGCGGCCTCGACCGCAGCGGCGGTATCGGGGACTTCGAGCAGGAGGTTGACCAGCGCGACGCTGGCGGCGGGATTTTCAGGTGCGGCCTTCACCCAGGTGCGTAGTGTCTGGATGGCTTCGTCGCGGTGATTGGTGAGCACCTGTGCGCGCGCCATGGGATCGTAGACCCACACCTGCGCGGGATGCAGCGCGACCTCTTTCTGATAGTTCAGGATGGCCTCGGTCCAGTTGCCGCGATCGTAGTTGAGCGCCCCATAGTCACCCGCGAGGTTCTGCTGCGTTGGGTTGATGGATTTAGCTTCGTCGAGCAACTCCTGGGCCGTTTTAAAGTCGCCCTTGCGCAGCGCGTCATTGGCGCGGTCGACCAGCTTCCCGGCGTCCTGGCGTTCGGTCGCTCCGGTCGCCGCCTGGTCGGAGCCGGTGTGGGTGAGCTGAATGTAGAGCATTTTGGTTAGCCCGGCTTCCTCGGTCCAGGTTTTGTAGCTCTTCCACTCAGTTGCGGGCAGCTCTTTCTTCAGAACCACAACCTTCAAGCTGGTGTACACGACCCCCTTCTCGAAGCGGAAGGTCTCGTCCAGCGTAGCGAAGGCCGATTTCGCGTGGATAGCCTCAGGCAGTTCCACTCCCCAGCCCGCCGGCAGCTTCATCTCCGCGCTGCTGGTCTCGGTGCGCGGGAAACCGAGCTGGATGGACGCGACCGGAGGCTCCTTCTCGTCAAGTATTGGTAGTCCGTTGTACTTCGTCTGCGGAACGATTTTGAAGTGCTCCCAGTCGCCGCCCTGTTCGCGCTTGTAGTCGTAGCTCCAGGTCAGGGGCTCGGCGGTGTCTTCGGGGCGGCTGAAGCTGGCGTGACTGGCCGTGCCGCCGTAGCCCATGGATTCGGAGATCTTCTGGATCAGCTCCTCATAGTTGGCCGGCGGAACCTGCCGCAGCACCTCGCGGAAGAGAAGCTCCTCGTCGCCGCGCGTGGCGTAGGTGATGCGCGAGGTCGAGACACCCTCCTTATCGAGCGATCCGACGGCCTTCCACATATCGCTGCTGGGGAAGGGCGGTTCGGCGGGAGTGCGTTCGATTTCCGGCGCGCTGGCCGCAGCCTCCGGAACCACCAGTGCCTGCTCGTCGCGAAGGTCGTACGCCAGCATGCGGTAGGGTGCGACCTCCGCCGTTGCGTCGAGCCAGATGGCTTTGCCGTCGACCGGCACGCGGGTGATGACGTGGTTGAAGGCGGCGGGCGAGGGAACCGCCTCGTTGAAGCGGATGCCTTCGCCGATCAGGACCGCATCGGGATGCAGGCCCAGCGTGGTCAGCATCGCGGCCAGCAGCGTGTGCTTGTCCTTGCAGTCGCCGTACTGATTTCCGAGCACCTCGGACGCCTGATGAGGCTGGTAGCGGCCCACGCCGAAAGCAACGCCGATGTAGCGGATCTGCGGCGCGACGAAGCCGTAGACGGCGCGCACCCTCTCTTCTTCGGTGGTCTTGCCGGCCGTCAACTCGGCGACTTTGGCTTTGATGTCGGCGTCGGGAGCGGTGCGGCCAGATTCAAGCGAGCGATACCATTCGCCTACCGCGGCCCAGCTCCTGAAGGTCGTCCATGCGACCGACGGCAGCTCACCGTGCTGCTGGTCGAACTCCTCGTCGGCGGTCAGCAGCTTCTTCTTTTTGGCTGCCTTGGCGGCTTCGGCCTCAGGGCCGGTTGTCGGCTTCAGATTGTTGGTCTGCCAGCGCACGATATGGTCCGTGCCCTCGTTGGATTCGGCCGGCTTTGCTGTGACCTTCGGGTTCGTCCAGACGTTGACGGAGACGGCTTTGGGGTAGCGCAGCTCGATGGTTTCATTGAGCGTGACCGCCGCCGTGGTGAAGGTTTCGCCACCCCAGAAGTTGTTCGGCGCCTCGGGTTTCGTGCGGATGATGCGCGCCTTCCACTCCAGCGTGTCGCCGACGCGGAGACTCTTGACGGGCAGCTGTGTCTCTTTCAGATCGCTGTAAAACGGCGCCTCGCGCGTCACGGCTTCGGGTTGTTCAATCGCCTCGGCGGGCGGCGTTTCGACGACGGTTCCGTCCGGCCGCCGGGCGCGGGCATACACGATCTCGACCTTCTGCGACGAGCTCGCGAAGCCGATGTCGATGACGCTGAACTGGCGCAATGCGGCCTCGGACTGAACGCGCACGGCGGCGCTGCGCTCCAGCACGCCGGTGCCGTCGGCGGCCATGACGTAGCGGGTGTCGTAGTGCTCGATGACGAAGGATTCGGCGGCGAAGGCAGGCGCAGGAGGCGTCTGGGCGTGCACAAACACAGCGACGAGGGACATGGAGACCAGAGATGGGAGTAAACGGAAGATTCGCATGGGACTGTAGAACGTGTATAGCAGATTTGTCGATGGCGAGACGTAAATCGAACGAACGAAGGTCGCAGGTTGCGCTCGGGTGCGCAGTCGCCTACACTGAACGAGTCCCTTCCACGGGTTTGGGCTGATAGCTCAGTTGGTTAGAGCGCCTGCCTTACAAGCAGGATGTCGGGGGTTCGAGTCCCTCTCGGCCCACCAAACACTCTCAAGTCTACGGTTTTGCGGCACCGGTTGTTGCCGACAGCGGCTTCAGCCTGCTGACAGCCTCGATCGGCAGCTCCAGCGCGCCGACATGGTCGCTGGTAAGGTCGTGGATGCCGACCCGCAGAAAGTATTCGCCCTTCACGGGTACGCTGATCTCCTGCCGGTACTGGATGCCGCCCTTCAGCATGGAGTCGAAGTGCGCCTGGTTGATATCCGCGTCCACCTGGTGGCCGGCGGTCGCGACCAGCGCGCCGTCGGAGTTGTAGAGGAAGGTGTCGAAGTCGAGTTGCAGATGGCGTCCGCCGTCTTTGGTGGGCGTCGCGACGACGGCACGCGGGCTCGCGCTGAAGGCGACCACGTAACGCCTAAATGGTCCGCTTACCTTCGGCGCAAGATGCGTGCCCTCGGCCGGCGCGGGCTCGACCTCGCCCGTAACCGGCAGGACGTTGGCGGTAAAGATGATCTCCGTCGGGTCCGGACCGCCGAAGACCATGGCCACGCGCATGGGATCGAAGGCGGTGGTTGCGGTCGCGCCGGGCGGCGCATCGGCGCCCTTCCTGGTGGGCGGCGCGTCCGGATCGTCCGCGTAGTAGCCGCGGCGGTAAGCGAGGGTATAGCCCTGCTGCGCCAGCTTCACCTGTATCTTGCGGAAGTCGCCCTTCCAATCCTTGTTGGTCGGCGTGTAGGTGAGGGTGTAGTAGTTCGCGCCCGCATCGACGGCCTTGTCGACCGCCTCCTTCAGGCCGTTGGTGTTGACGAACGCCTTGCCGCCGGTTTGCTCCGCCATCAGGTTCATGGTGGTGTGTTCAGAGCTGGTCTGGTTGAAGAATTTTGTCTGATCGCCGGCAAATGCGCCGTTGTTCTTTGCATACTTCGATCCAGCGTTCGACGCCGAATACATGGGCGCGTTGAACAGCCCGCGCGCGTCGATGGGATAGACCGCGACCTGGCTGCGCGCCAGAATATTGGTCGTCTCGCGGAACTCCTCGGCGAAGCTGGTCGCGATGGCGAAGGGATCCTGCAGATCGCCGTCGGGCAGAATGTCGATGGGGAACGAACCCGAGAGCCAGATCAGGTTCTTCCGCCCCGGCAGCGAACTGAGATAGCGGCCCAGCTGGTTCAGCGCGTCCAGCGTGTACTGCGTGCGCAGCATGAGCTGAAAGGCGGCCTGCTGCGCCTCGAACTGCTGCATATTGGCGATCAGCGTGGCCGCTCCGGGCGTGTTGCCCATCAGGTCGGCCATGGTATCGGACGCCATGGTCTGGCCGATGGTATCGCCCGACACCGGAGTATCCATCAGCGGCGAGGCCTTTGCGATGTTCTTCCTGCCCGCGATCACATCGCGCAGCAGGTCGGGGTCGGACGTGAACCCCTGCAGGATATGCAGCTGCTGGTTCAGCCCGAAGATCGCCATGCGCGTGCCCGGCCGCGCGGTCTTCAGGTACTTCAGCATCTGGTCGCGCACCACCATCTGGTCCTGCATGGGCGTATTCAGCGCATCCAGCAGTAGGACGTTCAGCGCGCCATCAACGGGCGCGGGCGAGTAGTTGGTAAACACGCCCGGCTCCAGCTTCGGCGCAGGCGTCAGCTTCGCGGGCACGCCTGGATTCGACGCATGCTCCTCAAAGTGGGAGATAACCTGCGGCTGGCCCTTTTCCAGCAGCGTAAAATCCGTCTCCTTAAGGTTGTGGATCGGCTTGCTATTGACATCGGTCACGACCACATCCACCACGACCAGGCGGCTGCTTGCGCGGATCGTCGTCATGTCCTGATTCTGCGCGTGAACCGCGGCAAACGAAGCGGTGAGGAGGGAGCAGCAGAGCAGGCGTGACGTCATGGGAAGTCCTCGGGTGTGGTTGCGCTTCCAACTCTAAATGGGTAGGGCCCCTGGTGTGTGTGCCTCGGCTCGGCTGCATCCCATTCCGATGACATTGTTGACGGCGACTCCGACATTTTGTTGCGGCATGCCACAGCATCTCAATTATCTTTCGATTCCGGTTGGCGGAACAATCCTTCATTGGTCTCGCATGCAAGGGACACCTGCACGTATATCGTGGTTAAGATGAAACGCATCTGCATCTTCGCGATTGCGGTAGCTGCGCTTGCGGCGGCTCAGACGCCGATCGTCCAGCCCGGCGCGGTGCTCGACCCCTCGCGCGTCGTGCGGCAGGTGCGCACAGTAGGCAGCTTCCACAAGCCGCTCCCGGAAGAGTACATCTGGACCGCCGACGATGCCGCCGTCGCGGTCGGCGCGAAGCAGTTGAGCCAGTTGAAGCTCGACACCTACAAGGTCGAGCCGCATGACTTTCGCAAGTCGTTTGAGCTAAATACGAAGCCGGAAGTCGCCACGTTGTATGTCGCCGGACCGAGGCGCGCGACCGTGTGGGTGAACGGGACCAAAGTCGCCGAGATGCAGTACGCCGCCGCGCATCACATGGGCTTCGGCACCATGACGGCTGATGTTGGCTCGGCGCTGCGCGTGGGCACGAACGTCATCGCGGTCGAAGCGGTGCGCGGCGGCGGCAGCCATCACCACACCAACGCGCTGAAGACCAGCTGGCTGAACTCCGGCGAGATTTTGGCGGTAAAGCTGGTCGGAGCGGCGCTCGGCGAAGAAGCCCCCGCACTCCTCACCTCCGATGCCTTGTGGAAGAGCGCGGTCGATGCGAAACCAGGCTGGGAGCAGGCGGCGTTCGAGGATGCCGGCTGGAAGCGCGTCGTAAGCCTGGGCGGCATCGAGAGCAGCCCCGACTTCTTCCAGTGGAACGCGGACGCGGGCATATACGCATGGCCGGGCTATCTGGGCGAGGCTCCGTACATGGCCAACTACCGCATGCAGGCGTTGGCGCCGAAGCGGGTCGACGGCGGCGTGCTGCTGGACTTCGGGCGCGAACTGAACGGCCGCATCGTCATCGTGGGCGGCGCGCAGGGTGTGAAGGCGCGGATGCGCATGGGCGAGTCGATGGGCGAGCTG
Source organism: uncultured Acidobacteriaceae bacterium (assembly GCA_964245315.1). Classification (GTDB taxonomy): domain Bacteria; phylum Acidobacteriota; class Terriglobia; order Terriglobales; family Acidobacteriaceae; genus Edaphobacter. The sequence continues at coordinate 21,237 of CAXTMK010000024.1, read as the reverse complement.
ATGAACGCGCCCTATCTTGGCGAGATCGCGCTCGCCGCTCCGGCAAACGGCGAGGCGCGCGGACCGAAGACCGGCTTCCGCTACGCGCTGGTGAACGTCGACGAAGGCGCGATGGTCTACGCCGAGGGCATCTACTATCCCGCCCCGCAGATCGGCGCCTTCGAGTCGAACGACCTTTTGGTGAACAAAATCTTCGAGACGGCCGTCTACACCGCGCACCTCTCCATGCAGGACTCCATTCTGGACGGCATTAAGCGCGACCGCGGCCGCTGGATCGGTGACGATGAGGTCATCAACCGCGTGGCGCTCGATGTCTACGGCAACGTCCCACTGGTGAAGGAGGGCCTCAAAGACGCTATCGGCCCGGAGCCGGTGACGGAGGCTGTGGGCGGATTGCCGGGATATTCGGCATGGTGGGTTGTCGCGGAGTACGAATACGTGACTCGCACCGGCGATATGGAGCAACTTCGCGGCGTGAAGACGCGCATGCTGCAACTGCTCGCGTTGATGGAGAAAGACCTCGACGATCGCAACGTCTATGCGGGTAAGGGCAAGCCGTTTGTGGATTGGAGCAAAGGATTCAGCGGGGAATCGCCGGAGGCGAGGCGGGCGGTTGATTTCGAGTACATGCGAGCCTTCCGGCTCGGAGGAGCGCTGCTTCATCGTGTCAAGGATGACGCCAATGGCACCAGGTACATGAAACTCGCCGCCGATATGTCCGAAGCGACGAGAAAATATTTGCGCGACGCAAATAGGTCGTATGGCGATCGCTGGCAGACTAACGCATTGGCGGTTCTCGGCGAAGACCACGAGGGAAATTTTGCCTTTGGAACGCATGCAACTCTTGACGTGCTCAAACGAGTTGCGAACGGCCGCAAGCCCGGCGACGTGATTACACCCTACTTCGGAAGCTACCTCCTCCAGGCGCTTTCGCGGGCCGACATGCAGCCTGACGCGCTGAGTTGGATGAAGTCTTACTGGAGCGGCATGCTCGATAACGGAGCGACCAGTTTTTGGGAGGCCTGGGATCCGGCGTGGGCAGGTGATGACCCACATGCGAAGCTTGAAGCGGACGACAAGGTTGGCTATAACGCCAGCCTTGCGCACGGCTGGTCGAGCGGGCCTGCGGCGTGGCTGCTGGAAGAAGTGCTTGGAATCCAGTGCGAAGGTTCTATCGTGGACGAGGGCTGCCGTGAAGTAGCGGTGCGCCCACATCTCGCAGGCCTGAAGTGGGTAAAAGGCTCGGAGTGGACGCCGAACGGCGCGGTCGAAGTGGAGGCAAGCGAAAAGCGGATTGTGGTCGTGATCCCCGCGGGAATCGAGGCCGACGTGACCCTGCCCATTCCCGGATGGATGCGCGACGGTAAGCCGCTTCGGCCGACTTCTCCAGTCGCAGACGTATTGACGTTGAAGACTGCGGGACGATACGAATTCGTGAAGCAGTGAGGAGCGGAATGCGGAATCTTTGGTTAGCGGTGATATTGTTTGCGGCCATTGGCGCTTCGGCGCAGAGCGACGGCTTCATCTTCCAGCCCATCTCCTCCGGCCATGCGCTCCCTTTAACCCAGCGCGACAACCACGCCTCCACCCTCGTCGAGCTGAAGAACGGCGACATCCTCGCCGCATGGTTCGCGGGCACCAAAGAAGGTGCCCCCGATGTCGCGATCTACACCGCCCGCATGCACGATGGCGCATGGAGTGCGCCGGTGGAAGTAGCTCGCGCCGACAAGGTAGCATGCTGGAATCCTGTGCTGTTTCATACGAACGACGGCCGCCTCTGGCTCTACTACAAGTACGGCACCAAGCCGGCGACCTGGCTGGGCGCGCGCAAATCCAGCGATGACGAAGGCAGGACCTGGAGCGCCGAAGAGCATCTGCCCGACGGGATTCTGGGACCTATCAAGGATAAGCCGCTGGTGCTTGCCGACGGCACCATCGTCAGCGGATCGTCCGTCGAAAACGGCAAGTGGGCCGCGTGGGTCGAGCGCTCGGCCGACAACGGGAAAACCTGGACGAAGTTCGGGCCGATCACCCTGCCCGATGCCGCCGACATCCCCGATGCGGGCGCCATCGCGGCCAGCACCGAAGTCGATAAAGCCGCCGCAGACGCGGACGAGGGCGTCCACACCAAGCTCTACGCGCCCTCGAAGACGACGGTCGGCATCATTCAGCCGGCTGTCGTGTGGCTGGGCGGCCATCATCTGCGCTTCTATGCGCGAGGCCATACCAAAGCCGCGCGCATCGCGATCTCCGACTCGACCGACGACGGCAAGACATGGACGCAGGCGCGCCTGATCGCGCTGCCGAATCCCAACTCCGGCATCGACGCTGTGCGCCTGAAGGACGGCCGCATCGTGCTCATCTTCAACAACAGCTACAATAAGCGGACGCCGCTGAACCTCGCCGTCAGCGGGGACGGCGAACACTTCACTGTGTTCAAAACATTGGAGGATGGTCCCGGACAGTACTCCTACCCTGCAATCGTGCAGGCGGCGAACGGCGATCTGCTGATGACCTATTCCTGGCGGCGCGAGACGATCAACTTCATGCGAGTGGGGCTGGTGGAGGTTCCGAATTAGAGTCGAGTTGTGCGAGCAGCCTGCGAACATCTTCCTGCAGGATCGGTAGATAATCCCGCGCGATGTGCCACACAGTAGAGTCATCCGTCGTCATGTAACCATGGACCACACGATTTCGAAAAGCAACGATATCGGGCACCTGATGAATGTGCGTGTACAAATCTGGTGCCAGCTTTCGCGCCTGGACTAATGCCTCGCCGATGGTGATGAACTGCCTCTCGACGGCTGCCCTGATCATTTTGTTAACCGTGTATTGTTCGAACTGTATTCCTTCGATGAAGGCTATTATGTCGTTTGCCGCTGCGTCGATATCCCAGAGGAACGCAGTCAAATCATGCTGCATAGAGCAACTCCTGCTCCGCATCCATTCTGCGTTTGATGTATGGATTTTTGATTGCGCTCGGTTCAACCAGGTCGACCTCGCGGCCAAGCAGTTTCACGAGTGCATGCAACAAACCGAAATAAATCCGCGCTTTATCTTCTTTGGCTGCGTCGCTGAATTCGACGATGAAATCCACATCGCTCGTCAGGGGGTCAAAATCGTCCCTGCGGGCGGACCCGAAAAGGAAGAGGCGGCTGACGTGATACTGCCGGCACAGAGCTTCGATCTGTTTGCGGTATGGACTTATATCCAGCATGCTGCTACGAGTTTAGCGCGAGTGCACACGGCTGGCGACCTATTCGGGCGGGTCCGCACCGCCGAACAGAACGGGTGACAACCGAACCATCCGGTCGGTAGAGTGGCTGCGATGAATCACGGCAAATTCTACGTGTGGGGTATCGCGTCCGTCGCCGCGCTCGGCGGGCTGCTCTTCGGCTACGACTGGGTCGTGATCGGCGGCGCAAAGCCGTTCTACGAGGCGCACTTCGGGCTCGCGCTGCCGCAGGTGCAGGGCTGGGCGATGAGCTGCGCGCTGGTCGGCTGCTTCGCGGGCGCGATGCTCTCGGGTTTGCTCAGCGAGCGCTTCGGACGCAAGCCCGCGCTGCTCGCCGCCGCACTGGTCTTCACCGTCTCAAGCCTCGGCACGGGCGTTGCGGCGACCTTCCACCAGTTTGTGCTGTGGCGCATCTGCGGCGGCCTGGCGATCGGCCTCGCATCCAGCCTCAGCCCCATGTACATCGCGGAGATTTCGCCGGCGGCGCTGCGCGGCAGGCTGGTCTGCCTGAACGAACTGACCATCGTGCTCGGAATCCTGATGGCGCAGGTGACCAACTGGCTCATCGCGGGCAAGCGCGATCTGTGGTGGAACTCGGAGCTGGGCTGGCGCTGGATGTTCGGCGCGACCGCAATCCCGGCGGCAGTCTTTCTGCTCGGCATCTTCTTCGTGCCCGAGAGTCCACGCTGGCTCGCCCTGCGCGGCCGCGATGCCGACGCAAGGCGCACGCTCGAACGCCTTGGCGGGGTCGAAAACGCCAGCCTGGTGCTGGCCGAGATGGAAGACAGCGTGCGCCACGATGAGCGCGGCGGCGAGTTGAAGATGCTGCTCGGCGCAAAGCTGCGCGGCGTCATGCTGCTCGGCATCGGGCTGGCGGTGTTGCAGCAGTGGTGCGGCATCAACGTCATCTTCAACTACGCGCAGGAGATCTTCGCGGCCGCAGGCTACACCCTCTCGGACATCCTCTTCAACATCGTCGTGACGGGCATCACCATGGTGGTCTTCACCTTCCTCGCCATCGCCACGGTCGATCGCAACGGCCGCCGCGTGCTGATGCTGAGCGGGTGCGCGGGCCTGGTCGTCATCTATCTCACGCTGGGATACTTTCTGCGCATCCACAGCCGTGGAGTGCACATGCTGGCGCTGGTGGTCGCCGCGCTGGCCTGCTACGCCATGACGCTCGCGCCGGTGACGTGGGTCGTGCTGAGCGAGATCTTTCCCAGCCGGGTGCGCGGAACAGCCATGGCTATCGCGACGGGATCGCTGTGGGCGGCGTGCTTCGTGCTCACGTACACCTTCCCGCTGTTGAATGCCGCGTTCGGAACGGCGGACACATTCTGGGTCTACGCGGCCGTCTGCGCGGTGGGCTTCGTGGGTGTGAGGCGCTGGCTGCCCGAGACCAAGGGCAAGACTCTCGAAGAGATCGAAAGCTTTTGGGCCTGAAGTTTTACTCTGAACTCTCAGTTGAAGCCGCTTGCCAGCACTCGCGCGCTATCTCTGCAAGCACAAGCGACTGCTGCCACCGATCCGATTATTCCGCTCCGTTGAAGGTGCGAGCGTAATATATCTCCGGCGCGAGCAGTTCAGGCGTGAACGTAATAAACGCCTGTCGCGGCGCAATATCGCGTAGATAAGCCGCGAAGCACTGCGTCCAGAGCGTGCGGAAGTGATCCACATACGGCGCGGGATCCTCCTGCGAGATCGCCACCTGCATGCAGCCTGGATTGCCGATGCGCCCATGCAGGAAGCGCACGCGGTCGATCACCGGCTGAATGTAGGCAAGCTTGTTCTCGAAGCCGCCGTACACCATTTCGCTGCCGGTATACCAATGTGAAAAGTCGCCGTTGAAGCGGAGTTCCGGGAAACGCGAAACGAACTGCACGGTCCGCTGCATATCCTGGAACAACGTGGCGCGATGCGTCTCCGGATAGAGCGGAATATTGTGGCGTTCGCTCGCGGACAGCAGCGATTCGATCAGCTGCGCGCCTTCGTCGTCCGATTCCATGCCCCAGCCGAGATGGATCGTCAGGCATTCGAGGCCGTCATCCGCGGCAGCCTGCGCAATGGCGTCGGTATCGCCGGGAAGGTTGATGCGTGCGCTGCCGCAGACGCCGAGGTTCAGCGCGCGGGCTTGCTTCAGCGCCTCTCGATCGAGCGGCTGGATGAACTGCACGCCGTCGTAGCCTGCGAATTTGATCGCGGCGATCGGGCCTTCGGGGAAACTGCCGAGGCCTTCAAAAGCGAGCGTGTTGAAGTAGACGCGCAGTCCTGACATAGCTTCAGGATATCCCGTGCCCCATTCATCGCGCATCTGCGATGAGTGGGAACTAACGACTAAGCCGACTGCAACACGGTGGCGCTGGCGTCCTTCGCCGTATCCAGCCAGACCGACTCGTCCGCTTCGCCGAAGCGTCTGCTTCCCGCCTCCAGAATCGCCGAATCCGGAACCTTGTGCAGCGGCGTGTAGCGCGGATGATGCGCTTCCTTGTAGGGATTGTTGCGCGCGGCGTTGTAGCAGCAGATCATCGACCAGCGCGGATTGTCGCTGACATTGCGATCGCTGCGATGCAGCGTGTTGGCGTGGAAGTAGAGAATGTCGCCCGGCTCCATCTCGACATACACCAACTCCAGCACCTTCGCCGCCTCGCTCACGCGTTCGAGGTCCGCGCCGGCCTGTTCCCCGGTCAGCACATGCTCGATGCGCCCGAGTTTATGCGAGCCCTTCAGCACCTGCATGCAGCCGTTTTCCTTCGTAGCGCGGTTCACCGCGATGAACGCCGAGGTGAGGTCCGGAAAGAGGACGCCGTTCTAATACCAGTAGCCGTAGTCCTGGTGCCACGCCCACGCGCCGCCCACCCTGGCGTCTTTCATAATCATCTTGGAGTGGTAGTGGTATACCTCGCCGTCGAGCAGCTGCTCGGCCACACCCACCACCGACTCGGAGCGCGCGACCATGCCATAGATCGTGTCCGTGGGGTGGTTCCACAGCGACAGGCGCACCGTGCCGCCTTCGCCATCGGCCTTGCCGTAGCTGTGCTGGTCGAGTACGCGATCTTCACGAGCGGTGCGGCCCAGCAGCGCAATCTCTTCGGGCGAAAGCATGCCGGGAATCACGATGTAGCCGTCTTCGTGGTACTGCTGAACCTGAACGGGGGTAAGCGTGGTCATCGAAAGCTCCTCAATCGAAATCAGGAGAAGTATAAGCATTGCTGTAGACGAGTCGATAGGGGTTGGCGTATGAAAGTTGTGACGCAACGTTGAAAATTCCGAGGTGCGGTATGAAGGTTGCAGGTTTCGTGGTGGCAGTTGCGTTGGGAACAGGTTCTGCATGGGCGGCATGCGACGTGAAGGGTCTCGCCGGAGACGGGAAGACGAAAGACACGGCGGCACTGCAGAACGCAATCGACGCCTGCTCGGCCAAAGGCGGCGGCGAGTTGTCGCTCAAGGCCGGAACGTACCTGAGCGGGCCGCTCGACCTGAAGAGCCACGTCACGCTGCGGCTCGCGAAAAACGCGACGCTGCTCGGCTCGCCCGACGTCGAGGACTACCCTATCCGCGCCGACGCGCCCTGGCGCAGGGTCTCGCTCATCCATGCGGATAAGGCGGAAGACATCGGCATTGTGGGCGAGGGAACCGTCGACGGGCAGGGTCAGGGATGGTGGACGCGCCAGCTCAACCGCGTGAAGGGCTCGAAGGAAGGCGAGCGGCCGATGCTCTTCGACCTGACCAACTCGAAGAAGATTCTGATCGAGGGCATTACCATCACCAACTCGCCGCAATACAACATCCTGGCCGTGCTGTGCGACGGATTGACCGTCCGCAATGCGCGCATTGTCAACCCCGGCAAACTCGCGCCGAATACCGACGGCATTGATCCCGTTTCGACCAGCCATGTCGTCATCGACCACGTCTTTATCGACACCGGCGACGACAACGTCGCCATTAAGAGCGGCCTGGTCGAGCGCGGCGACCCCGACATCCCCAGCACCGACATCGCCATCCGCGACTGCACCTTCCTGCACGGGCACGGACTGTCGATCGGCAGCGAAACCGCCGGAGGCATTCGCAACGTCTCGGTCGAGCGCGTCACCTTCAACGGCACCACGCAGGGAATCCGCATCAAGAGCGCGCGCGGACGCGGCAACGATATGTCCAACTTCAGCTACAAAGACATCACCATGGATAACGTCGGCACCGCCATCCAGATCACGATGTACTACACGGGCTTCAAGGGCGACGAAGTGGCTGTTCCGGTGGACGAACACACACCGAAGTTCCGCGATATCCGCATCGAAAACGTAACCGTGACCAACGCCAAAGTCGGGCTGCTGGCGATGGGGCTGCCGGAGAGCCCGATCACCGGCCTGAAGCTGAAGAACGTCAAGATCAGCGCGGAACGCGGCATGGTCGCACGCTACGCGCAGATCGCCGAGGATGGCGTCTCCATCACCTCGGCCGGCGACTATAAGGCGACCGGCAAGAAGGCGGAGGACGGCGCCGGAAATGGTCCCGGCGTCGTCATCACGGGCAAGTAAAAGTTATGCGACGGGTTCGCCCTTCAGGGTGCCCTTGTCGCTCATAGCGGCTTCGGCCGACGCTTTCATCTCCTCGTCCGTCATTACCTTCATGGTCTGCGACAAGCTCCACTTGTGCCCGAACGGGTCGGTCACCTGTCCGTAGCGATCGCCCCAGAACTGGTCGGCCAGCGGCATCGTCACGATGGCCCCCCCGCGACCGCGGTATCCCAGAACGTCTGCACATCTTCCAACTGCAACGCAAGCGTTATCGGCGAGCCGCCCAGCGCCGGCGGCGTCATGCATCCGCCGCCCATCATGTCGGAGAAGTCGTCGGAGAGCATGATCAGGCCGCCGTTGATGAGCAGACGTACATGCATGATCTTGCTGGTGCCGGGCATCATGTGCACTTCGCCGTCCTGTAAGGCGCTGAAGGCCTTCTTGTAAAACTCAACAGCCGCGGCTGCGTCGGAGACGACAAGGTAGGGTGTAATCGGAGGAATGGTGGTCATGGCGTGCCTCGCATCGGATTTTTTGGGGACATCGAAAATCTACCACAACATTTCCGAGCCCAGAACAAAATTGGGTGCTCCACATCTCGATTCTGAGATGTGGGCCTACTCCCGCTTCGCCTGCCTGATCCGCGCAATCTCTTCCATCCGCTGCGCCAACTGTCTCTCCCGCCCCTCGCCCGTAGGCTGGTAATACCTGCGCCCGGCGAGCGAAGCCGGCAGGCACTCCATATCCGCCACGCGGCCCTCGACATCGTGTGCATACTGGTAGTCTTTGCCGTAGTCGAGCTCTTTCATCAGCCGCGTGGGCGCGTTGCGCAGATGCAGCGGCACCGGCTCCGCGACGGTCTTCTGGATGTCCGCCAGCACTTCGCCGTAAGCCGTATAAACCGCGTTCGACTTCGGCGCCAGCGCCAGATAAACCACTGCCTGCGCCAGCGCCAGGTCGCCTTCAGGCGAGCCGAGAAAGTGCATCGCATCCTTCGCCGAGAGGCAAAGATTGAGAGCCTCCGGAGCCGCCAGCCCGATATCTTCAACCGCCATGCGGATTACCCGCCGCGCGCAGTACATCGGGTCTTCTCCCGCCGCCAGCATGCGCCCCAGCCAGTACAGCGCCGCGTCCGGATCGCTGTTGCGCACGCTCTTGTGCAGCGCGGAGATGACATCGTAGTGCTGCTCGCCCTTCTTGTCGTAGAGCAGCATTCGGCGCTGCATCGCCTCCGCCGCGAGCGCCCTGGTCAGCGTCTTTTCGCCGCGCCCGTCGGCCAGCTTCGCCGCAACCTCCAGAGCATTCAAAGCCGTCCGCGCATCGCCGCTCGCATACGCCGCAATCGTCTCCAGCGCCTCGTCATCGGCCTCGATTCCCGACGCCCCAAGCCCGCGTTCGGCATCGCCAAGCGCCCGCCTCAGCAGCGCGATCACATCCTCTTCGCTCAACCCGACCAGCGTGTACACGCGACAGCGCGAGAGCAGCGCGGCGTTGATCTCGAAGCTCGGATTCTCTGTCGTAGCGCCGATCAGCCGGATCGTTCCGCGCTCGACATAGGGCAGAAACGCATCCTGCTGCGCCTTGTTGAAGCGATGAATCTCATCCACGAACAGAATGGTTCGCGAGCCAAACTGCGCCGCCTTTTCGGCGTCGACCATCACCTGCTTGATCTCCTTGATGCCGCTCAGCACGGCGGAGAACTCGATGAAACTGGCCTCGGTCATCTGCGCGATGATCTTCGCCAGCGTCGTCTTGCCCACGCCCGGCGGACCCCAGAAGATCATGGACGAAGCGTCATCACGTTCGATCGCCAGCCGCAGCGGTTTGCCTTCGCCCAGCAGATGCGTCTGCCCGGCAAACTCCGCAATCGTGCGCGGCCGCATGCGCTCCGCCAGCGGCGTCTGTTTCGTATGCGCAGGCCTTGCAATCGGCGATGTATCGAACAAGCTCATGCGACTTTATTCCATTCCTTTGTTGTCATTCCGCAGCGAAGCGGAGGAATCTGCTTCTCGAACTACTGCTTAAGTCTCCGCTGCCGGCTAGCCTCATACAACAGCAAACTCCCCGCCACGGCCGCATTCAAACTCTCCACCCACCCGGGGCAGGGAATCGTCACCCGCTCATCCGACCTCGCAACCCAATTCTCGCTCAAACCCGCGCCCTCATTGCCGATCAGGAACGCCAACGGCCCGGTCAGCGATGCCTCGTCGATAGACACGGCCTCATCCTTCATCGCCGCGAAGAGCTTCACGCCGTGCTGCTCCAACACCTCCATCGCCGCGGCATCGGCCACCGCAATCGGCACGCGAAAGACGCTTCCTGCCGAAGCCCGAATCGCCTTCTGGTTCCACGCGCTCACCGTCCCCGGAGTGGTCAGCACGCCGGTCGCGCCAAACGCCTCCGCCGAACGCACCAGCGTGCCCAGGTTTCCCGGATCCTGCAACCCCACCGCAATCAGAATCAACGCCGTGCCGTTCACCATCTCGGAGACCGAAGAGACCGGTGGCACCAGCAGTGCCGCAATCCCCTGCGGCGTCTGAGTTTCGACGCAGCTCTGGAAGACGTCGTTCGCCAGCCGAACCACCTCCACGCCGCCGGGAACGAACGAGGGCGGATCCCGCCGCTCGCTGACGAAGACCGTCTTCAGCGCCTGCCCGCTCTTCAGCGCCTCTTCGAGCAGGTGTTCGCCTTCGATCGCAATCAGCCCGCTCGCCAGGCGCGCCTGCCCCGCAAACGCCGCCCGCAGCTGTTTCACCCGCGCATTGGCCCGGCTGGTTACTACTTCAGAACTTTTGCTCATCTCACCAAAGTCTACGCCGCGCCCTGTTGTCATTTCGCGGCAGCGGAGGAATCTGCTTCTCAGGGTATGCTGGATACACCAAGGAGTCAGCATTTGACGGCAGAGATTCTCCTCATCAACCCGGCTGAACCCGAGCCAGCGCTCATCGACCTCGTGGCCAAACGCATCGATTCAGGCGAAGTCGTCGCCCTGCCAACCGATACCTTCTACGGCCTCGCCGTCGACCCCGTGAACCTGGCCGCGGTCGACCGCATCTACGACATCAAGAGCCGCGCCCGTCACAAACCGCTCTCGCTGCTCATCGCCGACGTCTCGCAGGCTTACGCGCTCGCCCGCAACTGCGACACCGCCTTCGACCGCCTTGCCGAGCGCTTCTGGCCGGGCCCACTCACCATCATCGTCAAGGCCGGCGCCAAACTGCCGCTGCGTGTCACCGCCAACACCGGCAACGTCGCGCTGCGCGTGCCGGAAGCAGCCATCGCCCGCGCCGTGGTCGAAAAGCTCGGCCTGCCCATCACCGCGACCTCCTCCAACCTGCGCGGACTGCCCGAGTGCACCTCCGCCATCTCGGTTTTCGACCAGCTCGGCGATTCCATTCCGCTCATTATCGATGGAGGCCCGACGGCCCGCACCGTGGCCACCACCATCGTCGATCTATCCGGTGACAACGGAACCTGGTCCATCCTGCGCGAGGGCGCCATCCCGACGCACGAGATCGCGCTCTGCCTGCACCCGTAGCCGGATAGGATGAAGTAAGTCATACTGGTCACACCGTTTTATGGCCTCTTCCACTTATAGACCGGACAAGCCGCACCCGTTCGCCACCTTCCTGCGCCGTGTCCTCGGGCTGGTGCTTCTGGTCGCGCTGGTGTGGACACTTTGGGTCGTGCACTGCATCAATCGCGTCGCGCGCGAGGATCAGGCCCAGCCCGCCGACGCAATCGCCGTCTTCGGCGCGGCCGAGTACGGCGGGCGTCCGTCGCCGGTCTTTCACGCCCGCCTGGACCATGCCGCCCTGCTCTACCAGAAGCAGATTGCGCCGCTGGTCATCACGCTCGGCGGCGGCAGCGACCGCGACTCCGGCAAGACCGAGGGCGGCGTCGGCCGCGACTACCTGCTGTCTCAGGGCGTGCCGTTTTCCGCCATCATCGCGGAGACCGACAGCTTTACCAC
>CAXTMK010000024.1:0-9505 GCA_964245315.1 uncultured Acidobacteriaceae bacterium | reverse complement strand
GACGAGCATCATCTGCATCACCTGGTCGTCGTCTCCGACCCCACGCATCTCTTCCGTATTCAGCAGCTTTGCCTGCGCAACGGGCTGGACGTGTATACGTCGCCTCGCCCTACGCTGGGGCACATCGATAACTACGATCTGTCGATGCGGTACTTCCACGAGATCCTGAGCTACACGGTCATGTGCCTGCACCTGAACGATACCGGGCTGCAAAAATGGTTCGACGGCAGAGGCTACGATTGATGGGAGCTACTGAAGCCCTGCTTTCGTTTTCCTGTATGCCGTCTGGAAATTCGCCCTATCCCTCCGCCGGCCCCTTCAACCGCGGCGGCATAAAGGTCGCAAGGCCATCGATCGCGACCGCCGGCTTCGAAGTCACCGTGGCACTCGCCGGCTTCAGCCCGGTGCGCGATGCCGTCACCGTGATCGCCCCCGGCTTCATCACTGAGCGCACGAAGACGCGATTAATACCAAGCTCGGTATTCAGCCAGAGGTTGTTGGTCGAGTCGGTCTTGCCGGAGTTGTAGCCGCCGCGCCAGATCGCCGGGCCCGCGCAGGTGAAATCGACGCGGGCATCGTCGGTGGGGCAGCGCTGGCCCTTGGCGTCCACGACTTCCACATCGAAGAAAGCAATGTCCTGCCCATCCGCCTGTAGGCCCTCGGGACCGACGTGCGGAGTGAGTTTCAGCGCGGCGGGCGGCCCTGCCGTGGTCAGAGACGAGTCGACGACCGGCTTACCCGCGACCGAGCCCACCGCCTTCAGCGTTCCCGGAGCGAAGTCCACGTTGGGAAAGCTGAAGATCCACCCACAGCCTGGGTATTGGCGATCACATATACCGTCTTCGTTATCTTCCTGTCCGCCGGGTAACTCCAATGCCCGAGGATGTGAAGGTCCGGCTTCTCGGTATTCTGGACGACGCGGTAAGCGAAATAAATCTCCTTCTGCAGCCGCACGGCATCCACCTTGCCCGAGACGCGGGCCACTTCGCTCGAATCCTGGCGGCCGTCGGCATCTTCGTCGGTGAAGTAGATGCTGGCGTAGCCCGACCATTTGGAGTGCGCCTTGTCGGTGTTCGAGATGCGATTCGACCAGTAGTCCCAGTAGCGCTTGACGCCGGCAATTGCGAAGCTCTCGCTGGTGTATTCGTAGGTGTCGCTCGGGCCTTTTTTAAAGCCGAAGTAAGGCGGCGAGTAGTCGTCCCAGTAGCGGCGCGCGCCCTCGTCGCGGAAGTCTTCGGTTTCGACGATCGGCGCGCGGTCGCGGCGCTCGCCCGAGTAGGCGCGGAACATGGCGGAGTTGCCGCTCAGAGCGTCGGTCTTCGGATCCTGGCCGATCATCACGCCGTAGTATTCGGCGATGGGCGTGGTGGCGGTGTTGGCGGCATCGTCGCCGTTGCCGCGCGAGCCGATGACGCGTCCGCCCTCGGGATCCCACTGCTTCCTGAGCGCGACCATGGCGGTCATGTGTTCGGGCGTGACGACGGTGTTGCCCGCCTCCCAGAAGAGAATCGAGGGGTTGTTGCGGAAGTAGATCATGGTGTCGCGCATCACCTCCATGCGCTGCTCCCACTGGCGGCCGACCGCGTCTTTCTCCTTGTCGCCGGCGGGGCAGACCTGGATGATGCCGAAGCGTGCCAGCGCATCCGCGTCAGTTCTCGTTGGTGCCACGTGCATCCAGCGCATGTGGTTGCCATAACAGTCGCGGATCATCTTCGCGGTGTAGTCGTGCAGCCAGTCGGGGTAGCCCGCGCCGATGGCGGCCCACTCGTCGGCCGAGCGTTGCGCGAATCCCTTCAGGTAGGTGAAGCGATCGTTGAGATAGACGCCGCCGGTGCCAGCGCCGCCTTTGAACGCCGTCTTGCGGAAGCCGGTGACGGTGCGCTCCACATCGACCACCTTGCCGTCGACCTTCAGAATCGTATAGACGTCATACAGGAACGGATCGAGGTCGCTCCAGAAGCGCGCGTCTTTCAGCGGCCCGGAGGCCATCAGCACGGACTTTTCGCCGTCCACCATGTCTACCGGGTCGCCGTCGAACTGTGCATGGACCCTGCCGGTCGCGTCCACAACGACAGCCGAAAGCCCAATCGTGGCGCGGTCGCCGGAGCCGTTGCGCACTTCCGACTCGACCGTAACGTCGGCCGTCTTCGCGGGGATGTTGAAGTTATTGGCGTGGATGTAGACGCCTTGGGATTGCAGCCCGTAGAACAGCGGCAGCGTCTGGTGGATCCTGCCCATCACATGCAACCAGACGTGCCGGTTGATGCCGCCGTGGTCGGGGTTGAAGTCGTTGGCGTTCCACTCGAACGTGGTCTGCGTTGCCCGCTCCTGGTAGCTGGTGCGGTTGTCCACCTTCACCGCCAGCACGTTGTCGCCGCCCGCATTCAGCGCGCTGGTAATGTCGATTCCGTACGCGGTAACGCCGTTCTCGTACAGGCCGACGGACTGGCCGTTCAGGTAGATGTCGCCCGCCTGGCGCATGCCCTCGAACTCCAGAAACACCTTCTGCCCGGCGGCGCCGGCGGGCAGCTTGAAGTGCTTGCGATACCACGCGATGCCCTTGTACGTCCCGCGATCGCCGCCCCCGTGCGAGATGATGGTGCGGAAGCTGTCCACATCGTTAAAGCTGTGCGGGGTCGAGATGGTGGTCCAGTCGTTGTCGGCGAAGGCAGAGGCTTCAGCCCCTGAGACATCGTCGCGCAGAAACTTCCAGTTCAGGTTGAAGTTGTACTTCATGCGCGGCGACGCGGGAGGTGTGAATGCCGCTTGCCCCAACGCATAGTGAGGGCCGAGCACGGCGGGCAGTGTAGCGGCTGCAATAGCGGTTCCGAGGAATTTGCGGCGGGAGAGCTGGCGTTGCGGCATCGGCGTTCCTCGTGCGGTGCAGATAGTTTGAAGTGCGGCGTATATGGACCGCGAACCGCATCAACATAGTACAGGAATTGTTTACGGATTGGATTAGCTATCCACCATGTGACGGCAAGTCACGCATTATGTTCGGTAGCTAACATAAAGAGTAGGATAGTAGACGGCGGAGCGGCCAGGTTTGACCGAGAAGTTCCTCTTCCAGAGAGCGGGTGTCCGTGGATCGACTGGAAGGGATAAAGATGGTTGGTCAGGCCGTAGACCTCGATGGAATTCATTTCGTCGATTGCGTTCTTCACAGGTGTACGCTGCACTATGGCGGCGGTCCGGTGATCTTCGAACGAACCTCGTTGACAGGCTGTCGATACATGTTCTTCGGTCACGCCAAAGCCAGCATTGAGTTCCTGCAGTCCACGGGACTGCTTTCCCAGGACGAGACCAGGTGGCGCGAGTATGCCCAACTCAGTCCTAACCGGGTTCAGTAGCCTTCACGCAGTGAAGACCCAATCAAGCGCCAGACCCGGCGCTTACCGAACGCCCCACTTCAGCTTCGACCGCAGCACATTGAACAAGCCATTCGGGTGCAGCCGCAGCAGCCGCACGCTCGAATCCGACCGGTAACATTCCACCTCATCGTCGAGCACCAGTTCCACCGCCTCCTGCCCGTCCACCGTGAGGTAAATCTGGTTTGGCACGCCCTCCACGCGGATGCGCACGCTCGACTCTCCCGGCATCACGATCGGCCGAATCGTCAGAAGATGCGGGCAGATGGGCGTCACCACCATGCACGACACCGACGGCATCACGATCGGCCCATTCGCCGCGAGGTTATAAGCGGTCGACCCGGTCGGCGTCGACACGATCACTCCATCCGCGCGAAACGTCGCCACCAGCTGGTCGTCGATGCGCACCGTGTAGTCGGCCATGCGCGCGATCGTGCCCTTCGCGACGACCACATCGTTCAGCGCGTCCCACTCGCGCAGCGTCACGCCGTCGCGCCGCAGCCGCGTATGCATCATGCTGCGGCAGTCGATGTCGGCGACTCCGTTGCACCAGTTTTCGAGCGTCTGGTACAGGTCCGAGAGCGGAATCTCGGTCAGAAACCCGAGCGAACCCAGGTTCACCGACAGGATCGGAGTCATCGTGCGAGCGAACGCTCGCGCTGCCGAAAGCAGCGTGCCATCGCCGCCCAGCACGATCACCAGCCCGGGCGTGTAAGCGGGCATCTCGGCGCGGTCGATCCCTTGCTGGTTCAGGTAAGCGGCACTGTCGGTATCGAGCAGCGCCTCATACTCGTGAGCACGCAGCCACTCGATCAGTTCAGGCAGAAGCGTGGCGACCTCGGGCTTCTGCGGCTTGGAGATGATGGCGGCTCGGAACATTGAAGTCTAGTGTAAAACGAAGACAAGGATGACCACGGATTTTCAAGGATTGAACACGGATTAAGCTCTATCCGTTCTCAATCCGCGTCATTCCGTGCTCGTTTTTTCGAACGTCGCATGCAGCAGGTACTCGTGGTTGCCTTCCATCCCGCGGATAGGCGAATCGATCAGATCGAGGTCAGTGCCGCCAAGGGCCCCGGCGCATGCCGTCACCCGGTCGATAGCAAGCTGCCGCGCGGCGGGATCGCGCACGATGCCTCCCTTGCCGACGTGTTCGCGGCCGGCTTCGAACTGCGGCTTGATCAGCAACACCATACTGCCGTGCCAAGGCTGATGCTGGGCCTGATTCCCCCCCGCAAGCGCGTTCAACACGGCCGGTAACACCAGCGTCGCGGAGATGAACGACACGTCCATCGCAAAAAAGCCTGCGCCGATTGAAGCCAGCGAGTGCGGCTCCAGCAAGCGCGCGTTCGTGCGCTCCATCAGGCTCACCCGCGGGTCGGAGCGCAGCTTCTGGGCGATCTGGCCATACCCGGTGTCGATCGCCAGCACCGAGTGCGCGCCGCGCTGTAGCATACAGTCGGTGAATCCGCCGGTAGAGGCGCCGATATCCAGCGTCTTCACCCCATCCAGTGAAATCGCCCAATAGTCGAGCGCTCGCTCCAGCTTCAGACCTCCCCGGCTCACATACTTCAGGTCGTCACCCAGCAGGCGCAGGACGGCGGTATCGGCGGTCGGTGTGCCGGGCTTGTCGACGCGCTGCTCGTCGACCAGGACGCGCCCGGCGAGGATGAGCGCGTGCGCCCGCTCGCGCGACTGCGCGTGCCCGCGATCCACCAGCAATTTGTCGAGCCGAACCTTCATGCCAGTCTCAGTTTTACCTTACGCACACCTGGGAACCGCCCGCGACTTCCGCAAATGGCGCAAACCCGGTAAAGTTCATGGGGTATGCCGGAGTTTCGAACGACGCCGGCGTACCCCTTCGGTTGTAGGTCGTGGTGAAAAGAGCGGGCAATCTGGTTTCGGGACAGGTGCGTTAAATGTATAGAGAAACGGGAGTGACGAATATGCCACCGCCCTCCGCGGAGGAAGACGCAACGCTGCTGGCACTGGTGCAGCGCGGCGATGAACAGGCGATGGCATCGCTCTTCGACCGATACTCCAGGGTGGTGTATTCCGTCGCGCTGCGCGTTTTACGCGATCCGGCGTCGGCGGAGGACGTTCTACAGGAGATTTTCATGCAGATCTGGCGGAGTCCGGATGGCTTTATCGCAACCAGAGGCAGCCTTGGTGGCTGGCTCGCGGTCGTGAGCCGGAACCGCTCCATCGACGCGCTGCGGCGCAAACGGCCCACCGAACAGGTTGAAGGAATCGCGTTAGCTTCGTCTTACAATCTGGCGGATGAAGCGGAGCGCAACATCATGATCGAGAAGGCGCGGGGCGTGATCAACGAACTCCCTTCCGAACAACGCAAGACGCTGGAGATGGCGTTCTTCGACGGTTTGACTCACTCCGAGATTGCCGAGATGACCGGAGACCCACTGGGCACGGTGAAAACAAGGATACGCACGGCATTGTTATCCTTGAGAAAGGCATTCCAATCATGATTCCCGTCAAACACATCGATCCGGACGACATCGCGCTCTACGCGATGCAGCTGCTTCCGCCAGACGAGACGGAAGAGATGCGCGTGCATCTGCAGCACAGCGCGGAGGCGCGCCGTGTTCTCTCAGAGATTTACAGCGGACTGTCCGTTTTCGCCCATTCGGCGGAGATGCACGACCCACCCGCCATGGCTCGCCAGCGTCTGATGAAGCACGTCGCACGCGAGAAGAAGGAGATGCCGGTCGACCCGCTGGCCCACACCTACGCCCAGCGCGCCACGGTTATCCCGTTTGAAGACAAAGTCGCTAAACGCAGCGCGGCGTCGAGGGTTCTGCCGTGGATTGGCTGGGCACTTGCCGCCGGTCTCGGAGCGTTCTCGGCCGTGCAGTACACCCAGCAGGAACAGCTGAAGTCCACGCTTGTTGCGAATCAGGCGCAGTTGAAGCAGACCCAGGCGCAGGCCGAGCTGGCCAACACCCTGATGGAAAATGTGAAGGATTCCACGGCTGCGCAGTTCACACTGACCGGAACCGGCGTGAAGCCTCCACCGACGGCTCGTGTCAGCTACGTGTCGGACAAGGGTTCGCTGCTGCTGGTGGCCGGCAACCTGGATAAGCTGCAGGCGGACAAGGTGTATGAGTTGTGGCTCTTTCCGGCCGACGAGTCGCATCCCATTCCGGCCGGCACCTTTAAGCCCGACGAGCGCGGCTTCGCAACCCTGGTGCTGCCTGAGCTTCCGAAGGGAGTTGCGGCAAAAATGTTCGCCGTAACCGTAGAGGATGGCCTGGTACCGGTACCGACAAGCAAGCCCGTGCTGGTCGGCTCGGCTGGGTAAGATCAGGGCGTACGAGTAGAAAAACCAAAGCCGCCTCAATCTGGGGCGGCTTTGTACGTTATGCCTTGGCTCTCGCCGGAAGCATAACCGCTTCAGCGGCGGCAGCTTCCTGCTCCTGGTCGTACTTCTTCAGCAGCTGATGGTGCAGACAATAGAGCGCCAGCTCCAGGCGGTCGGAGACGCCCAGCTTGTCGTACACCTTGCGCAGGTAGTTCTTGATCACCTGTTCGGTGGTTCCGATCTGGTAGGCGATCTCCTTGTTGCGCATGCCCCGCGTAATGCAGCTGATGATGGAAAGTTCCTTCTTCGAGAGCTTTGGCTGCGTCCGAGGGTTGGTCAGCGTGGTCGCCTGGGCACGATAGGCCTCGATAACCCAGCTGATGGATTGGTTGTCGATCCAGGTTTCGCCGTCGGCGATCTTGCGCACACACTTGATCAACAGGTCCGGCGAGATGGAACGCGGCACCACGCCACGCACTCCGCGGCGGTAGAGTTCTACGGTGTTGGATTCGTCGCTCTCGCTTACCTGGACGATGATCTTGGCCTCGGGCGCGCGCCGCACCAGCTCCGGAATGGCGTCTACGGTACCGGTAATCAGAGCGCCTTCGATGAAGACGACATCGGTAGGGAAGCGATGCAGGGCCGAATAGAGGTTTGCGAGCGTCTCAGCCTGCGCGACGACACGGATGTCATCCTCGACGGCGAAGATCCTGCGCATTCCGACCCGGTAGATTGCCTGTGAGTCGGCGAGAATGATCCTGATCGCCGCCGTGCCGTCCTGGCCCGGGGTTTCGACTTCGACGGGTTCGTTCGAACTGATATCAACTACTGTCATCTCCATCAGGCCCTCAGGGAGTATTCGTCGATGATGGCCGCCGCCTGGCCCTCACCTTTGTAAAACTGATGTCGCACAACTCGTCCGACACACTGAATTGCAACGTCTTCCGCAGTTCCCATCACCTCGGCCGGCATCTTGATGATGAACTCGATCTGGCTGTCGACCGGAGGCAGTGATTCCGCGGTAAACAAAATTCCATTGGCCGATATGTTCTCCGTCACCGCGTCGATAGTGCCATCCGGGGTGGTTACCTCAAGAATCAATCTCATAGGAAAACGCACTGCGGTTCGAACCTGGTCGGTGGTAGCGGTGCTGCCTTTGGCGCTCATCTAAGGTCCTTGCCGACGCCGGGGGCGTCGAACCACTGGTTTATCCATCGGGAGAAGTGTACCGCAGGTATAGCTATCTTTAGTAACCATTTAGTGGTACCCGGCAAAGTAACCTGGGTGACGACTCAGGAAAACCGGGTCGGAAACAGGGCTGCCGAGCCTCCAACCCACTCCTGATTGCGGTTATGGTCCACCCCCATCATCAGACCGCGGCCGAGGCGGACCAGGCTGATAACCGGCGTCATCTCGGCCGCACCCTCGGGCCAGACGTACATGACGCGCACCTCCGCCTGGGTGGGGCCGTGCGGGGTCTCGATGACAGGCTCGAAATGCACGCGCTGCTGCAGGAGATAGTCGTGCCGTTCGCCCTTTGGGATCGCGTTCAGGTCGGCGTCCGAGGGCGCAAACTGAATCCCCTTGCCAGCGAAGGAGTACAACGGTTTCAGCAGCAGCTGTTCGCGATTGTCCGGAATTCCGTCGCGTTTGCCCTCGAACCACTCATCCAGGAACGCGCAGGGCGGCACGGAATCGTGTTTCAGGTAAGGCAGAGAGAATTTGCTGATACGGAAGAACCAGTTCGGCTGCCCCGCCCACTCGACCTGCAGGTCGTCGCGATGGTCGAAGGCAGGCGCAATCTGCTTGCGCTCCAGTTCGTCTACGATAGCGCGGTTGTAGATACGCTCGACCGGCACCCACTTGCCGCGGCGCTCGTAATAGAGCTTGTTACCCTGTTTCTTCAGTTTGGCGATGTCGACGGTTGTCACACCGAGTTTGTCCTCGTAGACCCGGAAGTCAGGTTTAGTCTTCTGCGTCTCGGGCTCGATCTCGACCAAAACGACGTTCTCCGCATCGTGATCGCCGACGATCGTCCGCCGCAGCAGATTCCAGTAACCATCTCTATCCAGCCCGCTGAAGCGCCAGTCGAGCTGTTTATCGAGTCCATAAACCCGCAGATACTCCTCGCAGAGCACGTCCTGGTAAGCGAAGATCGAGGGAAAAGCCTGCAGCTCGACCAGCTTCGGGCGGAAGCTGCCGTCTTCGCCGCGCACCAGGCCGAAGTCTACGGTCATGAAGTTGGGCCTGGGATTGTCGTTCGGGACGCGATACCGGTCAGGAATCGCGGCGTCGGAGAGCCGCATATAGTCGGGGCTGTCGATGAGCTGATGCGTCAGAATGCGGCCGGTCTCGGCCATCTCCGCGAGCAGCTCGGGCGCGAAGAAGACCGGAGTTTCGCAGACGCGGAACTCGATCTGCGTGCGGGTGCGCTCGTTCAAGCGCGTTAGCAGGGCAGCGTAGCGCTCCGGCTTGAACTGTCGGGTGTTGAAGTCTTTGCGGAAGGGCTGGAGCATCGCTTCAGTTTACCTTCCTCGTGACTGTACAACAGGGATGTACATGGGCGTGGTAGCATTTTGCAATGGATGTCCCAATCTCGCAATTTCGCCGTGACTTGTTTGAACTCGCAGGCAGAGCGCTCGGTGGTGAGTCCATCTCGATGGTGTACAAAGGCCAGCGGCTGCGTCTCATTCCGGATGTCGACCCCATAACCCGCTTCGATCGCCTGACGCCGATGCGGATTGTCAATCCAAATATGCCTGACCTAGGAGTCTGTCGGTCATAGCGATTCTGGCGGCGTGGCGGCCCCGGCAGCGCG
>CAXTMK010000023.1:25442-44551 GCA_964245315.1 uncultured Acidobacteriaceae bacterium | reverse complement strand
CAGCTCGCTAAGAGAGATGTTTTCCGGGGGCAAGCTCAACTACTTGAAAGCGGCGGCGACGTCGCTCTTCATTTTGCTGAGCGCCTCGCTTGAAAAATACTTGCCCCTGAGCACAACGCCTGCGATTTTATCCAGGCCTGAGACGCCCACAACGGGGTTGGAATCCAGCAAGACGAGATCAGCGTTCTTGCCTTCTTCGACCGTCCCCATTGTTGTCTGGCGGTTGAGAAAGCTGGCAGGGTTCAAGGTTGTCGCCTGGAGGACCTGAAGCGGTGTCAGGCCGGCCTCGGCGAGTTCGTGGAACTCCTGATGAAGACTGAAGCCGGCGATCAGCCAGACTCCGCCGACATCCGATCCAGCCAGAATCGGTACACCATTCTGCTCCATCAGCTTGCTGACTTGTTTCTGCAAACCGTAGTACTTGTGCAAGGTCGCAACCGCGGCAGCGGGCAAGGTTGCAAACTGATCGCCGAGCTTATCCCACAGCGCGATGGTTGCCTTGTCCACATACCTGAGATTGGGATCGTCGCGATAGACAGGATCGTTCCCCCAATCCTGGGTACGCAGACGAATGAGCGTCAGCGTCTGCCAGGTTCGATTCTTCGCAAATGCCTTGCTCAAGGCGACGCACTTAGGCTCACTGTAGGTGTCGAGAACGCGCTGGTAGATTCCAGCGGTTGCTGCTCCGTCGAAGGCCCTCGGATTAGGGATATAGTTCGGCGGAAAGGGAGGCTTGAGAAGCTTCGTCAGGTAGTCGGCGCGAATCGCCTGTTCGTCGGTGGAGCAGTCGAGGATAAGACCAACGCCCGCCCCCAGATGGTCCATGGACGGTGACCCCGCGTTGCTGGTTTCCATAGCGGTCAAGTTGGGCTTCAGGTGCATCTCCACGCCGGAGAAGATGACCTCCGGCGCGTCGATGCGGCCCGCGGCAGCGTCTTCGTTGACCTTCTTGCCGAGTTCCACGTTGGCGGGGGTGACAGACTCTTCACGGAAAGCCGTTACTCCGTTGGCGATCAAAAGCGGAAAAAACGAGGGATGCAAATTGGCCGAATCCACCGCATGGATATGCATGTCCATGAAGCCGGGCACAACATACTTGCCACGTGCGTCGACCAGTTTCGCCGTGCCACCGGTCTCGAAGATCCCCGCATTGCCGATCCTGACGATCTTGCCACCGTCGATCACGATGGCCTGGTTGGGCTTTAAGGCACCCGTGCGCGTGTCCACGATGGTGACGCCGTTCAGGACGACGCCACTGCTGATGCTGGTGCGCTGTGCACCGGCTGTGGCGATTGCGCTTATCGTTGCGCTCATCGTTGCGGCAAAGAGGATAACAGCGGATTGTCTGTGCAGGTTCATCTATGAGTGCTCTTTCTTTGACGGTCCTGGCGCGTGCCGTTCCTGGAACGACAGGAATCGCGATTGACCGAAGTCTCAGGCAGAACGGAGCCCGGCGGTTGATGCGTCGATGCATAACCACGGGCTCCGCTGATGTAGTTCTGTCCGATCCCAAAGCGTCAGCCGTGCCGGAGACGCTATACGAGAGCGGTGACGCCGCCTTCGATGCCGAGCAACGCTTTGCCGTAAACCTCGCTGCTGATCTCCGGCGAAACCACAGCGTGGCGCGAGCAGGTTTCGAGATCTCGCCACATACGCTGGAGTGGGCTGACCTCGGCAAACGATGATGCGCCGTGAGCCGAGAGCAGAATGTCCATGGCTTCACGTGCAGTCGCAGCCGCGTAGCCGGTGTCCATGCGGACACGTGCCCGCTCGGTGTAGCTGGGGAATCTGTTCGCCGCGGCGGCGATCCAGATGTCATCGGCAGCGCGCAGTGCGTGGAGCCAGACGGTGTCGACCAGCATCGCTGCCCTGGCGATCGAAAGCTGAAAGCTCGGGGACTCGACCTGCGTCTTGTAGAAGGTGTAGGAGATGCTGCGCTTAGGGGCTTTCTCGATGACGAACTCGAGAGCACGTTTGCACAAGCCCATCATCGGTCCGGCGAGGATGAGCGCGGCCACGGGGATGAACGCACAACGATACAGTACCTCGTCCTTGTAGGGGGTTGACGTGTTGCCCTGCATCAACTGGGAGACCGACATGATGCGATGATCCGGCACGAAGACATCTGTTGCGACTATCGTGTTGCTGCCAGAGCCCTTCATGCCGGCGACGTACCAAGTGTCTTCGATGATGCATTCGGACATCGGCATGAAGGCCATGCCCTGATCGATGGGCTCTCCTGCTTCGTTCACAACCGGGATGCCCATCATCGCCCAATCGGAGTGCAGGCAGCCGCTCGACCACGGCCACTTGCCGTTGACGATTAGCCCACCTTCCACACGCCTGGTCGTTGCAAGCGGAGCGAAGACGCCGGCCACGCGCGCTTCGGGATTTGTGCCCCAGATGTCGTTCTGGCATTCGGCCGATGACAGGCCGGCGAAGTAGGAGCAGACGTTCATCAGGGTCGTCACCCAGGCGGTCGAACCGCAACCTCGAGCGAGCGCCGCGGAGACCTCCAGCTTTGTGCGGATGTCGGTCTCCAGTCCGCCAAAGCGGCGCGGCACCATAATCTTGAAGAGACCCGCCTCGCGGATCGCGTTGATATTTTCTTCCACCGCGCGGCGTCCGTTTTCGGTCTCAGCGGCGTTGGCTTCGAGCAGCGGACGCAGCGCATTCGCCCGCTCCACCAAAGCCTCGCGGAGCGCCGTTGGGTTCAGTCCGGCGATGTCGCTTACGTCGACAGCTCCGGTTTGTACGATCGGGGTTAGCAGGACGGGGCCGGTGTTGCCGGCGGGCGCGGTCACTATGTCACGGATAAAGGGGGCGGTAGCTGTCGACATGACTTTCTCCTCAAATGAAGTTGACTGATCTTACAGATACTTCTACATCTCTGGCTTCGGACTTTTTACTGCGTCAACGTTAGCGAGCTAATACTTCAAGCGAAAGATTTGGTTAGTAGTTGGCGCGCAGCGAGAACTGGAACGAGCGCGGCAGGTTTGCCTGGTTTGTCGGTACACCGAACGACGCGCTACCAAACGTCAGACCGGGATCTCCGAACTGAACCCGGTTCCAGACGTTGAAGGCCTCGGCCCGGAAGACCATATTGATCGCTTCGTGGATCGGTATGGTTTTGCCCACTGAGAAGTCGAAGTTATCAGTACCCTGCGTGCGCAAAAGGCCGCTGGTGCGTGGCTGGTTGCCGAGATAATTGTATGCGTACGAGACGGGTGCGCCCGCTGCCGGCGCTGCGGCGTAGAAGCAAGCCTTGTTGAAGGTTGATACAGGAGCGGCCGTGACCGACGATTGCGCCGAAGCTACCATCCCGGTCCCCGACTTCTGCGCACACCCCGCAATCACATTCGGTCGCGGAGATCCTCCGCCAAAGGCTGCCGAGACCGGGGTGGGAGATCCCACGATTGCCAGCGGAAACCCACTCTGCAGGGTGTTGATGCCCGACACATTCCATCCGCCGACCGCGGCATTGAGCGCGGGGCTGGCGTTGGTGAGGAAGTGCTTGCCCCGGCCCACCGGGAGGTCGAGGATGTAGCTCACGACCAAGTGCTGGGGAACATCGAAGCTCAGGTAAGACCGCTCACCGCGCAGGTTGGTGTAGTCCTGGATACCGCCCTGCGTATGGCTTTCCACCTGAGGATTGGTCGCCTCGGAGTTTCCAAGGAACTTCGACCAGCTATAGTTACCCAGGATCGTCCCACCGCTCTTGAAGCGCCTGGTTAGCGTGACCTGCGCGGAGTTGTAATAGGTGTCACCGATGTAAGGCGCGGTCGCCAGCACTGTCTGGTAGGTAGGATAGGGGCGGCTGGCCTGGCTGGTCGCGCCGATGGCGGCGGTATCCGGGATCTGGTTGAGATCGAAGGTGCCCGCGATGGGCATATGTTCGCCGCGGGCGCCCAGGTAAGCCAACTGCAGGACGGTGCTGGAACCCAGAGTCTGCTGCACGTTCGCGTTGTACTGCTCAAGGTACGGGAACTTGCCGTAGGGTTCGCGGCCTTCCAGCGGCTGCCCGTTGAAGATTGTGGGGTTGGCGGCATACTGGGCTCGGGTCAGGGGTTGAATGATCGCCGTGCGGGCGATTGTGCCGGGCGCAGTGCAGGGATTTCCGGGAGCGGTTCCGGTCGTCAGATATCCCAACGGCGCGCAGAGTTGATAGGAGGCGTTGACGAACGTTTCAGGCGAGTTGAGCGATGAGTAGACGGGTGACGCGGGAAAGGCGGTGTCTTGTCCGATAAAGGCCAGGCTATAGCCGGCCCGGAAGGTTGTGCCGTTATAAGGGGCGTAAGAAAATCCTACGCGCGGCGAGAACAACGCGTGGTGCGCCTGCAAGTCCCCGCGACCGGAGTAAGCGGCGGAGTTGACCAGCACCAGCGGATTCGCCAGCTGCGGAAGCAGAACCGCGTTGTTGTCGTTCTTCACGTAGAAGCTGCCCGGAATCTCGTAGCGCAGACCCGCCGTGACGGTCAGCTTCGACGAAAATGCGAACGAGTCATTCGCAAACACACCGGCATTGTGATTCACCGCGCTTACGGGGGCGGTGGTGGTGAAGCCCGTTGCCGAGGCTGCAAACTGGCCCGAGATGAAGTCGGCCTCGGGGGTTGCGCCGGAGCCGGGGATGACGGGCGCGCCGGCGGGGCAGTTTTTCGCCAGCGCGGTATGGGCCGCGTCGTTGAAGGTAACCGTACCTGCTCCAGCGGAGATGCAGGCCGTGGAGGTTCCAGCGAAGATGTAGTCTCCGGTCAGGAATGGCTGATTGAAGTAGTACTCTTCGGCCTGCCGAAATTCACCGCCGAAGCTGAGAGAGTGACGTCCAAGCTGCTTCGAGTACGTTCCGGATATGGTGTAGAGGTTGTTCGGCTGCTGCGCGCCTTGATTGAGTCCCGCATAAGGATACGGCACGTTGTTGGTGATGCTGATGTCGGGAAAGTACGGGGGTATCTCATGCGCCGCGCCCGCATAGAAGCCGGCCGTGTCGCCGTTGTCGAGTGGGGCGAGGTTCACGTTTTGACTTCCCGGAGTGAGATAGCTGAAGTAGCGCAGGTACGAGACGCGCACGTCGAGCACGGAGGTCGGAGTGAGGGTAGTCGTATTGCCAAGCACATACTGCGCTACGGTCGCACCCACGCCCGTGGATGCCTGTGGTCCGTTGTTGCCTGGGAAGAAGACGGTCGGGGCCTGGGTCCGGTCGAAGCGGGTATAGCGCGCAAAGAGCCGATTTTTCGCGTTCAGGCTGTCGTCGATCCGAAAGCTTTCCTGGTTGGTAAAGGCGTAGGCTTTGCCATTTTGCACGAAGTTGATCGCCGTGCCGTTGTTCGTCGTATTCGGCTTCGGGAAGTAGTGCAGGGTGTTGGCCAGGTAGTACGCGGTCGGATCGACTACCGCATCATTCGGATTGACGGGAGCGCCGACGCAGAATTTGTTGGCGACGCCGCCGCAGGTCGCCTGCGAGTAGGTCGCGGAGGCGTAGATGCCGGGAGCGATCATGGGGCCTAGCACCGGCACTGGGTTGATCACCTTGGGGTCCGCGGTGAAATCGCCCGTAAGCTCCGCCGGGGTCGGCACCCGCCCGGCGTTGATGACACCCTGCGCCAGCCGGTAGCCCTCGTAGGATGCGAAGAAGAAGATTTTGTCCTTCCGGATCGGTCCGCCCACGGTTGCGCCGAACTGGTTCTGATTAAACTTGGGACGAGCGATATTGTTCAGGTTGTTGATGAAGTTGTTCGCGTTGAAGACGGTATTGCGAAAGTACTCATAGAACGACCCGTGAATTTTGCTTCCACCCGACTTCGTTCCGAACGAGATTACGCCTCCGCTGAATCCGCCATACTGGGGATTGACGACGCTCGACTCTACGCGGAACTCCTGCACAGCGTCCTGGGTGATCACGAAGGCCGTTGCGTTGCCCTCGGGGATTTGCAGCGGCGCACCATCCAGATAAATCGACTCCTGCGACGCCAGCCCTCCAGCGATCGAGTAGTTGCCGAAGCTGTTCGCATTGGTAAAGCCGCCTCCGTTGGTGTTGTTGCTGGCAGCGCCCTGCGTCCCGCCTTGCGCCACCACGCCCGGCGTAAGGGCTACCAGGTTCATGGTATTGCGGCCGTTCAGCGGCGTGTCCTCCACCTGCCGACCCTCGATCACCTGGCTGACGGTGGGCGACACCGTCTCCAGAATGTTCGCGTCCGCACTGATGGTGACGCTATCGCTCGAGACACCAACCTCAAGGGTATAATCCAGGGACACCTGGTCTTCGAGATGCAGATCGATGCCCTGCTGGATGGCGGTTTTGAATCCCTGCATGGTCACTGCCGCGTTGTAGAGCCCCGGCAGCAATCCGGTGACGCGGTACAATCCCTCCCCATTCGTCTTCGCGTTCGCGACCGCACCCGTGGAAGCATTGGTAAATGTCACCATTGCCGCGGGAAGCTTCGCCCCGGTCGGGTCCGTAACGACACCGGAGACCGTCGCGGCTGTCCCCTGCGCTTGCAGCGAGGCGGGCATGATAGCTATCGCGAGAAGCAGAAATCCTGCAAGGAAGAGGCGAACGAGGGAGATGTTTGAGCGTGTTGACATGAAGGTAGAAGATCCTCGAAGAACATACTGCTTATCGCCTCACTCCCCGGAACGTCGATCGCGAATAAAAATAGATGAACATGTACGGGAATATTCAGGCGCGGGATGAATACTGCGCGATGCTGGAGAGAGTTGTCAAGTGTTTTGACGACGAGCGAATCCATGGGTAATCAACCCTGAAGCAAAGAAGGTCTTGCGGCTGCGCATGAGAGATCGAATCTCCCGACAACCCTTGAAATATTCCTTTTTCTATCAATGACTTAGAGAATTACAAAAGAACGGGCTGTCGCGAATCTGGTCGGATTGAAGCAGTCATACCTGGAAAGCCTGCGATCCGCGGCGAACTTTCATCAGACCTGCAAACCGCACTGCGCAGTCGTCATTCGCATCCTGGCCGATCCCGCCAGTTTATGAACATGATCTCTGTTTCAGCTATCTCAGGCAGCCCGCGGACCACTCTGGCCGGAGACTTTGTGCCCTCATCCCTGCAGCCTTACGGTAAGCTCTTGTGCAGCGCGCAGCATTGCTTGTGGGATCGTTCCGTCAGGATCTGGCGCCAGGACCGACGCTTCGGCAGCTACCGACAAAGCGCAGATCATAGCCCCATTCGCGTCGTAAACGGGTGCGCTGAAAGCGTTCGCGACAACTCGAATCAGGGATGTTGGCTGGATATCGACAGCGCGGGCCAGCCCTGAGGTTCTGGCCGCGTCTACCATGGCTTCAAATGCCCGTCGCTGTTCTGTCTCGTCTTCGTCAGCCACCCGAAACAGCCGCAGATCCTCATGCACGAAGGCGTCGGTTACCTCGGGCGGCAAAAATGCCGCGAAGGCGATTCCCGTGGCAGTACGCGTGGTGCTCATCACCAGGCCGGTCTGCAACTGTTCCTGCACCGCGTTTTCGCCCTGATGCCAGCGGACGATGGTGGGGCCGTGATTCCCCCAGACGGCAAGGCCCACTGTGAATCCCCCGACGGACTCCGACACCTTCGGCAAGGCGTCCATGGCCTTCGCGACCGCATCCCATGCCGCCATCGGCGCCTTTGCCTCACGCAGCGAGACCGGTCCAAGTTCGTGAGCATACGGCACCATGTAGCGGCCGTGCGCAAACGCCAGAGGACGCCGTCCTGAATGGCTCACACGCTCCACCCGGCCGATAAAGATCATGTGATCTCCAGCCTCGTATTGCGCTGTCTTGACGCATTCGAAGTGGGCCGCTGTGCCCTGCAATACCGGTACCTGGCCCAGTCCTCGGGTGAACTCAAGTTGAACAAACTTGTCATCTGTCGACTTCGCAAAGCGGTTCGACGTGGCGATCTGGTCGTCGGCCAGCACGTTCACCGCAAAGTGTTCGCTGTCGCGGAACGCCGGAAAGCTCCTGGACGTGAGCCCCTGGCTCCAAAGCACCAGAGGCGGATCGAGCGACACCGAGCTGAACGAATTAGCCGTCACGCCGTAGTCGATCCCATCGGCGCCGTTTGTCGTCACAATGGACACGCCAGTTGTAAAGGTGCCGAGGACGGTGCGGAGTTGCCGGGAATCGAAGGATGTCAGGTATGCCATTGCGCCTCAACGAAAGGTGAACATGTTTGCGAAAAGAGTGCTCCCGCCGACTCAACCTTGTCAAGGCTCAGACAGTCATGAAGCAAGATTTCCCGTAACCCGCCGCAGCAGTTCGCCGGGGTCGTCGGGCAGTTCATTTCCGCGCCATGCCACATGCTGGTCAGGCCGGATGATCGCAAGATGCGCCATGTAGCGCCGGTTAAGGCGACCATCCTTTGGCGCAATCACCTTGAGCGGGATGCCTAAGGCGGCGGCGGCGCTCTGTACTCCGAAGAGTTCGTCCGCTTCCCTTCCATCGGTCGCAAGCAGCGTATAACCCTCGCCAAAGTGGTCGTACAACGAGCTTCCATCCTCAAGCCAAAGATGCGGAGCGACGCAGCCCGGATAAGCGGATGGACGGTACACCATCGCGTTGAGAGCGGGGGGGGCGGTACCATCCTCCACAATGACGGGTGAGTCCCTGTAGCGGTATCCGAGCACCACGCCCAGTGTCTTGAACTCACGGAGCTTGGCCGCGAAGATCACATCGCCGACCTCGCGACGTGTGGCGTCACCCACCGAGCCCAAAGTCTCAAGGCCAGGCAGCGACAGATGATTTCCCAGAGCGCTGTAGTTCGCGAATGCCTCTTCGATGACCCACTGATGCACCGGACGGCGTTCCTTCTCGTAGCTATGGAGCAGCGCAGGACCAGCCCAGCCACGCAGAATGCCGGCTAGCTTCCAGCCCAGATCAACACCGTCTGCAATTCCCATGTTCATGCCATAGCCGCCGAACGGAGGATGCAGGTGGCAGGCGTCGCCGGCCAGAAAGATGCGCCCTTCAGAGTACTTATCAGCGATCAGGCTATGCGCCACCCAGGGAGATGTTCCAAGGATCTCCATCTCGAAGTCGAGATTCGTCGCACGCCGGATCAACGCTTTCGGATCGATATCCTCCGGACTGCCCTCGATGCGAGTCGCGATGAAGTACCAGAGATCGAGACCTTCCATCGGGCCGATCAGCGAGGGCGAATCACCGTTGATCATCCAGTACTGGATTGCGCGCCCATGCTTGTGCAGCTTGTGAAGCTCCGGTGCGCGAAACTGCACGTTATAATTTTGCGCAAGGCCGCGCTGTCCCTGCATGGTTGCGCCAATCGTCTCGCGCACGTTGCTGCGAGAGCCATCAGCGCCCACCATGTACGCGCTGCGAATACGACCTGCACTACCGTCCGCACGCCGTATCACGGTACTTACGCCGTCGACATCCTGCTGCGCGCTCACATAGCTCGTGTCGAAGCGTATCTCCACGCCGGGCAGCGAGACCGCATGGTGTCGCAGCACCTCTTCCAGGACGTACTGCGGGATCCACTGCGCAGATTCCGAGTAGAGATCATTTTTTGCGGGATCGCAGTTCAGAGCATTCTCGATCTTTGTCAGTTGCGGCCCGTTCAGTCGCGTAGCGAAGATGATGTCTGAAGGATAGTCGGCCGGCAGCTTTGAGGCCTTTCGTAGATTCTCGGCGATGCCCCAGCGGCGCAGGTGCTCACGCGTCCGAACGTTGGTTGTCTTCGCGCGCGGATTTTTGCCGACACGATCGTTCTGCTCGATGACGATGCAGCGCACGCCGCGTGTACCCAGCTCGATAGCAAGCGCCAGTCCAACTGGACCAGCGCCGATGATCAGTACCTCTGTCTCTTCTGTTGCAGGCATCCGTGTACTTCCCTGTCAGCTGGCGGCGACCAGCTCAGCCGCAACCTTCGCGGTCGGAACCTCCGCTTCATAGTTCGTTACGAAATCCTTTGGCACTTCAGGTCCCCAAAGGTAAAGCGAGTCTTCCGCCGGATGATCTCCCGCGTCCCAGTCACAGGTCACCGGGATGTAGTCGATATCGGAGCTGTACTCCGAGTAGCTGCCCCAGGGATCGCGGACATAATGAAAGTAGTTCGAGCCGAGCACATGCCGGCCTAGTCCCCAGCCCGCGGAAAAGCCTTTGTCCGCCATCTGCATCGCGCCAAGTCCGACCAGGTTCACGTTCGGCAGATCCCAGCTGACGTGATGGAAGCCCGGCGCGGAAGACTTCGCGAAGGCGAGCATGTGGTGATCGCTGCCGTGGATGCCGTGCAGGAAGGCGATGCCGTCACCCGAGCGATCCGACAACCGAAGTCCAAGTGTGCGGTGATAAAACTCAATCGCCCGCCGCACATCGGTCGTAAACAAGAGGATGTGGGCCATGCGTCGCGGCTTCACCTGGTCGGCGAGCCGGCGGTAGGGCGAGCCACGCTGGCCGGCGTCGCAAGACGTCATCTCGAAGCTCATCTTGTCGTTGGGCGAGGTCTTCTCCGCGATCTTCACCTCGATGAGGATATTGTCCGGATCGGCAAACCAGAACCCGTTCGAATCGAAGCCGGGCGGAGGATCGAGCAGCTGCACTCCCGACGACTCGACTCGCGTCCTGATCTCCGCGAAATCTTCCTCGAACGCGCCAAAGGAGATGTATTGCAGCTTCTTCGAAGGGCCTTCGGTGAATAGGCCCCAGCGGTGCGGATTGTCGAAGGTCGTCAACCCCAGGTGATTGCCATCCGCCTTAAGGTCAAGCCCGAAAGCGGCGTAGAAATCCTCGGCGACGCTCATCTTCGGCACCGATACGCTGAAGTGATCGAGCGAGTGAACGCCCAGTTCGCCGGGCCGCCTGGCCTGCGGGGTAAAGCTGCGAATCATCGTCATGGTACACCTCCCTGGCTGCGGTTACTTCTGCTGCACGATCGGGTTCGAAAGCAGACCGATCCCTTCAATCTCTACCTCGCACACATCGCCCGGCTTCATAAAGACCTTGGGGTCACGCGCGAGGCCGACTCCGCTGGGAGTTCCCGTCACGATTACGTCGCCGGGCTTCAGCAGCATCGCATCGCTCATGAGCGAAACCTGCGTCGCCACATCGAAGATCATGTCGGTGGTGGAGGCATTCTGCATCTCAGTCCCATTCAGCCTTGTCTTCAGGCGAAGGCCTTTGGCGCCTGGGTCGAGTTCATCCGCGCTGACAAACACAGGCCCGAAGGCGCCGGTACCGTCGAAATTCTTGCCGATCATCCACTGCGCGGATTTGAACTGGTAGTCGCGTATGGAGGCATCGTTGAAGATCGAATAGCCGGCCACATGCTCGAGTGCCCGCTCCACCGGGATGTTGCGGCCCGGCTTGCCGATGATCGCCACCAGCTCGCCCTCATAGTCGAGTTGATCCGACACATTCGGACGCACGATGGGCGCTCCATGTCCGATGAGGCTCGAAGGAAAGCGCCCAAACAGCGCCGGATACCTGGGAGCCTCGAAGCCACTCTCAGAGGCATGGTCCTTGTAGTTCAGCCCAAAACAGATGATCTTCTCCGGGAACGGGAGCGGAGGAAGATATGCAATGCCGGCAGGGTCGATCTCTTCACCCTGCAGCAAGCCATCGTATGCCTGCCGCATTGTTTCAGGGCCAGCAGCCAGGAGTGCCTGCAAATCAGCCGGAGCGGAGCTTCCCGTCTTTGCGCCGAACAGAACTGTTTCCTTCAGCGCGCCCAGGGCAACGGCGCCATCTCGTTGATACAGAACAAATTTCACGGTATCGCTCCATTCTTTGAACCCGCTTGCCGACGCAAGGTAAAAACGAACAAGTTCGGAACAAAGAGTGCTGCAAGCGCGGTACGGTTGTCAAGCCTTCTGTAACGCGCGTGCTGTTTTCGTCTTCGGCATGCGCGTCGTCAGGGCTCGGTCCGTGGCTGGAAGGGTCGTCTTCGGCCTTACACCGGAAGACGCAACGAGGGTCAGCGGCTTCGCGGTCCTTTCCGAAGCCGACCGGAGATTGAGCCCAGTGGTCTGTAGCCTGAGGATCTCCGCGAAGTCGCGCAGGCCGGAGCGCCACTCCGGATTCTCGGACGCCGCCAGCCACCACCGTAAAGCCGCGGAATAGGAGAAGAAGATGTGACGCGCGATCAACTGCGGACTCTCGTTCGAGGCAATCTCACCGCTCTGCTGCGCCTCGGCTACGACCTCTTCCATGCCCCGAATAAAGCGGTCGCGGATCCCGACATGTTCCGCGAGGTGGAAGCCGGGGGTATGCTGCAGCACTTCGCTAAGCAGAATGCGCGACAGAACCGGCTCGCTGCCGAAGAGACGGTAATTAGGCTCCACCATGCCCAGGATTTTTTCCGGAAAGCTCTGCCACGGCCTGGGGGCCGCCAGCGAGACGTCGCATGCGAGGCTGGCCTCATGGTTGAAGACAAGGTAGATCAGGTCGCGCTTATCGCTGATGTAGTTGAACAGCGTACCAAGCCCCAGGCCGGACCGCTCCGCAACCTGCCGCAGGGTCGTCGCGTCGTACCCGTGCTCCGCGAACATGTTCCGCGCGGCCATCATGATCCGGTCCTGGCGCTCGCGCTTGGATTTTTCGCGTACTCCGACTTTCTTCAATTTCAGGACGGGTTCGCGAGCCATGGTGTTCAATAGATTCTCCTTAACTGCACATTCTAACTCGCGTCGCCATTGCGTAAGACCACGGCGATTCCCATGCCTCCACCGATGCACAGGCTTGCAACTCCATGAGTCTGCTGCCGCAGGCGCAGGGCATGAACCAGGGTGACCAGTACCCGAGCGCCCGACGCTCCGATCGGATGTCCAAGGGCGATGGCTCCGCCAAACACGTTCACCTTCTCGTCGGGTATTCGCAGGTCGCGGCATACGGCCAGCGATTGCGCCGCGAAGGCCTCGTTCAATTCAAACAGGTCGACCTCGCCGATCCCCAACCCCGCACGCTGCAGCGCTAACGGGACCGCCGACGACGGGCCCAACCCCATCAAGGCGGGATCGACCCCCGCGCAGGCATAGCTCACAATCTCCGCCAGCGGCTGCAGGCCGTGCGTCTGCGCGTACTCGGCGTCACACACCAGCAGCATCGCTGCCCCGTCGTTCAGGCTGCTGGCGTTGCCGGCGGTAACCGTGCCATCAGATTGGAAGGCCGGCTTCAAGCGTTGCATGGCCTCCAGGCTCGCATCCGCGCGCACGCCCTCGTCGCGGGTTGTGACAACCGGTCCCTTGCGCGAGGCGACAGACACCGCAACGATTTCGGCGTCGAACGCACCGCTGCTCTGCGCGGCCGTTGCCCGCCGATGGCTTTCGAGCGCGAATGTATCCTGCTCGGCGCGGCTGATGCCATACTTCGCGGCAACATTTTCCGCCGTAATGCCCATGTGGTAGCGATGCGTCGGGTCCGTAAGACCGTCATGCACCATGCTGTCGATCATTCCCACGTCGCCAAGCTTCTGTCCTCGCCGCATCTGCTGCACCAGGAACGGAGCCTGCGACATACTCTCCACTCCGCCGGCGAGGTAAAGCCGGCCATCGCCTGCGCGAATCGCCTGGAGGGCGCTTACCACCGCCTGCATTCCACTGCCGCACACACGGTTGATAGTCTGGCCGGGAACGGAGTTCGGCAGTCCAGCGCCCAGCGCGATCTGCCGCGCCGGATTCATCCCCTGCCCAGCCTGCAACACGTTGCCAACCAGCACGTCCGCGACGTCCTTGCCCTCAACGCCCTGCAATACCTCGCCGGCAACCGTCGTACCCAGCGTCACCGTGGAGACGTCCGCGAACGCCCCCAGAAACGATCCGACAGCTGTTCGCCGCGCCGCTGCAATCACAATCTTCAATTGACACGCTCCGCCGCAATATAAATTTCAGCCTCGGTCGCTGCTTTTACCTGCTCCTCGGTTGACCCCGGAGCCAGTTCCACGAGTTCGAATCCTCGGGGTGTTACATCCAGCACGCATAAGTCCGTGATGATGCGATCGACGACTGCCTGCCCAGTCAGGGGGAGCGTACAGGTCCGCAACAGCTTCGCCACGCCGCCGGGCGCGCTATGCTCCATCAACACCACTACCCTGCGCACTCCGGATACCAGATCCATGGCTCCGCCCATCCCCTTCACGCGCTTGCCGGGGATCACCCAGTTGGCGAGATCGCCATTCTCCGCCACCCGCCTCGCGCCCAGAATCGCAAGATCGACCTGCCCTCCGCGGATCATGGCAAACGATTCGAAGCTGGAGAAGATAGAAGCGCCGGGAAGCACCGGCACGGTCTCTTTGCCCGCGTTGATCAGGTCCGCATCCACCTCCGCAGCCAGCGGGTACGGTCCCAGGCCGAGCAGTCCATTCTCCGACTGCAGCGTAACGCTCACGCCGGCCGGGATATAGTTTGCAACCTGGGTCGGCATACCGATGCCGAGGTTCACGTAGAAGCCGTCCTGCAACTCCTGTGCGGCACGTTGCGCCATCTGATTCCTGGTCCAGGCCATCAGCGAGCCTCCCTTGTGGTTACGCGTTCAATGCGCTTCAGCGGATTGGGGTTATGCACGAGACGCTGCACATAAATTCCCGGCGTATGAATCTGCTCCGGCTCCAACTGGCCGGCATTGACCAGGATTTCCACCTCAGCGACCGTGATCTTGCCGCTCATGGCAGCTCCGGGGTTGAAGTTCTGAGCGCTGCGGCGATAAACGAGGTTGCCATGGGTGTCGCCCTTCCACGCCTTTACCAGCGCCACGTCGGCGCGAATGCCGCGTTCCAGAATGTACGTCTCGCCGTCGAACTCTTTGTGCTCCTTGCCTTCGGCAACCACGGTTCCGACGCCGGTCCGCACATAGAACCCGGGGATGCCGGCACCGCCTGCCCGCATCCGCTCGGCCAGCGTCCCCTGCGGGCAAAACTCAACCTCAAGTTCGCCATTCAGGTATTGCCGCTCGAACTCTCCACATTCACCGACGTAGCTGGCGATCATCTTCGAGATCTGCCGCGTCGCCAGCAGCCTGCCCAGACCGACATTGTCGATGCCCGCATTGTTGCTGGCCACCGTCAGGTGCCTGGCGCCACTGCGTTCCACTGCCGCAATCAAGGCCTCCGGCACACCGCACACGCCAAAGCCGCCGATTGCGAGCAGCATTCCATCCTTCACCAGACCTTCCAATGCCGCATCGGCATCAGCCCAAAGCTTCTTCACGTGCCCTCCAGCGAACTCATCCACACTGCATGCTAATGTCGCAGAGTACCGTGAACATGTTCATAAGTACCATACACGCGCGTCTCCATTGCTGGGAAGGGTTCAATGAGCCGGAGCTTCTTTGACACCTCGCCGCAAGCGTGGCTATAGTGAACGCGTTCTATAAGTCAACAGGCGAGGAATCTCATTTTGAACGAACGGTCGGTCGCAGCGCAGGACATCGTTGAAGAGTGCCGGCGGCGTGGCTACCTGGCGCGTCAGCTCTACATGGTCTCCACGCGCCCGGTCGACGGGATTGGCCCTGTCATGGCGAATTTGGACGTCCACCTGGCCTTCCAGGAAGAACTCGAGCGCGACGGCATCATGTTCGCCGCCGGACCTAACTGGACCGACGACGAACGGTCCTGGAAAGGCGATGGTACGGTCGTCATTCGCGCCGCATCACTCGAGGAAGCGAAGAGCATTGCGGCCCGCGATCCCATGCACATCAACGGGGCTCGCACCTTTACCGTTCGACCCTGGCTGGTCAACGAGGGCACGATTACAGTGCAGCTTGGCCTTGCGACGGGCCGCTTCAAACTGATCTAGACACCGACGCTTTGCACAGGCTGCCTCGCATACGCGATCGCCGCTTCGAGCAGATCCTTAATCACCGTCAAATCCTCCTGGTCACGCGGAGAATAGACCATGACGTACGTCGGCGGCAGGCCGACCGCGAGGCCTGCCAGTCCATGCCGTTCCGCCCAGCCCATCTCGATCGCTGCCACCGCATCGCTAGGGCTCAGCACCATATGCATGGAGTTGTCGCTGGGATGGATGTGGGCAATCTCACCATGCGAAGCCGCTCCAACCGAGCCTTCCGCACACTTCAGCGTGATCGCCGGATGCCGCTTTTCGAAGTGCGAAAGCGCATATCGCACATGGTCCGCATGCCTGTCGACGGAGCGGTCGAATAACTCGGAAAGCTGGCTGCGGATGGCCAGGTCCGCAAGCTGGTCCAGCTGCCGATGCGGTATGGGATAAGGGCTCACCTTCGGACGCACCCCGACGCGCCGGCGAACATTTCGCCACGCTTGCAGGTCGTTCATCGCTCCCACGGCAGCCGTTATCTGAGTGACGTCCAGTCCGTCCTTCGCCATCCAGCGAAAGCGCGTCATGCTCAGCCAGCCGGCAGGGTTGGCCGGCAGTCCTCCCGGACCCAGCGACCTCCATCTCGCGTAGTCGCGCATCGTCCAGGCAGCCGCTGCCGCCGCCACAAATCCCGCAATCCATCCAACTTTCGACCCGGCTTTCATCTAACCCCCTTATACCTTGTTCGTGCTTCGCAGGATGCGTCTCACCTTTTTGGGCGAGATGCTCAGGTTCTTCGCCACCAGCGAGATGTTTTTTCCGCTGCGCAGCCAGATCTTTGGAATCACCAGTTCAGCGAATTCCTCCTGCACCTGCTGAAACGTCTTATCGCCAACCTGCCCATCGCACCAGGCACGCAGCGTGGCGTCCACGTGGGTCGCCCCCGCCAGCATTGCCTTCAGTCCGCTTAATTGCTTGTACAGGTGGTCGCGATCATCGTGGGTCAGCAGCGCGGCGGCTTTGCCGACAAACTCCTTCGCCAACTCCCAATCCTGAAAAAAGTCTGACCCCGCCACCAGTCCGCGTGCAATGTAAGCTTCGCAGAGCAGGCGTTTGTTCTGCGTGTGGAGCGCCAGCGCGATTGCGGCTTCGGCGTGATCGACAGCGGCATGCGCATGCAAGCCGATGTTGGGCTCATCTCCCAACTGCTCTTCGCTGCGCGCAAGCTCGACCGCCGACTGCACGGCTTTGGCCCGCGCCATCAGGATCTGATCGCCTTTGTCTTCAGCAAGGTCGTACGCGCGCCGCGCCTCGGTCGCCGCCTGATCGATGTCACCGCATTCGAGGTGAATGTGGGCTGCATTCACCAGCACCGATCCGCTCCCGGACTGGTGTTGATGCAGCCCGTAGATTCTGCCGGCCTGTTCCAGGAGGCTGAGCGCTTCGCGGCTCATGCGCAACGACTTAGCATGCACGACACCATTCGCCTGGCCATCGCGCGGCCGAAGTTCCAAGGCCATCAGCCGCTTCACATACGCCGCATTGACCAGCGCTCGCGCCATATTGGGATGATCCGGGCACCCCACCTGATACCGCTTCATCGCCGCTTCAAAATGATGCAGCGCACCGGCATAGTCGCCGGACCGGCGAACGAATCGCCCGCGTGCGGACTCGATATTGCCCAGCGAGAGCGAGTGGCCGGTCGGAAGCAGTTCTCTCTCCGCATCCACCAACAGATCGAACGCATGCTGCCGCTTGCCGCTCTGGAAAGCCAACCAGCTCTCATGGATCTTGGTGACTGCAACCAGCTTTGCCGCGCCTGCATGCTCCGCGGCGCGCCGTGCGGCGGCGAAGTTGTTCGCTGCATGCTCATAGTCTCCCAGCTTGCGGTGCGCACGGCCCTTCCAGAAGTTCCCCAGAAAAAGCAGGTAGTCTCCCATGATTCCGTACCCAATCTGCAACACCACTCCCAGCACTTCGATCGCCTCGTCCAGCCGCTCCGCGGCCAGCATGCGGTAGCCCTCGACCATGCGCAGCTTCAGATAATCGAGCAGCGGCAGGCCGGCCCAGTCGCGGCTAAGATGCGGGCCTTCGAGCGCCTCGAGAAACGTAAGCGTTCGATAGCCCAGGTCGACCCACTGCGCCACGCAGAGCAGCAGCGAGATCGACACATCCGGTCCGGCGTCCGATGCCTCATCCGCTGGGAATGCCTCGTCGAGCAGGCGGAAGCCAGTGGCGATATCGCGCTTGAACAGCGCGGCTTCCAGACCGTCGACCAGGCTCGTAGTCATCGCTCTACCTTCCTCTCTCTCCGCACGCCGCGCCAACCTGAACATGTTCTATAGACCGCAGACTGCGCGTTACAAGATACCTCTGTCAAGCGGTCCGCACCACCATACCTGGACCGAAGCTGCATCCGCAATTCGGCAACCCGGCACCCAGGGTCACGTTCGCCCTGGTTGTTTTCGGACTGCGCCTGCTTGTTGCATCGGCATCCTGCAGGCGGCCACCGTCGTTGCCGGCGAAGGCTACGAGCCGCACCCTGAGATCATGGTGCCGCTCGTCTCCTCCGAGCAGGAGATGCGTGTCCTTGCAAACCTGATCCACGCCACAGCATTTGAACTCTTCGCCGCACACAGCACACGGGTCGACTACAGGATCGGCACCACGATCGAGTTTCCGGGGCGGCGGTTTGCGCGGGCCCGATAGCCAAACACGTCAGCTTCATCTCGTTCGGCACCAACGACCTTACGCAGATGACCTACGGCTTCTCCCGCGACGACGCCCGCAGCTACCTGGACAGCTACATCGAGCAGAGCATCTTCAAGTCAGACCCTTCATGACCATCGATCGCGATGGCGTGGGCGAGCTGATGCGCATGGCGATCGCCAACGTGCGGCGGGTCAATCCCTCCATCAGGATCGGAGTCTGCGGCGAGCACGGAGGCGATCCGGAATCCATCGCGTTTTTCAAGAACCTGGGGGTAGACTACGTCTCCTGCTCGCCCTCCCGGCTGCTCGTGGCCCGACTGGCCGTTGCGCAAGCCGGTCTCGCCGTTGACGAGGTTGAAGACCAAACGGAACTGGCGCTCGCCAGCTAGCCGAGAACGATTGGGTGCGCCATCTCAAACAGCTTCACGTTTGAGATAGGGGCCCGAGCTTGTAGGCACGCCCAGCTCTTTCATTTACCCTTACCTCGATGCAGACCCTCGACAGCAAAGCCATCCTTCAGGCGGCAGGCACTGCCGCCATCTCGGACATCTTCGATCAGCTCAACCTTGAGCCGCCGGTCCTCGATAACAGCCTCTCGCCCCTGCTCGAAGGCAGCGTCTTTGCGGGGCCCGCATATACCGTTGCAGGCGAGCCCGCAACCTACTCCGGCAGCGAT
>CAXTMK010000023.1:0-25432 GCA_964245315.1 uncultured Acidobacteriaceae bacterium | reverse complement strand
TCCCCCGTCTCCACCCGTGCCGCCATCGAGGCCATGCCGCCGGGTGCGGTCGCCTTGTGGGCGGGACAAGGTGTGCAGGGTGTCTGCTGCTTCGGTGATCTGCTCGCCACCGCCATGCGCGCCCGCGGTGTCGTAGCAGCGGTGGTCGACGGCGGAGTCCGTGACGTTCGTTTCCTGCGCGAGTGCGGCATGCCGGTCTTCGCCCGCTACCGCACGCCTGCGCAGGGCGTGGGCCGCTGGAAGGTGAAGACCTGCCAAACTCCGGTGAAAGTTCGCGGAGCTCTCCGCGAGTGGCTGACCGTCTCACCGGGAGACATGCTCGTGGGCGACACGGACGGTCTCATCGCCATACCGTCGGCGATGATAGTCGCGGTCGCGGAAGCCGTCGGCAAACTGTCGCACACCGAGAGCGAAGCCCGGCGTGACATTGCCAATGGCCTGCCGCTCCTGGCTGCACTCGCCAGGTACGGCCACCTGTAATGGGTGCTAAAAATCGAAAGAGAAACACCCTGGGCAGCAGCACGGTACCTCGGCCCGAGAGCCATATGCCTGCGGCGCCTTTGTCTCCACTTCCTGTAACTTGTTCTGGGGTTGGCTTGTCTTCTTATCTTCGATCCTGCTCGTCTCGATGCGCTCCATAGGTCCTCCCTGAGAATCAGCTTCCACCTTGAGTAGACCGTCATCGCAGCGCCTGCGCAATGCGCCCTCGTCCGTTCCGGACCAGAGCCGGATCGGCTCCATTACGATCATTTCCGCGTCAGGAAGTTACAGAATTCGCCGAATGGCATACCATCGGAACGCGATCATGTTCGGCTTTTGATCGCGTCGATCCGAAGTGAGAAAGTGGAGTCCCTCTATGCCCAACCAAACAGAAACCCTCGTCCTGATCAACATCACCGTGGTTGACACGGAAACCGGTAAGCTGACGCCTGACACAACCGTCACACTCGCAGCTGGAAAGATCGCGAGCATCCAACCCGGTGCGCTCGCGCCTGCTGACAGCACGGTCATCGATGCCCGCGGGAAGTTCCTTGTGCCCGGCTTTCTGGACATGCACGTCCACAGCATGCAGGATCCGAATCCCCCAGACAGCCTCGCCATGCTACTCGCCCACGGCGTGACCGGTATTCGCCAGATGGCTGGCGCCCCCG
Source organism: uncultured Acidobacteriaceae bacterium (assembly GCA_964245315.1). Classification (GTDB taxonomy): domain Bacteria; phylum Acidobacteriota; class Terriglobia; order Terriglobales; family Acidobacteriaceae; genus Edaphobacter. The sequence goes on along the minus strand of CAXTMK010000023.1, from coordinate 24,281 downwards.
AATTACTTGAACGGCGCCGCCAGGGCATGATCAATCTCGGCCCCGACACACCGGAGTGCCTCGCCATGCCGGGCAGCCTGCTCACCTTCGCCAACTGTCCCACGCCGGAGGCCGGCGTCAATGAAGTCCGCCGCCAGAAGGAGCAAGGCGCCGACTTCATCAAGACCATCTTCGTCTCACCCAAAACATTTTTCGCCACGCTCGCCGAAGCCAGGCGTCTGGGACTCGCATACGGCGGTCACCTCTCGCCCGGCGTCGACGTCATCGAGGCCTCAAAGGCCGGGCTCAGCTTCGTCGAGCATCTCGGGCCCACTGAACTCACTCTTATCAAGTGCTCCAGGGCGGAGTTCATCATTCGTCTCGTCATGCGGCTCAAGCCGCCTACCCCGCCTCCGCTTACGCCCGCTGATATCCAGGGAATGACGGGCAAGATCATGATCGCTAACCCGATTCTCTTCCGCATGAACATGGATCCCAAAGCCGCCGACAAAACGGCGAAGCTCGTAAGTTCGTTCCAGCCGGAGAAAGCTCGCAAACTTTCGGTCGCATGTGCTGAGAATCACACCTGGCAGTGCCCCACCCTTATCCGGAACGAGACAATGCAGTTTGGCGATGAGCCTCGTTACACCCAGTCGCCCGACCTGCGTTACATCCCAGCAGCAGTGCGTCAGCTTTGGGGTGAAGTCGCGCGCCAATACGCCGAAAAGCTGACCCCGACCGCGAAGGAGACGATGTTGCGCCTCGGGGACCTGTCGCTGCGCCTGGTGAAGACCTTTGACGATAATGGGGTGGAGATGCTCGCCGGCTCCGACTATGGGGGCGGCTGGGTCATTCCCGGCATCTCGCTCCACCAGGAGTTTGATCTCCTCGCCGCGGCCGGTCTGAGCCCGCTTAAGGTCCTCCAGATGACGACCATCAACGGTGCCCGTTTTCTGAAGCGCGAAGCTGCCATGGGCACAGTCGCTGCGGGCAAAGAGGCAAACCTCGTCCTGCTGAACGCCAATCCGATCGACAGCGTGCAGAACCTGCATGGCGTTCACGCGGTCATTCGCGACGGACGCTTCTACTCCGCGGATGCATTGACACAACTGAAAGAGCGCGTCGCCCAGAGAGTAGCCACTGCCTGAAGCCGCAACGATCCTGCGCCCCATTCATCGCGCAGGCTGCGGCGGCGGCGTAGCTTTCTCGGCGGGAACGGATGCCGCCTGCGCCGATTCCATGTGCTTGCGCACCTTCTGCTTCAGGGTGTCCAGTGCTTCTTTCGAGTAGTAGTTGCCACCGCGAACTACCCCGTAAACCTTGTGCAGATTTTGCACGCTCTCCATCGGATTCGCGTCCAGCACCACCAGGTTCGCGTCCTTATCCTCTTCCACGCTGCCCGCGTGAGCTTCGCGGCCCAACAGTTGAGCTCCATCGAGCGTCGTCATCTGTAACACCTGCAACGGAGTAAAGCCGGCCTGCGCCAGCAGGTCGAACTCCTGATGCAACGAAAAGCCAGCCACCAGCCACATCCCGCCGAAGTCCGAACCCGCGAGCATGGGCACGCCCGTATCGTCGAACAGCTTCGCCACCTTCATCTGCAGCGCAAACATCTGCTGCAAAGTCTCGCGGTCGGCGGGTCCCATCTTCGTCGTGAACTGCTGCGCGATGGAACGCCAAAGCTGCCGCGTCGCCGGCGAGACATACTGTAGGTTGGGGTTGTCGCGATACATGGGATCGTCACCGAACTCCGCAGTCCGCAGTCGGATCAGCGTTGGCACCTGCCATGTTTTGTGAGCCGCGAACACCTGCGCGACATTCCGGCACTTCTCTTCGCTGTACGTGTCTAGGATGTGCTGCGTGCGATTCAACGCTGTCGGATCGGCCAGCGTCCGCGTGAGCACCGGATTCGAAGTGGCGTTCTTGCTGAGGGATGCTGCCGACGGTGGCATAGGAGCCTGCGCCGCCGCAGCCGCGCGGGCCGCCATCGCCTGCCGGATTGCGGCCTCGTCCGTTGAGCAGCTGATGAGGATCGTCTCCATCGGTCCCATGTGTTCGATCACCCGCATTCCCGCTTCTGAGGCCTTTACCGCGTCGACACCCGGGGAAAGATGGCCGTCGTACAGCAGTCCCTGCGTCGTCGCCTCATCCAGGGCGGCAAAAAAGACCTGAGGGGTCACGTCGATTGTTTTGATGAAGTCGGCTCCTTCAGCCTTTTGCTTATCCACCTCGGCGATTGCCATGGGAACGGTGCCGGCATTGCCACGCAGCAGGATCGAACCGGGCATCGCAAGCAGCTCCGGCGCGTCGGTCGCGGGCATCAGCGTGCCTTCTTTACGCTCCTTCAGCAGAGCATCCGAGCCAGACATCTGACGCACGCCGGTAATGCCGTTCGCCAGCATCAGCGCGAGGTTATCCGCGCGGTCCGGGCTGTCGATCGGGTGCCCATGCATCTCCCAGTAGCCCGGGACGACAAATTTGCCCTTCAGATCCATGCTGCGTGCGGAACCCTTCGCCAGCAGCGTTCCAGCCCGTCCGATCTTCGTAATCCTGCCAGCATCGACGGCAACGCTCATGCCCGGCATCAGCTTGCCGGTGTGGGTATCGACAATCGTCACGTTCGTCAGCAGCAGGCCGCTGCTCACGGTGACGCGTTGCGCTGGAACCGTGCCTGCGAGACCACAGCTCAAGCCGATCAACGCTACGAGAGCGCGGGTGTAGCGGATATGGCGGACGTTGAATTTCATTCTTGATCTTCCCTTCGAGCTCAACGGCAGGTGAACACGTTCGTGTGCTGTACCTTGCCGGAGACGGAGTATCGTTGTCAATCTATGGTCTCAATTCCGCGCGCTTTTCGGGCGCCAGGAGACTTTACACTATGCGAACTTGACAACTGCACCTCCGATCGCTGACTCTGCTTTACGCAAACATGTTCATCTTTTGCGGCACGTGAAAGGCAGGACGGGCGAATGTTTTCCCTCGAATGTGAGCAAGCCACTACAGTGACCGGAAGCCGCCGGAAATTCCTTGCAGGCGCTGCCGCCTGTGCTGCGGCCACCGCGCTGCCGCGCTTCGCAAGCGCCGTGGTAGCTCCACAGCGTCTCATCGACATCCATCATCACTTCGAGCCCACGGGCAAGAACAAGGATGGCGACGCGTGGACTCTGCAGATGTCGCTCGACCAGCTGGATCGCAACAAAGTAGCCGCTGCCATTGCCTACGCCGGCCCAATCATGAATACCGACCCGCAGGCTGCCCGCAAGAAAGCCCGTGAGATGAACGAGTGGAGCACGAAGAACTGCCTGGACCACCCCGGCCGCTTCGGCCTCTTCGCCTCCCTGCCGATGAACGATGTCGAAGGCTCGCTGGCTGAGATCGCGTATGCCCTGGACGTGCTGAAAGCTGATGGTGTCGGTCTGGCGACGGAGTATGGACCAGCCTGGCTGGGAGACCCGAAGTTCGAACCCATCTTCCAGGAGTTGAACCGCAGGAACGCCGTGGTCTACGTTCACCCGGCTGAGGCGCCCTGCTGCACGCCCGAGACTCTTACCTACGAGAAGCCGCCGTTGGCTACCGCCTGGATGGAATTCCCTACCAACACCGCGCGGACCATCCTCAGCTTGTGGAGCGCGCAGACGACCCGCCGCATGCCCGGCCTTCGCTTTATTTTCTGCCACGGCGGCGGAGTCATGCCCATGCTGCTGGGCCGTATCACCGGCTTCGACGACTGGCGCGCCGTCGGGCCCGACCGCCTGAAGAAGATGTTCCCTGACGGCGTCTACGCGGAGTTCGCAAAATTCTACTTCGACTGTGCGCAGGCCTTGGCACCTGAGTCGTTTGAGTTGCTTCAGAAGGTCGTTCCGGCCACCCATCTGCTCTTTGGCTCCGACTTCAGCTACTTCCCCGTGGCCCATAGCGCGAGCCTCTTCGCCAGGCTGCAGATGCCTCTCGACCTGCGCGAGCAGATCTCTTCCACCAATGCAACAACACTGCTCCCGCGCTGGAAGGCATAGGTCAGGAGACAACACCGTGCGCCAATACAAGTTGATCGACGTCCATTCTCACGCTATCCTCCCCTTCGGCAGTTCCGTCCCGCTTGCAAAGCTTCCGCCTTGGTCGGTGGAGGGAGCGCTGGCATTGATGGATGAAAACGGCATCGCCGCTTCCGTCTTATCGATACCCCATGCCGCGCAACACGGCAGCGCAGCCGAAGCTTCATCGATCGCGCGACGCACCAATGAGACGATCGCAGGTATTATCGCAAAGCATCCGACCCGATTCGGCGGGCTCGCCACCATACCCGGCCACCTTGCCGACGCCACGCTGATCGAGATCGAGTATGCTCTCGATACGTTGAAGCTGGATGGCGTAGCGACCTCGACCAACATCAACAACGTGTACCTGGGCGAGCCTTGCTTCAACCCGTGGTTTGAAGATCTGAATCGCCGCGGGGCTACGCTCTTCATCCATCCCTGGACGCTCAGCACTGCTTCGAGCATGGACCTCGGGCTAAACCACTCCGTCTTCGAATTTATGTTCGACACCACGCGCATGCTTGCGAACATGGTTCTTTCGGGGGCCAGGAAACGATTCTCAAACATCAACATGATCTCAACGCACGGCGGCGGAACCATGCCTTTCCTGATCGAGCGCTTTCAGCACCTTGAAGTACATTTTGGCGCAAGCGAGCGTGCAACCGTTTCAGCCGAGGAGATTCGGCAGGTCCTTGGCTCGTTCTATTACGATCTCACCGCCGCAACAACGCCGGCACAGTTGCTCGGGCTGCTCGACCTCGTCCCCACTTCGCAACTTCTAATGGGCGTCGATATCCCCTTCATGCCGCACTGGACTATCGGTGCCGCAATCGACGCGGTTGAGCGTTACAGCGGCTTCAGCCGGGGAGATCTCGAGAAGATTGCTCACAGCAACGCAACCCAGCTCTTTCCAGAGCTTGCCGCCAGACTCGCTCAGCCCTCTTTGGTGGCGTCGAGCCACGCCTTGCCCTGAGCGTAGAGTGCCTCCACTGCCGGGCCTTTAATCCCTGGCAGGTCCAGCTTGACGTTCATCCCAATCTTCAACTGAAGATAGGCGAGATGGCGATAGCCGTCCGGAAGCTGCGCAAGCTTCTCCCTGTCGAGGTCGATCTTCTCGGAGGTGTCCACCGGATCGAGACGATCCTTTTCATAGATGGGCTGCCGCAGCACCAGGCCCCACTTGCCTTCCCGCTTCTCGAAGAGGTCGTAGAACCGGCCCATGCACACGCAATCGCAGATGATTCCATCCACGCTGGCGCGCTGATGGATCTCCATTTTGGTCTGCGCCACGGCGCGGTCGCCACGCAGATCGATCGAAGTTCCGTTCAGTGTGTGCAACACCTCCACGCCTCGATCCCATGCGCCGCGACTGGCCGCCACGAACTCATCGGCCGTGCCGAAGAACCATGTGGCCTGCATCTTGCCGTCGTCGTGCCACACCGAACGCAGCCGGGCCCAGTCCCCTGAGTCACGCCACACGGCCCAGTTCTCAATTAGCCTACGGATCTCGAATTCATCCTGCATCGCTTCGGGCATCCAAAACCTCGTTTTCTGTTCTCGTTATGGCTGACCATTAGGGCTTACACGAAGACCGGCTTGGTCAGTCGCTCCTGGATTCGCCATTTTCCTGCTTCATCGCGGGCGAAGATTTCCTGTATGTCGCACACAACCGAAACGACCGGCTTGCGTGTCGCGTCATCGGAGCGAAAGACCGTGAGCAGCGATTCAAGCCTGGCTTCCGCTCCGCCGTCCCACTCGAGACGAAAATTTGTCGCGAGATGTCGCGTGGTCACGTGCGCCATCGCCTGCCGCGCGGCAAGAAAAGCTCGGATCGCCTCCAGACCGTCAAGCGTGCCGGGCCTGGGCGACCCTGCGCCGAAGATCATTCGGGCGTCGGAGGCGAATAGCTCCGCGCACTCGGTGGCGCGTCCATGGTCGACCAGGTGGCCGAACTCTGCGCTGATGCCGCTAAGCGTCAGCAGTTCCATAACAAAAGATGAGTTCATGCATTCTCCATAGCCGGCGTCCGGGCAGTTGTGGCGCTGCGCTTCCTCTTCGTCTGTGGCAGATCCGTAATGGTACCCGCGGATATCTCCGCCGCCAAGCCGATTGTCTCGGAGAGCGTGGGGTGCGCATGGATCGTCAGGCTGATGTCTTCGTCGTCCGCGCCCATCTCTATCGCAAGGCCGGCCTCGGCGATCAGTTCCCCGGCTCCTGGCCCCACGATGCCCGCACCGAGAAGCCTGCGCGTTGCGGGGTCGAAGAGCAGCTTGGTAAATCCTTCATCGCGACCCAGCGCAAGCGAGCGTCCAGATGCGGCCCAGGGAAACACGGCCCTTTCAAACGGCAAGTCGAGGCGCTTCGCCTCAAGCTCAGTAAGCCCGACCCAGGCGACTTCAGGGTCCGTATATGCAACCGCTGGAATGACCCTCGCCTGCATGGCTACTTTGTGTCCGCAGGCAGCCTCCGCCGCTACCTTGGCCTCGTGCGTCGCCTTATGTGCAAGCATAGGCTGACCCACCACGTCGCCGATGGCGAAGATGTGCGGAACTACCGTGCGCATCTGCGCATCAACCGGAATACTCCCATCAGCGGCAAGCAAAATGCCAGCCGTTTCCACGCTGATCAATCGTCCGTTCGGTCGGCGTCCCACCGCGATCAGGACCATGTCGAACTCTGCGTCGCGCGTGCCGTCAGGTCCTTCGAGCCGCGCGAGGAGGAACTGATCGTGTGGGTCGAGACGAGTCAACTTCGTCTGCAGATGAAACCGGATACCACCGAGCGACATCATCTTCTGGAGCGGCGCGACCAGATCGGGATCTGCGCCGGGAATGATCTGGTCCATCAGTTCCACAACTGTGACCCGGCTGCCCAGGGCCCCGTAGATGGTCGCCATCTCGAGTCCAATCACGCCTCCGCCGATGATGAGAAAGCGCTCAGGGATCGTCGTCAGGGCAAGCGCTCCTGTGGAGTCGACGACCCGCGAGTCGTCATGCGTAGCAAATGGCAGGCGCACAGGCTCCGATCCGGCAGCGATAATCGCCTGGTCGAACGATACTGTTCGGCCGCCTTCAGCGGATTCCACTTTGATCGTCGTTGCACTGCTAAACTGAGCGGTCCCACGCAGTACTGTCACCTTGCGCCTGCGTGCGAGATCTTCCAGGCCTCCGGTGAGCCGTGTAACCACGGAGTCTTTCCAAGCCCGCAAAGCATCCAGCTCAATTACCGGTGCGCCGAAGCGAACGCCATGCGATTCGAAGTCGGCTGCATCCCTGATGACCTTGGCGGCGTGCAGCAACGCCTTGGAAGGAATGCATCCGACGTTCAGGCACACCCCACCAAGTCGTTCCCAACGATCCACAAGCACCACGGATCGGCCAAGATCGGCCGCACGGAACGCAGCCGTGTACCCACCCGGGCCTCCGCCGATGACCAGTAGATCGGCGTGAAGATTTGCCGCCTGTGTCACAGCATCACCCGTCGGAGATCCGCCAACAACCGCCCCAGCGTAACCAGGAACCGAGCGGCAGCGGCGCCATCGATGACCCGGTGATCCCACGAAAGGCTCAACGGCATCACGAGCCTGGGCTGAAACGCCTGGCCGTCCCAAACCGGCTTCATGCTGGCCCGGGCCGCGCCCAGAATGGCAACCTCCGGTGCGTTGATGATAGGCGTAAAGCCCGTACCGCCGATGCCGCCCAGCGACGACACCGTGAAGCAGCCGCCCTGCATCTCGGTGGGCTTCAACTTCCCGCTGCGTGCCTGCTCAGCCAGCGCGGAGGTCTCCGCGGCGATCGCCCGCAGCCCTTTCGTATCAGCATCCCGGATAACCGGCACGACCAGGCCGTTCGGGGTATCGGCAGCAAATCCTATGTGGAAGTACCGCTTCAGCACCAGATGGTCCCCGTCCAGCGAGGCGTTGAATGTGGGATGTTCCTTCAGAGCGGCGACGCTCGCTTTGATCAGGAAAGCCAACATCGTCAGCTTGGCACCCTTGCCGCCATCTTCCTTGTTTGCGGCAACGCGAAACGCCTCGAGGTCCGTGATGTCCACCTCGTCAAAATTCGTGACGTGGGGAATCACAATCGCATTCCGCATCAGGTTGGCGCCGGCGATCTTCTTGATCTTCGAAAGCTCGACGCGCTCGATCGGGCCAAACTTCGCAAAGTCGACCTGCGGCCAAGGCAGCAGATCGAAGCCAAGATTAACTCCAGCCCCGGCAGTTAAGGCTTGCGGCTGGCTAAGTGCGTTCTTCACGAAGGCCTGCATATCGCTATGCAGAATGCGTCCCTTCGGCCCTGAGCCACTGACCTTGCTTAGATCGAGTCCGAACTCCCGAGCGAACCGGCGAACCGACGGCGACGCGTGTGGCATCGGGGCGGCTGTCGACGCTGTGGGCTCAACCGGCGCGGGCGCGACAAGGACCGGGCTCACTGCAGCAGGCACGTCAACAATGGGCGTCGGCGGCGGGGAAGGTGGGGCGACGGGAACCTTCTCCGGTTGCCGAACTTCGGCCAGTGGCTCGACCATGACCAGCAGAGTTCCGCAGCTGATCTTGTCTCCAGGCCTTACCATTACCTCGCGGATGACTCCCGCGGAGGTCGAGGGCACCTCCATGGTCGCCTTTTCGGTCTCGATGACGACCAGCGTCTGATCCACCGACACGAGCTCGCCGACCTTTGCGAGCACCTCGATGACAGGCACGTCCTTGATGTCTCCAAGGTCAGGCACCAGCACTTCAACCAGGGCGATTGCGGAAAGCGTATTCATAGGGGTCGCACTATACCTTCCACGGAGCCGGAGCTTCCGTCTTCACGCCGAAGCGTTCGATGGCATGCAGAAGAGTCGTTCGTTCCAGCGCACCCTCTCGCACAAGAGCCTCGAGCGCGGCGAGCGCGATGTAAAATCGATCCACTTCAAAGAAGCTGCGCAGAGCCGCCCGGCTATCGCTGCGGCCGAAGCCGTCGGTGCCCAGAGCGACGAACCTTGCACTCACGAATGGCGCGATCAATTGAGGGTAGGCCCGCACATAGTCTGTCGCAGCGATGATGGGCACTGTTCCCGGCAGCAACGTCTCCACATGACTTTGGCGTTCCGTGGCCTCGGCCCCAAGACGACGGGAACGGTCCACTTCGGCGGCGTCTTTAGCGAGTTCGCTGAAGCTGGTAGCGCTGAAGATCTCACTCCCGATGCCAAACTCCTGCTGTAGCAGATCGGCGGCGGCAATCACCTCACGCAGAATGGCGCCAGACCCGATCAGGCGCACGTTGCCCTTGCCGACACTGGCTTCGCGCACATCGAACCGGTACAAACCCTTCAGGATATCGGCTTCAGAGCCCGCGACCAGCGAGGGCTGGGCGTAGTTTTCGTTCATCGCGGTGATGTAGTAAAACTCATCGCACTGTTGTTCGAGCATGCGCCGCGCACCGGCATCCATGATAATGGCCAGTTCGCACGCAAACGCCGGATCATACGCGCGGCAGTTCGGGATGGTCGCGGCAACGATGTGGCTCGAGCCATCCTGGTGCTGCAGGCCTTCGCCGCCGAGCGTCGTCCGTCCCGCCGTCGCGCCGATCAGGAAACCACGCGCCCGTTGATCTGCGGCAGCCCAGATGAGATCGCCGACGCGCTGAAAGCCGAACATCGAGTAATAGATGTACAGCGGAAGCATCGGCAGGCTATGCACGCTGTAGGAAGTCGCCGCGGCAACCCATGACGAGATGGCGCCGGCTTCAGTGATTCCCTCTTCGAGCAGTTGCCCGTTGCGCTCCTCGCGGTAGTAGAGCATCGAGCCCGCGTCCTCGGGCTCGTAGAGCTGTCCGGTCGACGAGTAGATTCCGATCTGGCGAAACAGGTTCGCCATGCCAAAGGTTCTGGCTTCGTCCGCCACAATGGGCACAATGCGCGAGCCAAGCTGCTTGTCCTTCAGCAGCCCTCCGAGAATGCGCACGGCCGCGGTGGTGGTCGACATCTCCTTGCCGTCAGACTCCAATGCAAATTGCGCATAGCTCTCGATCGCCGGGACAGGTATTGTTTCCGGCGCATTCCGCTGACGGCGAGGCATGTATCCGCCCAACGCTTCGCGGCGTTCGCGGAGATAGGTCAGCTCAGCGCTGTCATCGGCGAGCTTGCAGAAGCGAAGCGACGCGGCATCCTCGTCCCGGAGGGGCAGCGCGAAGCGATTCTTGTAAGCCAGGAGCCCATCGACGTCAAGCTTCTTCGCCTGATGCGAGGTCATGCGCGACTCGCCCGCGCTGCCCATGCCGTAGCCCTTTTTGGTCTTGGCAAGAATCACTGTCGGCCGGCCCTTGTGCGCCTTTGCCGCCGCAAACGCAGCATATAGTTTGCGGAAGTCATGGCCGCCGCGCTTCAGCGCGTGAATCTCTTCGTCCGACATCGTATGCGTCAACGCGGCGGTCTCAGGATCGCGGTCGAAGAACTTTGTGCGGTTGTAGTCGCCGTCCTTTGATCCAAGCGTTTGGTATTCACCGTCCACGGTCTCCGCGAACCTGCGCAGCAGAACGTTGTTCTTATCGCGCGAGAACAGCGCATCCCACTCCGACCCCCAAAGCACCTTGATGACGTTCCACCCCGCACCGATGAACAGCGACTCCAGCTCTTGAATGATCTGTCCGTTGCCGCGCACCGGTCCATCGAGCCGCTGCAGGTTGCAGTTGATGATGAAGGTAATGTTGTCGAGCTTCTCGCGAGTCGCGAGCGTGAGCGCTCCAATCGATTCCGGCTCATCCATCTCTCCATCGCCGAAGACGCCCCAGACATGGCGATCCCCTGTTCGTTTCAAACCGCGATTCTCAAGGTAGCGCATGAAACGAGCCTGATAGATCGAACTGATCGGACCGATTCCCATGGAACCCGTAGGAAACTGCCAAAAGTCCGGCATGAGCCATGGATGCGGATAGGAGCAAAGGCCTTGGCCGCCAACCTCCTGGCGATACTTCGTCAACCGTTCTTCTGTGAACCTGCCCTCAAGAAACGCTCGTGCATAAACGCCGGGCGCCGAGTGCGGCTGGTAGAAAACCAGGTCCCCGCCATGCTCCGGGGTCGCCGCGTGGAAGAAGTGATTGAAGCCAACTTCAAATATCTCCGCCGCAGAGGCGTAACTGGCAATGTGTCCGCCGAGATCGCCGTATGCCTGGTTTGCTCGCATCACCATAACCAGAGCATTCCAGCGCATGATCGCGGTCAGTCTTTCCTCGAGCGCGAGATCGCCCGGATACGCGCCCTGTCGCTCCAGCGGGATGGTGTTTCGATATGCCGAAAACGGTTGCGGCAACCCGCTCGCGCCGCTGCTGCGCAGAGCATCTTCCAGCTGGGCCACCAGAAACTGTCCCCGCTCAGGACCGTATTCGCGCAGCACGGCGGCCAACGCATCCAGCCATTCGCGTGTTTCGACCGGATCCTGATCGCGCTGTTCTGCAGTCCCGTGCTCCGCCGCCTTATCCAAGGTCTCAACCATCATCAGCTTCTTTCCTCACCACTTAGATCACGTATAAGTCGATATACTCGTGTACCGCCATCGCTTCAAGCGCGCCTTGATCGAGCGAAGCCTCAAGGATCCTGGCCTGCTGCCTGCCCGGAAATCTGCGCGTGAGATTCTTCCTGAACTTCGCTTCCAGCAGAGGAATGCCATCGCCCCGCCGGCGTCGATGTCCAATGGGATACTCGACCGTCTCCTCGAACACCGTTCCATCATTCAGCTCGATTCGGATCGTGTTCGCGATCGAACGCTTCTCCGGATCGTGATAGTCCCGCGTGAACGCGACCACCTCTTCGGTCTGCATCTTCGCGCGCAGCGCATCGATGCGCGGATCGACGGCGACATCGTCCTCATAGTCCGCGGCCGTCAGGTGACCGAAGAGCAACGGCACAGCGATCATGTACTGGATACAGTGATCGCGATCCGCCGGGTTGTTCAGCGGACCCTTCTTGTCGATGATGCGCAGGCAGGCCTCATGCGTCCGGATCATCAGGCTCTGAATGTCCGCCGCTGACTTTCCGATCGCATGCAGTTTCCCGTGCAGCGTAACGGCTGCTTCGACTGCGGTCTGCGAATGAAATTCGGCCGGGAAGCTGATCTTGAACAGAACATTTTCCATCACGTAGCTGCCGTAAGAGCGCTGGAATTGAAACTCCCGGCCCTTGAACGAAACATCGTAAAAACCCCACGTCTTCGCCGTCAGCACTGACGGATAACCCATCTCGCCGGTCTTCGCCATCAACGCCAGACGTACCGCGCGGCTGGTGGCGTCGCCGGCGGCCCAACTCTTGCGCGAGCCCGTATTCGGAGCGTGGCGATACGTGCGCAGACTCTGCCCGTCGACCCACGCCAGCGATACCGACGCCAGCATCTCATCGCGCGTCAACCCGAGCAACTCCGATACCACCGCTGTCGACGCAACCTTCACCAGCAGCACATGGTCCAGGCCAACCTTGTTGAACGAATTCTCAAGCGCGATGCAGCCCTGAATCTCGTGCGCCTTGATCATCGCGGTCAACACCTTGCGCATCATGATCGGAGCCTTGCCGACGGCGATGGCGTTCCGCGAGAGCCAGTCAGCGACTGCGAGAATGCCGCCCAGGTTGTCGGAAGGATGACCCCACTCGGCGGCCAGCCAGGTGTCGTTGAAGTCCAGCCAGCGGATCATCGCGCCGATGTTGAAGGCCGCCTGCACCGGGTCAAGCTGGAACTGCGTGCCCGGCACCTTCGCTCCGTTCGGCATAACGGTGCCCTGCACGATCGGCCCGAGCAGCTTGGTGCATGCGGGATACTCCAGCGCCTCCAGCCCGCAGCCGAGCGTATCGATCAGGCAGTGGCGCGCTGTTGTATACGCCAGTTCACTCTCGATCTCAAACGCGCGTACATAGTCGACGATGTCGACGATGACCTTGTCGTACTCCTGCACATCCCTGCTGATAAATCCAGACACTTGATCTCCCTGATTACTGTCTGTCGGCGAGCGCAACGAACGCGCGATTTTCCGGGCCGGTATAGTTCGCGGCCGGACGAATGATCTTGCCGTCGATGCGTTGTTCAATCACGTGCGCGCTCCAGCCTGAGGTGCGCGCCATCACGAACAGCGGCGTAAACATCGCAGTCGGAATGCGCATGACGTGGTAGCTGACAGCGGAGAACCAGTCGAGGTTCGGGAACATCTTCTTGGCCTCCCACATGACCGACTCGATGCGCTCGGCAATCTCATACAGCTTCATGCTGCCCGCCTGCTCCGAAAGCTGACGCGCGACTTCCTTGATCACCTTGTTGCGAGGGTCGGAGACCGTGTAGACCGGATGCCCAAAGCCGATAATGACCTCGCGCGCAGCGATACGCTTTCGAATATCCGTTTCAGCTTCATCAGCCGATTCATACCGCTTCAGGATGTCGAGGGCGACTTCATTTGCGCCGCCATGTTTGGGTCCGCGCAGTGCGCCAATGGCTCCCGTGATGCACGAAAAGATGTCCGAGCCGGTGCCCGCGATCACCCGGCCCGCAAAGGTAGATGCGTTGAATTCATGTTCTGCATAAAGAATCAGGCTCGTGTGCATCGCGCGCACCCAGGCCTCCGACGGCATACCCCCGTGAAGCAGGTGAAGGAAGTGAGCACCGATGGAGTCGTCGTCGGTCTCTACGTCGATCCGCCGTCCATGGGTTGCAAAGTGGTACCAATACAGGAGCATCGATCCCAGCGAGGCAAGGAGACGGTCCGCAATGTCGACTGCTCCAGACTGACTATGATCGTCCTTCTCCGGCAGGACGCAGCCCAGCACCGAAACACCGGTTCGCATCACGTCCATCGGATGCGCCGCCGCCGGCAGACACTCCAGCGCCAACTTGACCGCTGCGGGCAATCCACGCAGCGCCTTCAGCTTGCTCTTGTACGCAGCGAGCTCCGCGGACGTCGGTAGCGTTCCATGCACCAGGAGATGCGCAACCTCTTCAAACTCCGAGGTTGTCGCCAGGTCGAGAATGTCATACCCGCGATAGTGCAGCTCATTACCATTTTGCCCAACCGTACAAAGCGCGGTGTTGCCCGCCGCCGTGCCCGAAAGGGCAACCGATTTCTTGGGCTTGAACGTCGGCATTTCTTCAACTGATACTGCACTCATGACTGCCTCCGGGAAAACGTTCATCAAGACGGTTTATTCTTTGCGAACAGCCGATCGAGGGTCTGCTCGTACTCGTGGTAACCGAGAAAGTCGTAAAGCTCGGCCCGCGTCTGCATCGTCTCGAGAACGCCCTGTTGGGTACCCTCTGCACGAATGGCCTGGTATACCTTCAGCGCGGCCGCATTCATGGCTCGATAGGCCGAGCAGCAAAAGAGGACGATGTCGACTCCGGCCGCTCCAAGTTGTTCGCACGTATAGAGCGGCGTATGGCCAAACTCGGTGATGTTGGCCAGGATAGGAACGTTGGCAGCTGCCTTGAATTTGGGGTACAGCTCCAGGTCTGTGACCGCCTCGGGAAAGATCATGTCCGCGCCCGCTTCAACATAGGCCGCACAGCGATCGAGCGCCGCCGCGAGTCCTTCCCCGGCCAGCGAATCCGTCCGCGCCATGATGACAAACTCCGGATCGACGCGCGCATCGACCGCGGCCTTGATGCGATCGACCATCTCATCCCTGGAGACGATCTCCTTGCCCGGACGATGGCCGCAGCGCTTGGTGCCAACCTGGTCTTCCATATGCACCGCCGCAACTCCGGCCTGCTCCATGGACCTGACGGTGCGTGCGATGTTGAATGCGCCGCCCCAGCCCGTGTCGATATCAACCAGCAGAGGCAGCGTCGTCGCGTTCACGATACGGCGAGCGTCGGTCAGCACGTCTTCCATTGTGCTGATGCCAAGATCGGGCAGTCCAAGCGAATTGGCCGCGACGCCGCCGCCGGAAAGATAGAGCGCCCTGAAGCCGGTCGTCTCAGCCATGCGCGCCGCGTACGCGGTGATCGCGCCGGCAACCTGCAGGGGCTTCTCTTCTTCGATCGCAGTGCGGAACTTTCCGCCCGCGCTCTTCTGGCGCCCGTCGTATGCTTCCACCATCATCCTCCAAGGGGATAAGTTGCTTTCGAAACCAGTGCGTAGAAGCATCGCCCGAGCTACGCGACCGGGCTAGATCGCCATGCGCATATCGGGACGCGTCGCCGGCTCGAACTCACCTGTTTCGTAGGCTCTGCGATGGATTTCCTCAATGCTCGCACCTTTTTTGCGCGCTTCCTCTATTTTCGTTGGGTCAACAAAGTGGCCCACTGGATTGGAGGCGAACGTCTGGGACTTTTCCATAAACGCGCACGACGTAGCACAATCGTTGTTCCAGTCCGCCTGCAACTCCACGCTGTTGCCGTCCGGATCGACATAGTAGTACGAAAGCACAAATCCGTGATCGAGGCACATGTGAGGTTCAATGCCTTCATTCTTCAGCCGTACCCACGTCTGAAGCAGATCTTCCACGCAGGCATACTCAAATGCCGAGTGATGCATTCCCGTGTGAGTCGCCCGGTCCGGGTCATCCGTGAGCTTCGGGCTGCTGAGCAGCGCGATCCGCCCCGGAGCCTCATCGTTGGTGATGAAACCCATGACTTCGTTCTGGAACTGCTTGCGTGAGCCAATCACCTTGCCATACCACGCGATCATCTCCGACATCCGGATCGTCTTCAGGTTGACGTGGTGAAGGATAGGAATTTTGATCTCCGCCGCTAAATTCATGAACACGTTCTCCTTTTTGATTGCTCGGGCATCATGCCGTATGCAGTTCAACATTGTCAATACTTATTTTTACGGGAGAATGCAAAGACGTGTATGCTTGAGCCATTCGACCCGCAAGGAAGGTTATCATCCCTCAGTTTGTGGTCATTCGACCCAATTCACCTCCGATCAGCACTTCGTGGCAAGGGAGCAAACGTGCAGACTTTATCGATGCCCGCAACCGTTTTACCCAGGCTTCTTGGTGTACGCGAGCGAGCCAAACGCGAACGGAATCGGCGGATCATGCTGGCCGCCCGCGAACATTTCTCAAATTATGGCTACGATGAAGCCACCCTCCGCGGGATTGCGGAGTCTGCCGGGCTCGGAGTCGGAACCCTCTTCAACTACGTCAGCCACAAGCGTGACCTGATCTTCCTCATCTTCAACGAGGAGATCGACACCTTGACGGCAAACGCGCTCGCGACCACCCGGCCATGGAAAGGATTTCGCGATAATGTTTTGGCAATCACCGACCCGCATTACACCTTGTTCGCGGAAACGCCGGTCCTCTCACGCATCCTGCTCAGTGAAACGGTTCTGGAAACACCCGGCCTGCACCTCGACCGCTATTTGAAGGTGCGAATCCGGCTCCTCGAAGGCATGGAGAGACTTGTCACCGCAGCACAGGAAAGTGGCGAACTTCGTTCAGGGATCGACCCCGGCACCATAGCTCGCAATACCTTCCTCTCGTTCACGGCGGCACTGCGCTGGTGGATCACCCAGCCTGACCCGGACTGGCGCCAGGGACAGCTCGACTACGCTGAAATGCTCGACATGCAGCTCGGTGGACTGAAGCGTGGCATCACAGCCTGAACAATCGCTCCGCATTCCCATGCGCAATCTTTTCCTTATCCTCCGGGCCGGTCGGGAGGTTTTCGAGAAAGCTGCGCGCCCCACCCATTGTCAGGTATGGGTAATCGATGGAATAGATGATGCGGTCAGCGCCAAGAACTGTATGAATGAATTCAAAATGGGGCAGATCGAGCATCCCGCTCGGCGTCACAGAAACATGCGCCTTGTACGTCTCAGTAATCGTGCGAGACAGTCCCGATGCCTCCTGAGGAATCGTGTCGTCCATGCGTTGCAGGTAGAACGGAACCATTTCTCCCCAGTGACCGCTGATGACCTGCAGCTTCGGGAACTTATCGAACTTGCCCGACAGCATCAAGCGAATCACTTGTATGCCCGCTTCATGGTGCCAGCCCCATCCAAAACAGGAAAGCCTCGCGCTGACCTCCTTATCCAGACCCCCGTAATAAGGTTCGCGAACCTGGGGAAGCGGGAGACCAGGATGGATGTAGATTGGAACGCCAAGTTCCTCCAGCGTTGCAAGCACGGGCTCGTAGCGAACATCATCCAGAAATGTCGAGCCGGGCCGCCCAACGAGAAGCGTCCCATATAAGCCGAGTTCTTTCACGGCGCGTTCCAGTTCCTTTGCCGCCGCGGGTGGATCCTTCCAGGGAAGCGTTGCGAACCCGCCGAAGCGTGTCGGGTTGGCACTTACCGCAGCCGCCAGTCTGTCGTTCGCCTTCCGCGCTAAATCGCCAGCCTGAGCTGCCGGCGCAAACTGGGTCGGGTTGCTGATCGACAGCACCTGCATGTCGACGCCGTACTCGTCCATGGCGGCGATTCGACCTGAACCCAAGTCCAGGCCCGTCTGCGACCACACTTCGCCGGGTAACAGTCGAGGACGCAAATCGTCCACCGGCTTGTCTTTGACGCGGCTGCCCCAGTCAGCAAAATAGGCGGTCTCTGGAGAATGCACCTGACGGATCGCGTTCGCGATTGCGGTATCGATACCGTGTTCTTCAATGCAAATGATTTTCATTGCGCCTTCTCATTAGGAGATGCTAAACATGAACACGTTCGTTTTCGTATCAGTCCTGAAGTTCCTCCGCCGGCATAGCGCAACGCAACGTTTTGGAGAATCGATGCTCGAAGATTTCGTGTTTGCTCCAGATGAAGTCCAGCTGCCGTCAGGAAGTCTCATCGGCGGCGTTATGATCCCAGGCGACGGTGAACCCTTTGGGGTCGTTCGCCCATCGGACCGCCGCGTCCCGCGCACCGAGCGCAGTGCCAGTGCGGACGGCGTGGATCTTGCAGTCCAGTTGGCAAGGAGTTCCCATCGCTCCGGCGTCCGGTACTCCTTTGATGCTTGCCTCAAAGGAGCCGTGATCGCGATGACCCGCGCGGTGGCTCGCGAGGCGGGCAAGGATGGCATCTGTGTCAACTGTGCAGCCCTCGGTCTCACGCTGAGCGAAGGCCTCGTGAACAACCGGTTCTACCCCGAAGCCGCCATTCAGAACACGGTGAATTCCAGATGTCTGGTGCGGGATCAGCTCCCGGACGATCTGACCGGAACGGTTGCCTTTCTGCTGTCGGCTGCCAGCGATTTCATGACCGGGCAGACGCTGATCGTCGATGGCGGATCGGTGATGAACTGAGAGGTGAGGAAATCGTACTCAATCAATCATGACGCCTGCAGATACATCCATCACAGAACGGTTGAGCCTTAGTTCCGATGCGAACCTCCGCCGCAGGTTTATGGTGACGGATGATCATGTGCAGGCAAACGTGCGAGTCGGCATGCTCCTCGAAGTACTGGATAAGCTGGCCGAAGAAACCGCCCTGCGGTATGTGCGGGAGTTCGAACCCGACGCTCGCGTCGTTACTGCGGCAATGGATGACCTCGATGTGCGCAATGCGCCGGACATAGAGCAGGACATGCTCTTCCACGCCCGAATAAACTTTGTCGGTAGAACCTCGATGGAAGTGGGCGTACGGATCGAACAGGGGGGCGCCGAAAAAGTCCATATCGCAAGCTGCTACTTTACGATGGTAGCGCGCAAGGATGGACGGAGCCTCCTCGTACAACCGCTCGAATACAAGACAGACGAGGAGAAGCGCCGGTCGCGTCGTGCCGGTGAGAGGAGGTCAGAACGCCTCCGCAACAGCACCATCCAGCCTCCAACGCTTGAAGAGTACGCGTTATTGCACGAGCTGCACCGGGATCTGGATGCTCCCTCCGAAGTTCGGCTGCTTGCGCGAAATCTGATTACGAGTGGTTGGGAGCGGACCTATCCAGAATACGAGAACGTGCCGCAAACCATCTTTGGCGGACATGTGATCCACCATGCCTACATGTACGCTCACATTTGCGCAGAGATGATCGCGGATCACCGCGCTCTCCTCGTATCTTCCAACCGGATCGATTTTTATCAGCCGGTTCGAATGGGTGACAAGCTGCACTTTGTCAGCCAGATCACCTACACCGGACGGACATCCATCACAGTGGAGACATCCATTACAAGGATCAGCCGGGACAGGCTAATGACGGCGCTCAGCAACAACTGTGTCTTTACCTTTGTAAATGTCGACGCGGACCTGAAGCTCAGACCCGTCCCTAAAGTCTTTCCAGGCTCCTATGCCGAGGATGAGCGATATTTGACAGCCTATCGACGTCACCAGAACCGCAAACGTCAGCGCGGCCGAATGCCGTAAGACGAATTGATGCAGATAGAACATGTGCCGCACCTGAAGGCGCAGTAGTCCGGCTATCTGGCGCTCAGTTTCCGGCGCAGCCATGATTCGATATTTGTTGCGCTGTCCTGATAGAAGGTTCGATATAGTTCGCTGGTCACATAGCCAAGCGATGCGATGAGGCGCTGTTCCATCTGCCTATCCCAACAGGCGGTCACGCGGCTCTGGATTCGCTGGAGAGCGCTGCTACCGGCAAGCTCTGACGCCAGGGACATCTCAGACCATGACGCATGGAGAAAGCTCTTGCGAACTGTCTGCTTACCAGCGCCGATTTTCTGCGGAGTGGATAGCACGGTTGGGTCGTCGCTGGTAATGTCAGCTTCCGTGTCGCCGAGGTCTGCCCAGAAGGGTACTGTGAAGTTGGTAGCGCCAGCCCCAAGCTGGTCAGCGATAAGGCCATTCTTGGCGACAACTCCCGACTGAAACAGCGCAGTCGATACAAGGGAGTTCTCAACCTGATAGGCGGTGAATTGTGCGGGGACGATGATGTCGGCAATCTGCGTAGTAGGCATGGTATTAGTCCTCGATTGGAATGGTTGTTCTCATCCAGGACTTGCCTACCGGCTAGACCCGCTCTGCCTACCGGCAAAGGGTGCAACATGGGGAGCGCTCTGCCGACCGGCTTAGCGCTTCTGAGACCCTACCGCGCATCTGCGCAAGGGTGCAAGAGAAACTGACCGGCGGTGACGGGCGAGCATCTGGAATGCTTAAGCTATAGGTTCTATGAACTAGGTTCATTAGCTCACCTCTCTCGAATGCATCGTCATCTGCGCATACTGGCTCTCAACCGTGTTGAAGCTGGCTTTGACTCGTCTTCCATCCTTTAATGCAATCTCCCAATGAATTACAAACGGCACATGATGTCCGTCTGGCAACGCAGGGCCTTTTGTAAAGATGACCCGATCTACCGCCGTCACCTCACCAGCTTTATCACTTGCCAGGCAGAGGCTTCCGTCTTCTATCACGCCCGCATACTGCGCAAGGAAGTCATACCATAGCTTGTCTTCTTGACACATTGAGGCGGGGAGATCGTGAGATTCTAACAACTGCTGCAATTCGCTACGAAAAGTGTCTAGAAACAGAAACTCGTTGAAAAGAGCTACTTCATCGGAATACGTCCATGTGCCGACAGGTGTTAACCCAAACATTCTATTCGTGACCCAGCGGTCCACCCTCCGCAGGAAGTCCATCGTTGTGCCTTTTCTGTCTAAGTCAACGTGAATCGCCCAGTGGCAGTACAAGAGCAACGATTTTGAGTTGTTTGCTGATGCCTGTCTATCCAACAACTTTCTGACTTGGACTAGCAAGTAAATGACGTGCCCCCTGAAAACTCTGCCATTGAAAACTGGAGTTCTCTCGTAATCTAAGCGCGAGGGAGCGAAGCGATGAAGAAGAGTCGATTCAACGAAGAGCAGGTGATTGGGATCCTGAAGCAGCATGAGTCGGGGGTGAAGACAGCGGATCTTTGCCGAGAGCATGGGATCAGTGCTGCGACGTTCTACCAGTGGAAGCAGAAGTTCGGCGGGATGGATGTGAGCGAGGCCCAGCGGCTGAAGACGTTGGAGGATGAGAACCGCCGGTTGAAGCTGTTGGTGGCGGAGCTGAGTCTGCACGGCGAGGCGCTGAAGGGCGTGATCCGAAAAAACGGCTGGAGCTTGCCGGTCTAAGAGTCGATGTTGCGTTCGCTCAGGTCGAGCACGGTCTGAGTGAACGCACGGCCTGCAAGCTGCTGGGCGAGGAGCGATCGAGTTACCGATATGAGCCGAGGCCGGACCGCAACGCGGAGTTGCGCGAGGAGATGGTGAAGCTGGCGCGGCAGAAGCCTCGCTACGGATATCGGCGGCTGCATGCGCTGCTCGAACGACGCGGCCATGAGGCGAACGTGAAGCGGGTGTATCGGCTGTATCTGGAGGAGGGTCTGAGTGTGCGCAGGAAGAAGCGCAAGCGCCTGGTGCGGGATCGCGCGGTCGAGCCGCGGCTGACCGGGCCGAACCAGGAGTGGGCGATGGACTTCGTGGTGGACGGACTGGCGACGGGGCGGATGGTCCGCATCCTGACCGTGGTGGATGCGTACACGCGCGAGTGTCTGGCGCTCGAAGCCGACTTCAGCCTGGGTTCAGGGCGCGTAACGCGGGTGCTGGAACGGGCGGTCGCCGAGCGCGGTCGACCGGAACAGGTGCGCTCGGACAACAGGCCTGAGTTCACCTCGCGGCGCATGATCGGATGGGCGGAGGACTGGAAGATCGGCTTGGTCCACATCGAGCCGGGCAAGCCGATGCAGAACGGACATGTCGAAAGCTTCAACGGCCGGCTGCGCGACGAGTGCCTCAACACGAGCTGGTTCCGCACCCTGAACGACGTGCGGGAGACGCTGGCGAACTGGCGGCGGGAGTACAACTGCGAACGCCCGCATAGCTCGCTGGACTACAGAACGCCGGAGGAGTTCCGGCAGAAAACAGGCTATGCAGATATGGAAAGCAAAGTGCGCTTCCCACATCCGCACAGCCTCGACGACGGCGATGAGAATAAAATCTCAAAGCAAAACCAAAACCGGGAAACTCCAGTTATCAGTGGATGAGAAAAAGGGGGCAGGTCATAAACAACTGACTTTTCGTCCGTTATACGGTTGTTGAGTAGCTGTCTCAGCTTTGACACGATGCTTTCTTCTGCCATCGCAGGATTATAGCGATTAATCTGGCTGGTCAACTCACATGCACTCGTTAGCGGTGGATATCAGAACCTCAGAATTACTCGCGCACTGCGGGCGTGGGTATCCGAACCGATGCGGGGATTCGCGGGGGTGTACCCGGTAGGCACCTAATGGCGAAGTCTTAGCGGTCGCGTCAAGCGGCTGATTCGTGTTGCAACAGTCAACGCATGGATATTAGAAGCCTTCGCCTTCCATAACTGCATTATGGTGGGCGATATCAGACGAGAGCCAAACTAACCTCCGCAGGCCAATACTCAGTGCCCATCTCAGTATTTAGTATGTTCGACTTGATTGTGTCTGTAAATTGTTCATTTTGGTAGCGTTACCGGGGCTCGAACCCGGACTCTTCGCCTTGAGAGGGCGACGTGTTAACCAGTTACACCATAACGCCATATAGATACAGGCACGCAATTTCAGCCTGTACCACGCAACTTGTCTACTATACCAAACGTTCGGCGGTCCAGCAAAAGTAGTTCCCGCGACACACCTGAGACCTTGGATACTTCTACAATCCCAGCTTTTTGACCTCGTCGTTGTAATACTTGCGGTAGAGAATGTCCCACTCCTGCGAGCCTTCTACGATGATCTTGCGCTGGGATGCGATCTTCTGGCGCGCGCCGGCGTCGAGCTTCATCTCGTCGGTCAGCAGCCTGGTCAGGATCTTGCGGGCCTCCTGGCGGATGGTGTTGCGATCCTCGAGGAAGTCGCACTCCGGAATTTCGGCCAGCGTGTCGGCAACCGTGTGTGCGAGCTTGTTCAATTTGTCGGCTGTGACTCTCATAGCACCGCCTTGTACTTGCGGGCGAGTTCGTTCTTCACCTTCTTGAACATTTCGGGGTAGCTCGCGCCGCTCTTGCGCATGTCATCCTGGAACGCCTCCAGGATGACGCGAACCTCATCGTTGATGCGGTCTTCGAGCGACAGCTCGTCTATCAACCCCGCTGTTACGCGTTCGCTTACCAGCAACGGCTTGTCCGTGTGAATCATCCTGGCGGCTTCCAGCTGTTTGACCGTCTGGCGCGCCAGGTATCCGACGTAATCCTTTGAAAAAATCATGGCTTAGACCCAAAGTATAGCATCGCGAAAGGGGCCCGATGCCGAATGTTGTACCCGCTTATCCGCACACGCGAGAGAGACAAGTGAGACAATTTAGGGAATGCAACCCGATAACCTGATCTCGCTCAAAGACGACATGGTCGCCTTCATCGCCGGCCACGGCATGCGCCGGATGCCCGGCTACGTCACCGAAGAGGTGCCCACGGTGCTCTTCGAAGAGGACAATCCCGACGGCTGGAAGGACTTTGTCGAACATGCGAAGGCCGCCGGCGCGCCGTTCCTGACCATGAGCGAGGTGATTCTCGAGAAGTCAGATGTCGCCATCCTGCTCGAACAGCTGCGCGACCACAACTTCCCCGAAGACGAGGATATCGACATCGACGATGCCGAGGCGCTGATCAAGCACGTCGGCAAGGCGGGATATCTACAGCTGGGGTTTGCGCACCAGGGCGTGATGTTTCTGTTTGAGACATCGACCGACTGGTACGACCGTTTCCAGGATCTGATGGAAGCGGCGACGGATATCGGCGGGTTGGTTGTCGACGACAGCGACGAGTAAACTGTGCGTGATGGAGGTTGTTATGGACTGGAGCGAATGTCCGTATGTAGAAGTCATTCCGGGGAAGGTTTCCGGGGTGCCGCTAGTGCGTAATTCTCGTGTGCAGGCCGACAGTGTGCTGGAAAACTACGAATCGGGCGAGTCCGTCGAAGATATCGCCTACAACTTTGACCTGAGTCCGGACGACATCATTGCAGTTCTGGCCTATGCGAACAAACGCATCACGACGCAATCTGCCGGATGAACATCTTGTTCGACCAGAACACCCCACGAAAGCTACGGCGCCATCTCACTGGCTATCTTGTCACCACAGCACTCGCCATGGGTTGGGACCGGACCGTGAACGGAGAGTTGATTCGGGCCGCTGAGGCTGCCGGATTCGAAGTTCTTCTGACTTGCGATCAAAATCTCTCTTACCAGCAAGATCTCTCGGGTCGCCAGATTGCCATTGTGGAATTGACCAGCAACAACTGCACCATAGTTAAGATGCATGTCGAAAAGATCTCCGAGGCGGTGAACTCCTGCGTCGCCGGCAGCTACATTCGTGTGAGTTGTGGTAAGTAACATGTCTGCAACCCGCTGGGTTCTCCCCACCCCAAACCCGCAAACCGCCGCCGCTCTCCAGGCCTCGCTGCACTGCCCTTCAG
>CAXTMK010000022.1:42221-47208 GCA_964245315.1 uncultured Acidobacteriaceae bacterium | reverse complement strand
CCCGAACCTGAGCCGGTCAAGCAGCCGGTCTATATCTCCGCGGAGCAGGCCCCCGACATCTTCGACACCGCGCAGGAGGTGCTGAAACGCGGACGCGTCGCGGAGGCCATCAGCATGCTGGTGCGCGACTCCGAGCAGCAGCCCAGCGGACGCATGCGCTTCCAACGCCGTGTGCAGATGGCCCAGCTATGCCTGACCGCGAACCAGGGCGCGGTCGCCTATCCGGTACTGCGGGATCTTTCGCTGGAGATGGAGCGCCGGTCGTTGGAGACGTGGGAGTCGGCGGAGATGTTGTCGGCTCCGTTGAGCCTTTATTTGAAGTGCCTCGATCAGCGCAACGCCAACGAGCAGGATCGCGAGGCGATCTTCGAGCGCCTGTGCCGGCTGGACCCGCAGGCGGCGCTGACCGTGCGGGAATGACGATGTCGCAGAGGTGCAATGGCCAAAAGTAAAAACGAACGGCTGATAACCCAGTCGCTGATCGACCGGCTTACCGACTACGAGGAGTGGCCGACGACGCGGGGTGCGTCGCTGCGCATGTACCGGGAGGGAATCAAGCGGGATGTGGAGTGGCTGCTGAATTCGCGCAGGGCATTTGTGACGGAAGTGGACAAATACGAGCTGGCGTCGGTTTCGGTCTTCACCTTCGGCCTGCCGGATTTGACCGCGCTTCGGGGGCACGATCCTACCGCGGTGCTGATGGCGATTCTGCAGGCTTTGCGCACGCATGAGCCGAGGATTCGCGACCCCCGCGTCCACCTGGTGCGATCGGACACGCTGGCGCGCAGCCTGCGCTTTCATGTGGACGGCATGCTGGTATTTGAAGATGGTGAAGAGGACATCAGCTTCGATACCGTGCTCGAGATCATCAGCGGCGAGTATGAGGTGAAGTAGGAATGCGCGAAGAGCTGCTGGAGTATTACGAACGGGAGTTGACGTACCTGCGGCAGATGGGGGGCGAGTTCTCGCGCAAGCATCCCCGCATCGCGGGCCGTCTGCTGCTCGATCCGGACGCCTGCGCCGACCCGCATGTGGAGCGTCTGCTGGAGGCGTTTGCGTTCATGGCGGCGCGTGTGCACCGGCGTCTCGACGACGATTTCCCGCAGCTGAGCGAGTCGCTGCTGAATGTGCTGTACCCAAGTTATCTGCGGCCCATTCCCGCCATGACGGTGGTCGAGATGCTGCCCGATCCCGCGCAGGGCAAGAAGACCGCGGGCCTGACCGTGCCGCGCGAGACCGTGCTGTTGAGCCGGCAGACGGTGGACGGAATGCCGGTGCGCTTCAAGACGTCGTACGACGTCGCGCTGTGGCCGCTGCGTGTCTCGGAGGCGGAGTGGAGGCAGCCGGAGCGGCTGCAGCGCCCGGTGCGCTCGACGGTTGGGACGCAGGCGGTCGCGGCGGTGCGGCTGCGCCTGAGCTGCGGAGCGGATGTGACGTTCGGCGGCTTGACCGATCCGATCCTGCGCAAGCTGCAGTTCTACCTGGCCGGCGATGCGGGCGTGGTCTTCCCGCTGTACGAGCTTCTGGCGCAGAACTGCATCGAGATTCAGGTGCTGGAGATCGGCGGCGAGAAGCGTATCCTCTCGCTGGATGCCTGCAACCTGAAGATGGCGGGCTTTGCGGCAGGCGAGAATGTGCTGCCCGTCCATCGCCGCTCCGTCGATGGCCATCGCCTGCTGCAGGAATACTTTACGCTGCCGGAAAAGTTCCTGTTCTTCGACCTCGAGGGCTTGGAGGCGCTGGTGCAGGCGGACTTCGGGCGCGAGGTCGATCTGGTGCTGCTGTTCTCGCGTTTCGAGCGGCCGGAACGGCAGCAGGTGCTGGAACTGGGTGTGAACGAGCGCACGCTACGCCTGGGCTGCACGCCGGCCATCAACCTGTTCGAGCAGTCGGCAGAGCCGATCCTGATCTCGCAGACGCGCACCGATTACGCTGTCGTCCCGGACGCCCGCCAATCCGAGGTAATGGAGATTTACAGCATCGACGAGGTGGTCGCGACCAACCCGAAGGTGCGCGAGACGGTAACGCTGGAGCCGATCTACAGCTATCGCTACCAGACGCGGGAGGCCAAGGAGATATCGTTCTGGAGCGCTACGCGCAAGCTGAACGAGCTCGGAGAGCGCAAGCCGTCGACGATCCGCATCTCGGTGGTCGACCTGAGCGGGCGGATGAAGGATCCGGATGCCGATGTGCTGACGGTGCGATGCAACTGCACGAACTTCGATCTGCCGTCGCGGCTGACCTTCGGCTCGGCCAACGGCGACTTCGAGGTGCAGGGATATCCGGCGGTCAAGCTGGTGACGGCGCTGCGGCGTCCGACCAGGAGCTTCGATCCGCCGGATGGCGCGGGCCAGTTGTGGCGTCTGATCTCGCAGCTCTCGCTGAACTATCTATCCGTCAGCGAAGAGGGCAAGAAGGCGCTGCAGGAGGTGCTTCGGCTGCACAACTTCAGCGATTCCAATTACCTGGAGAACCAGATTCGGGCGATCGAGGATCTGCGCTCGCGGCCGCACTTTGCGATGGTGGAGTCAGACTACGGCCTTACGCCGGCCCGCGGCACGGCGGTCGACATCGAGCTGGACGAGCAGCAATTTACCGGCGGCAGCGCGTATCTGTTCGCGGCGGTGATCGACAGGTTTCTGGCCGGATACGCGTCGATGAACAGCTTTTCGCAACTGACGGCGCGGACAAATCTGAGAAAGGAGCCGATGAACACATGGCCGCCTCGAGCTGGAACCGAGACACTGCTATAGCGATCGACCCCGGCTCCGTGGGCGAGCTTTCGGCTGAAGACCGCGAGCACCTGTGGCGGTTCGAGAAGCTGCGCGCCATCATGGACGAAGAAGTCTTCCGTGTCGAGTTCTTTCAGGCGGTGCGGATGCTCGAGCGAATGGAGCGGAGCGCGAAGCCCGTGGGCTACTTCGTTCCACCCGACAGCGAGGCAATACGGTTCGCGGCGCACACCTCGCTTTCATTTCCGCCGAGCCAGCTGTATTCGCTCGATCGGGACGACAGCGGTCAACTGCGCCTGATCGTGCAGTTTATGGGTTTGTGCGCGTCGATCACGATTCTGCCCAACGCTTATACCGAGTATCTTCTGCTGCAGCTGAAAAACAAAGATGTCGCGATGCGCGATTTCTTCGATATATTCAACCATCGCATTATTTCTTTGTTTTATCGCGGCTGGGAGAAGTACCGTTTCTTTGTCGGGGTCGAAGCCGGAAGGGTCGATGGCCTTACGCCGCGGTTGATGGATTTTCTGGGTCTTGGCACGGCGGGCCTGGCCGATCGCAGCGCTCTGCCCGATGAAGCTTTTCTGGCTTACGCAGGTCTGCTGGGGCGGCACGTCAAGTCGGCGGGATCGTTGAAACAGATTCTCGAAGATTACTTTGATGTTCCAGTTACAATCGTTCAATTCGCCGGAACATGGAGGTCGTTGCCGCCTGAAAACCGGACTACGTTTGGCGGCGCCAATCGCTCAAGCCTGCAGCTGGGACGCGGCGCGGTGGTCGGCGACGAGGTCTGGGAGCATCATGGACGCATCCGCATTCGCATCGGGCCGGTCGATTTCAAGGATTACGTTAGTTTCCTGCCTGGGCCGGGGGCGTACCGCGATCTCGAAGCCTGGGTCAGGTTCTTTTCCTCGGGCCACTTCGAGGCGGAGGTGCAGTTGATCCTGAAGCGCGAGGGAGTTCCTTCGTGTGAGCTGGGACTTCGCGGCCGGGATGAGCCGCGGCTGGGACTGGTGAGCTGGCTGAAGACGAAACCGATGCAGGTCGACCCGGGCGATGCGATTTTTTTGCTCAAATAGGAAGAATAGAAGACCAAATACATTGAAGACGGATAAGATCGCTGAATCGGTAAATGGAAGCACTATGGCATGGCCCAGGTTGGCGCGCTTAGCGCGTTTGTTCAGCTTTACAAGCATTGATCTGATAGTCCTGAGTTAAGAGTTGTGAGTCAGCAACACATCGACGATAAGAGGGATTGGCATGAGCCTGAATTTGAAATCACTGATCGCTAAATTGAACGACACCACCCGCAGTACGCTGGAAGCGGCTGCCGGGCTCTGCGTGTCGCGCGCGCACTATGACATCGAGATCGAACACTACCTGCTGAAGACGCTGGATGCGAGCGACAACGATATCGCGGCGATCCTGCGCCACTTCGGCGTCGACAAATCGCGGCTGACGGCCGACCTGCAGCGGTCGCTGGATAAGCTGAAGAGCGGCAATGCGCGGTCGCCGGCCTTCTCGCCCACGCTGGTCAAGATGCTGAGCGAGGCGTGGACGCTGGCGTCGATCGAATTCAACGCGGGCACCGTGCGCACCGGGCTTACGTTGCTGGCGCTGCTGCAGAACGAGGAGCTGGCGCGCGTGGTGAAGGAGATCACGGGCGAGTTCCGCAAGGTCGAGCCGGAGGGTCTGCGGGTCGCGTTCTACGACATCGTGGGCACCTCGCGCGAGTTGCAGTCGCCGCTCGGGGCCAGCGGCGCCGGAGCCATGACGGGCGGCGAAAAGGCACCCGGCGACGCGCCCAGCCCGTCGGGCGGCAAGACGCCGCACCTCGATCAGTACACGGTCAACCTGACGGCCAACGCCAAAGCAGGCAAGATCGATCCGGTGCTCGGCCGCGACAGCGAAGTGCGCCAGATGATTGACATTCTGATGCGGCGGCGGCAGAACAATCCCATCCTTACCGGCGAGGCCGGCGTCGGCAAGACCGCCGTGGTGGAGGGCTTCGCCAACCGCGTCGCGGCGGACGAGGTGCCTCCGGCGTTGAAAGGCGTGCA
Source organism: uncultured Acidobacteriaceae bacterium (assembly GCA_964245315.1). Taxonomy (GTDB): domain Bacteria; phylum Acidobacteriota; class Terriglobia; order Terriglobales; family Acidobacteriaceae; genus Edaphobacter. Next base: position 42,416 of record CAXTMK010000022.1, on the reverse strand, counting down.
TATCCACACGCTCGATCTCGCGCTGCTGCAGGCGGGCGCGAGCGTCAAGGGCGAGTTCGAAAATCGCCTTAAGGGCCTGATCAACGAGGTCAAGTCGTCGACCGAGAAGATCATTCTTTTTATCGACGAGGCGCACACCATGATCGGCGCGGGCGGCCAGGCCGGCCAGAACGACGCGGCCAACCTGCTGAAGCC
>CAXTMK010000022.1:35582-42211 GCA_964245315.1 uncultured Acidobacteriaceae bacterium | reverse complement strand
CAAGAAATACTTCGAGAAGGATCCGGCGCTGGCCCGGCGCTTCCAGGTGGTCAAGGTCGAGGAGCCCACCGAAGAGGTTTGCTGCACCATGCTGCGGGGCATCGTGAAGTCGCTCGAGAAGCACCACAACCTGCGCATTCTGGATGAGGCGATCACCTCCACGGTCAAGCTGTCGCACCGTTATTTGGCGGGGCGTCAGTTGCCGGACAAGGCGGTCAGTGTGCTCGACACGGCCTGCGCGCGCCTGTCGCTGGGGCAGAACTCGCAGCCCGCGACGCTTGAGAATGTCTCGCGCGAGGTCGACAGCCTGGAGGTACAGAAACGCATTCTTGAACGGGAGGAGTCGATTGGCGGCGACCACAGCGAGCGGCTGAAGGAGATCGAGCAGCAGATCGCGATGCGCAACGAGGAGAAGAAGGTTCTCGAAGCGCAGTGGGAGAAAGAGAAGACCTCCGTCGCCGGCATTCGCGAGCTGCAGGCGCAGTTGGAAGAGGCGAAATCGAAGAAGGCCGATCCTCCGGCCGGGGTGCGCGAGAAGCTGCAGATGCTCGAAAAGGAGCTGATCGACATGCAGGGCGAGACCGGCATGATGCGCGTTGCAGTGGACTCGCAGATTGTCGGCGAGGTGATCGCGGCGTGGACCGGCATTCCGCTGGGCAAGATGCTGAAGGACGAGATCGCCACGGTGCTGACGCTGGACACCCACCTGAAGCGGCGGGTCATCGGGCAGGATCATGGACTTTCGGCGATCGCGCAGCGTATCGTTACGTCGCGCGCCAACATGGACGATCCCGTGAAACCGGTAGGCGTATTCATGCTGGTTGGACCGAGCGGCGTGGGCAAGACTGAGACCGCGATCGCGCTGGCCGACCTGCTCTACGGCGGCGAAAAGAACATGATTACCATCAACATGTCGGAGTTCCAGGAGGCGCACACGGTTTCGACTCTGAAGGGATCGCCTCCGGGCTATGTCGGCTACGGCGAGGGCGGCGTGCTGACCGAGGCCGTGCGCCGCAGGCCGTATTCGGTGGTGCTGCTGGATGAGGTGGAAAAGGCGCATCCGGACGTGCTCGAGCTGTTCTTCCAGGTCTTCGACAAGGGCCGCATGGAAGATGGCGAGGGACGCGAGATCGACTTCCGCAACACCATCATCATCCTGACCAGCAACGCCGCGACCGACACGCTGATGAAGCTGACGGCCGATCCGGAGACGATGCCGAACGAAGATGGGCTGCTGGCGGCGATGAAGCCGGAGTTGAACAAGATCTTCAAACCGGCGTTCCTGGGACGCATGCTGATTGTGCCGTACTTCCCGATACGGGATGAGAATATGAAGAAGATCATCCGGCTGAAGCTGAACAAGATCGTGAAGCGGCTGGCCGAAACCCACAAGGTGACGATGACCTACGATGAGTTGCTGCTGGATGAGATCGCCAAACGCTGCACCGAGGTTGAAAGCGGCGCGCGCAACGTGGATAACATCCTGTCGAATACGATGCTGCCGGAGATGTCGCGGCAGATTCTCAGCCGGCTGGCCGAGGGCGGGATGGTCGAGACCGTCGCGCTCACGGTGAAAGACGGAAAGATGGACTATGAGTGGAACGCAGCCGAATTGGCGATGGCGTAATGGGACGCGGACAAGAGGCTGATAATGCCGGACTATAAACAGGCCGGAAGGCTGATGCAATTTGCCAGCACCCTCGGTCAGGACGCGCTTCTCATCGAGAACTTCGAAGGGGTTGAGGGCATCTCTCGCCTCTTCGAGTTCTCGGCGGAACTGCTTGGCGATGCAACAACCGAGATCGATCCGGCGGACATCGTCGGGACCAAGGCCACACTGTCTCTGGCGCTGCTCGATGTGCAGGGGACACGGTATTTCAACGGCGTGGTCGCGGCTTTCGAGCAGACCTCCGGCGATGATGAACTGAGTCACTACCGCGCGCAGATCGTGCCGTCGCTGTGGCTGCTGACGCTCAGCACCAACTGCCGCGTCTTCCAGGGACTGGCCGTGATGGCCATCATCAAGCAGGTGATCAGCACCTACGGGTTGAGCGTTTCCGACGTCACCACGGAGACTTACCAGGCGCTGGATTACTGCACGCAATACAACGAGACGGACTTCAACTTCATCAGCCGGCTGGCGGAGCAGTTCGGCATCTTCTACTACTTCGAGCACAAGAACGGCGACAATACCGTGGTCTTCGCGGATAGCCGCAGCGCGTACAGTCCGTGTCCGTTGGTGTCCAAGGCGCAATACTCGCCGCAGACGGGCAAGGAGGAACTTTATTACTCGATTATCAGCGACATTCGGGCGACCGCGACGCTGGTGACCGGCACTCACAGCTCGCGCGATGTGGATTTTCTTACTTACTCGCCGCATGCAATCGACCCTGTATCGAGTACGGCTCCGACAGGGGCCAACTCCTGGGAGCGATACCACTTTCCGGCGGGCGAAGCCGGCTATGTGAAGCTCGTCAGCAAGGAACTGCCGACTCCAAATCACGGCAAGATGACCATGGGGGCGCAACGCGATGCGAGCGATGTGCCGTCGAACCAGTTTCACGGGACATCAACCGCGCGGACGTTTCAGCCCGGCTTCACGTTCGATCAGACCATGCACCCGCGCAGCGCGTGGAATCAGACCTACCTGATAACGGAGGTGATGCACGGCGTCCAGCAGAGTCCTCCGTACCGCGGGGGCGACGCGGCCTCGAACCAGCCCTATTCCAACCGCTTCGTGGCGATCGAGAGCACGCGCACGTTTCGTCCGCCGGCGCACACGCCCAAGCCGCGCATCATGGGGCCGCAGACCGCGATGGTGGTGACTCCGCAGGGCGAGGATCTTTACCTGGATAAGCAGGGCAGGGTGTGCATCCAGTTCTTCTGGGACCGGCTGCGCAAGTCGAACACGATCGACAATACCTGGGTGCGGGTGGCACAGCCCTGGGCCGGCAACGGCTGGGGAACGTTTTTCTGGCCGCGCGTGAACGACGAAGTGGTGGTGCAGTTCCTTAATGGCGATCCGGATCAGCCGGTGGTCTCGGGCTCGGTGTACAACGGCGTCAACATGGCCAAGTACGCGCTGCCGGATATGAGTACGCGCACCGGCATCGTGACGCGCAGCAGCAAAGGCGGTTCGGCCGACAACGCCAATGAACTGCGGTTCGAGGATAAAACGGGGTCGGAACAGATCTTCCTGAACGCCGAGATGGACATGGACCATCGCATCGAGAACGACAGCCGCCGGTTTGTGGGCGGGAAGGACTCGCTCATGGTGACTGGTGACCAACTCGAACAGGTTGGCGGCGATCGGCACGCGAATATTACCGGAGCGATGGTCGACAAGATCGGCAAAAATCTCGATCTGGATGTCGGAACGAGTCTGAATGGGAAGATCGGACAAAATCTTTCGCTCAACGTAGGCCAGAACATCGGCGAGAAGGCCGGCATGAACTACGCGGTCGATGCCGGAATGGAGGTCTATATCAAGGGGGGCATGTCGGTCGTAATCGAGAGCGGGCTGGAGCTTACCCTGAAGGGTGCGGGCGGCTTCATCAACATCGGTCCCGCAGGCATCGCAATCTCCGGGACCATGGTGATGATCAATAGCGGAGGCGCTCCGGGCGCAGGCAGCCCGGCGCAGTTGACTCCCCCCGGCCCGCCGACCAAGCCGGACGAGGCGGACGACGGAACCAAGGGCGGCAAGAAGAGCTAAGGGTCTGGCCAACACTGGACAGCGTGGAGAGACGGAACGTGAAAGCCGACGGTGACACTTGACCGAAAACGCAGGATCAGCGAAGCCCGCGTGGCCCTTTTCGTCGGTCGGCCGATGGGGCGCAAGTGTGCTGCCCAGTGGCTGGATGCTGGTGCCCAACTTCGGCATCCGCCAGATGACCACGGACCCAGGCCAGATTGCGGCTAACATATCGCTGGGCGAGGACGTGCTGCGGGACGAGAACGGGCTGGCCGACTACATCGCCGCGCAGGCGCGGTTGATCGGTGCAGCGCTGAAGGATCCAAAACTTGCGGGGCCGCAGCCATTTGCATTTCCGAACACGGATCAGTCGTTCCTGTTCATGGTGCGCCACACGCCCAGTGGCATAACCGATATGCTGCATGTACAAACCTATGTGCGAGTCGGGCTGTGGGTTGGCATTATTACGTTGACTACGGTGGAGGCGTACCTGAAACAGGTGCGTCCGGATTACGAGGCATTTCTAAAGGGATTGCAAATTCTGCCGGGAAACCAGCAGGGAAGCTGATGCGAGGGGTCAGAGAGTGCCGCCACAATCACGCATAACGGACATGCACGCCTGCCCCATGGTGACGGTGCTGGTGCCGCATGTCGGCGGCCCCATCCTGCCGCCCGGCGTCCCGACGGTATTGGTCGGCATGCTGCCCGCGGCGACCGTGACCAACATGGCGACATGCGTTGGACCGCCGGACGTGATCGTGATGGGGTCGATGGGCGTCTTCATCAACTTCCTGCCGGCGGCGCGGATGGGCGACCAGACCGCGCATGGCGGCGTCATCGTCCTGGGCGAGCCGACCGTCATGACCGGCGAGATGGGTGCGCCCAGCCCGGGTGCGGGCGGTGCGGGAGGCGTCGTAGCCGGGCTGGTGGCGAGCGGAATCGCGCAACAGCAGCTGGCCATCGCATCGGTGCTGAACCAGGCCGGTACGCAGGCGCCGCCCCCGAGCACGCTGCCGCCTCCGGGCATAATCGCGCTCGTCACCGCGGAGGTGATGAACGCAGAGATGGAGGCGCAGGGGATGACCGCTTCGTGGGCCCCGGGAACCATGGTGACCGTCGCGGTCATTCCGGCGGGTACGCAGTTTCCGCAGGTCATCAATCCCCAGGATTTGCCGGATATCCTGGACGGGCTAAACCGCTTTGGAGCCTGGGCGTCGCCTCCGGGTTCCGACCACGCGCCCAGCCAGGACTTCGTGCGCCAGGAGCAGGCGGTGCTACCGCAGTTCAAGAAAGACGTGTCGACGTCGATTATGCTCGAGATAACCAAGCCGATGCTGGTGCACATCGGCATCGCGGCCAGGATGGAGAAGATGAATGACCAGGGACAAATGGAGACGGGCCGAGGCGGCGGCGGGCAGCTACGCATGCTGGGTACGCGCGGGCAGCTTCCGTTGAAGATGGTCGGTTCGCCGAAGATTCTGACTTAGAACTGAGAGGCCCATGAGCTACATTCAGCAGTTTCAAAAGATCCGGCGCGACGGCAAGGTCATCGATGAGACGATGACACCCGAAGCCATGATCCGCGCCGGTTGGCAGCCGGACAAGGTATTGATGCTGCGCTGGATGTGGTACGACCGTGTGGTCGAACTGCGCAGCCAGTTCGGCTTTTTATCGCGCATCGTCGCTTCGCGGGAGTACGTGGCGGTGCTCGAAGATACGGACGCCGGCGGCCAGCGCAGCATGTTGACCGTATATCAGGCCGACGGCACGCCCCGCATGACCTTCCAGAATGTGGTTCCGATCAACGGCCAGCCGGAGGCCGGCATTTTTGCGTCGTTTCGCTTGCCCCAATCCGGCGTAGCGACCGCATTTTCCGTGCTCTTCGACCTTTACAGGAACGGGGCCAGATACCAGGTGGAGATCGACGCCGCAACGGGTAATATACTGGCTGCGCAGGAAGTGCACTGAACGCTTTTCGCTCGGCCGGCATATTCTTTCCTCACGGAATCTTATCCTTCATGACCCACTTGCCGTTGACCCTGGCGAAAGTGATGACCTTGTTGCTTTTCTTCACCGGATCGCTCTTCAGGAACTGATAGGACTCGACACAGTTCTGGGTAGCGGTGTTTCCGCTGATCGCGGGAGTTCCTTCACAATTCTCGCTGAGATTCACCACTTCCGCGATGTTGAAGAGGCCCGCCAGATTCTTGCTGCGGACAGGTCCGATGTTGGTCCAGGTGGACTGGATGGCGGCCATGTTCCTGGTCTTGTAAGCTGCCACAAAGTTATTGAGCGCTGACTGAATGCCTTGGTAATCGGCGGTGTGATCCTCGGCCGCCGGCGTCTCCGGCACCTTCGTCTCGCGAACCGGAGGAGGCGGTGGGGGAGGAGCCACGACGTCCGCCTGCAGCCGGGCCGGAATGACGGTGTTTCCACCAGCGGAGACCTTCACCGAGACCTGCGACGGTTGAAAGTGTTCGAGGGCAATCTCGACCTGATAGGAGCCGGGCGCAAGCCCCTCCAGCGTCAGTTGGCCTGAGCCGTCAGCCGTACCCTTGCGCTGCCCGTTGAGCGAGACCTGCGCTCCAGGATTCGTCGAAATGGACAAAGAACCGGAAGACGGCGGAGGAGGCGGAAGAGGCGTCAGCGGCTGCGCGAAATGAGCGACCTGGTTGGCCGTCACGGTGACAGAGTGGCCAGAAACCGGCTGATATTTGTCCAGGCTGACGTCAACCGTATGGTTGCCGGCGGGCAGGGAATTGACGGTCAGCTTGCCGGAGCCATCCGCCGCTCCGCGCGCTTGTCCGTCGATCGAAACCATTGCATTCGGAGTGGTTTCCACCGTCACGCCGCCGGTTGCAACGGCCACGGTCTTAGCCGGAGTAGGCGGCAGGGGAGCGGGAGCCTTGAGCGCGAGGGTATCCGGCGTTGCCTT
>CAXTMK010000022.1:8185-35572 GCA_964245315.1 uncultured Acidobacteriaceae bacterium | reverse complement strand
CGCTCGGGTGCGCCGGGGAAACCTGCAAGATAGGCCTTGCCGGCGGTGATGACGATGTCATGGTCCGGAATGGAGTCGGTGCCATCCTCGTTGGTGTAACGGACGCTGTGCCTGCCCTCTTCGAGAGTCAGCGTGCCATCCTTCTTCATGATTTCGCCGCGTGGTTTGCCATCGACGAAGACCTTGAAGCCTGCGAGATTGCTCGACATGGCCAAGGTACCGGCCTTGCTGGCGACTACAGCTTTAGACAGGGAGATGGCCTCGCGATAGGTCTCGCCCGCTTTTACCTGGAACTTCTCGGTGTAGGGGTCGAAGCCATCCATGGTCACATCGAGCAGGTGCTCGCCGGGCGACACCTTTACGGTCAGCGAACCGGTTGCGTCGGTCTTGCGTTTGGCTCCGCTGTCGATCGAAACCATGGAGCCCGGCGGCGCCTTGGCGATGCTGAGTTGCGCGTCGGTCGGCCCGACGGCGACCGGTGCCGGCTTGCGGAAGATGAGCACGCCCGCGATCGCGAGAATGATGCACACCGCGACGATGCCGGAGAGAAGCACAGCCGGCGAGAGCGGCTTGCGAGGCGTTTCGAGTTCGGGCAGATCGGCCAGCGGGTCCGCGATGACGGCTCCCGCGGCGGGCGGCTCGGCCTGGGCTTTCTTCGCCGCCTGCCCGATGCGTCGCCAGTCGGCCTGCCGCGGCGCATCGGCGAACTCCACCCATTCGTTGGCTTTGCGCAACTCATCGAGTGCGCCGGTGACATCGTTCTTCAGCAGCGCGGCACGGGAAGTTGCGATCGACTGGCCGACGATCTCCTGCGCATGGGCGGCGCGCGCGGCCTTCACCTGCTCGCCGGCGCGGGTCAGTTCGTCTGAGTCCCCATAAGCGCGCACGACCGCGTGGAGGTGCTCGAACGCTGCGGCGAAGTTGGCCTGCTGCGATGCCTGCGCCGACGCGGCGACGGCCTCCGACGTAACCTGCTTGATCTCCCATTCGGCTTGGATGGAGGCGAGCAACTCCTGTAGGGGAGCGCTGTGCCGGTTAGAGGCGAGATATTCCTTCAGTACCTGGATGGCCTCGTCCAGTTGGCCGCGCTCGCGCAGGGATATGGCGCGTTTGCGGACGATCTCCAGCTTCTGCTGCGCGGCGGCCTGTTGCTGGCGCACATCCTCCAGCAGTCCGGAGAGGGTCTTATCGCCGGAGTCCTGAATGACTGTGTTCTTCAAGGCCGATTCAAGCACGCTGACTGCGTCGTCGAGACGTTCGCCGGCAACCAGCGTGCGCACCTCCGCCGTGATCCTGTCGATGAGCGCGCGGCGCTGCTGGGTGGCTAAATCCCTGCGAGCGAGCGCGAGGAGTTCGTCCAGATCGGCCTGGGATCCGTTATCGAGCTGATAGGCCTCGATGACCGCGATGGCCTGCTCCGGCTCGCGGGCCGCGAGCCGTTCGCGCGCATCGCGCAGAGCGTCGCTGAGCATCTGCTGCCTGCGCTGGGTGTCGGCCTGCTGGCGCAGCGTCCGCTCGTAGTCGATCAGACGCTCCTCGCCGGGCATCTGCTCTAGGGCGCTGCGCAGGTTGGCTAATGCCCGTTGTGGATCGGTCGCGAAGGTCTGGCGAGCGGAGCTGATGGCGCCTTCGACGAAGCGCGCGGAGTCGAACTTGCGCGCGGCGGTGTCGACCTCCATCTTCAGGCGATGCAGCGTCGTCTCCGCCGGCAACTTCTCGATGGCGCGGTTCAACAGTTCGGAGGCCTGCTCGTAGTTATCGCCGCGCAGGTACTCGTTCACGCGGCGCTGAATCTCCTCCATCAGTTGGCGGCGTTCATCCAGCTCACGCGCATGTGCAAGCTCGGCGCGAAGCTCCTCGATCCTGGGCTGGGAGGCGTCGATTGCGGCGGCTTCGGCGACCAGCGTCTCGACCGCGGCGAAGTTCTTCTTCGAGAACTCCGTCTGCGCGTTGTCGAGAATCGCGGTGACCCTGGCCTGCGTCGCCTCGCGCTCCAACTGCTTGGAGATGGCGCCGCGAACCGCGAGCAGCCTGGTGTTCTCCGGATCGGCCTGCGCCGCGCTCTCCGCAATGCGCAGCGCCAGCGTGATGTCTCCACGATTCTTTGCCGCTTCCACCTCGGCCAGCGCGGCGACGCTGCGGTCGTAGCGGTTTTTCTTGTCTTCAACGAAGGCGATGCGGTCGCGCAGCTCGGTGGAGCCTCCGTCGACACGCTGCGCTTCCTTCAGTTGCGTCAGCGCCTCCGCATAGTTCTCGGCGGCGAGCAGGCTGTCGGCCTTGACCACAAATTCGCGAAAACGATCCTGCTTGCGGCGACGATCCTGGTGCTCGCGAACCATGCGGCGCAGCTTGCGCACCTGGGTGTTGGTGGAATCGAGCTTCATCGCTTCGTCCAGCAGGTCCAGCGCGGGCTCGTAGCGGCTCTCCATGGTCAGGCGCTCGGCGTCGTTGAAGAGCGCGGAGACCTTGGTCCGCTTCAGGTCGTCGATCACCTCCTGCAGCGCGTCGGCGAAGTCTTCCGCGTTCGAAAAGCGGTCGTCGGGATTCTTCGCCAGCGCCTGATCCATGATGCCGTCGAGCGCCTTGGGGTAGTCCTTGATGTGGGTGCCGAGCGAGGTATGCGCCTCGTTGACGATGCGGTACGAGGCCGTCATCTCGCCGCCGGAAAACGGCAGCGTTCCGGTGAGCAGCAGGTACAGAATGACTCCGGCCGAGAAGATGTCGACACGGCCATCGACGGCCTCGGCCTTGAAGCGCTCGGGAGCGATGTAGTGCAGCGAGCCGATGATCTGGCTCGCCTGCGTCAGCTCCGAGGTCATTTCGACATTCGTGATCTTGGCGATGCCGAAGTCGATGATCTTCGCCACGCCATTCGGCAGCACGATCACATTGGCGGGCTTGATGTCGCGATGAATGATGCCCTTGGAGTGCGCGTAGCCCAGGGCAGCGCAGATCTGTGCCACGATGCTGAGCTTCAGCATCAGGTCGATCGGCTTGCCGGAGGCGATCATCCTGTCGAGGGGCTCGCCTTCGACGAACTCCATCGCCATGAAGGGAAGGTCATCCTCGGTCTTCCCAAGTTCGTAGACGACCGGAATATTCGGGTGGCTGAGCGTAGTCGCGCGGGCCTCGATATTGAAGCGCGCGAGTCCGTCTCCGGTGGCGGTTTTGAAGGGCCGCTTGATCGCGACGCGCCGCCCGAGGTCGTCCTCGGCGAGCAGCACTTCACCCATGCCGCCGCGGCCCAGTACTTTGAGCACGGCGTACTTGCCGATCATCGCGGGTGTGGCGGGAGTGGTGGTATCCATCGTCAGGCAGGCCCTTTGGAGGATTCTACTTGCTTTCAGGCTGGTGGCGCCATCGGTCCTGGATGGCGCGACTTCAGTTTGACACGTCGATGGTGAAAGGTTAGCATAGCGGCCTTTCGTTCGGTCATAAATCTTGAAGGTGGTAGTCGCAGCTTCCGTGGACGCCCCAATTCGGAGGCGGACCACGTTGCGCTGGGGTCAAGCTTTCCTGGTCTTTGCTGCCAATCGAAGCCTGGTGACATCCACAAGGTCTTGCGGTCTAGCCGCCGCCAGTTTGTTCAGAATTCGATGGTCCAGCGAGATGTAGCGGACCGGTACTTCTCCATCGACGATGCCCAGTACGGAAGTTTCATCAATCCGGAACGGAGCGACACCGATCTGAAAGATTGTTTTAGGGTTAGCAAAGTCATCGACGGGACGCCGGCAAGTGAGGCGCCAAACTTAGCCGGGGCTTTGTAGGTTCCAAGCGTTTTCAGGATCCGGTCTTACAAAAAAGGTCGAGATATTTGATCGTACGCCGCTCCGTGTACTCGGCGTAGGCATAGCCGCCGACGATGAGGTATCGGACCTTATGCGCGTTGAATCCGGACAACAGATCTTTGGAGTCCCTGTCCATCTTGAACGAGACCTCTCCTGCGATACAACTCGAGCGTGAACTCCCAGGTGGCGTTCATGCGGTCCGAACTGGAGACGCTCTGCCAGTAGCGGTAGCTCTCCGCCTGCTGCTCTTCAAGATCAGTCCCGATGCGAACTGTTTTGTCCATGTCCGGCGGCCTCCCTGATCACGTCGTGCGCGCAAAGGTTCGCGCCGTCTTGGAAAGGATTGAACGTTTGCGCAATCAGTTCCACAGCTCTGCTTGTATTTTACAGGTTTGCCGGGCATCCGCAGTCGCTGCGGCATTGACTGTGGTCTGTCGCCGGACTAGTCTGATGGCATGAAGGTGAGCGTCCAATACGCCGCGGAGCACTTCAAAGAGCTTGTTTCGGCCGTACACAACGGTGGCGACGTAGAGATCGAGTGCGTAGGTCAGCCCGCGTTGTGCCTGGAACTTAAGGCAAAACCGCCGTACCGCTCTCTCGCGGATGCGCCGTGGGAGGATGAGGAGATTAGCGACGACGAGAATCGTGTGGCAGCGGAAGCTCGAGCTCGAGGGTATGTAGCTTCGCCGAACTCTCACGAAAAATTGTTGCGCGATTTGGGGCTGACGCTAGAGGACTTTGATCGGATGGCGCGGGAGCCGCTCGAAGCCGACGTTCCGGTTGCCAATCGTGGGTAGAGGGATCAGTTGGGAAGACGATGCGAAGGCTGATGTCCGAGCGATCGACCGCGAAGAGGCGCTTCGTATCCTGCGCGCAGTTGGCCGTTTCCTGCTAACAAGTGAAGGTGACGTGAAGCGATTGCAAGGGATTGAGCCTGCGGAGTACAGGCTTAAAGTTGGGGACTACCGCGTGCGCTTCTACGATCGGGGTGCCTCGATTCATGTGCTTTCTGTCAGACATCGGCGTGAGGCGTATCGGTAAGTCGATCAACGTCACAAATCGGAGCTAGGATGCTCGTTAGTCGAAGAAGTTCATCCATGGTTCGGAAGAAGTAAGACGGAATTGAGAACAAAGGGGCAGAGCGACACCGTCGAGGAACGTTAGCTCAACTACCTGACCGCTGGTTCCGGTGAACTCTTGACTGGGTAAAAATGTTTGAGGCCCACGCGGTGACTTCTTGCCTCCGCTACATCGTGGCGCGCCGGAATTGAATGCACAGAATTGAGGCGCGGTGTTTTGCTTGATAAGAGCTTCGGTGCTTACTCTGAGGACTACCGGGCTTTCTTTCCATAAGCTACTTCTATAATGCCGGTAACCGTACGCTATTGGTCCGTCGCTTCTTCCGGGCCAGAAGAATACACGTCTATTTATTTCGTAAACGAGCTTATCGAATGTCCATTCTTCCGACAACGCGACGTTGCCCTTGCGCAGCGGGTATTGGTTCTGGAGAAAATTCCCGGCCCGCTATTCGCAGTGGAACAGCTATAGACCTACGCTCGCAGAGTAAGTTTGGCCGATCGGCTAATCGGATCAAAGCGGCTGCAGAGTGCAGCCGCTTATCCGACCGAATATGTTCCAAATTGCTCCGGGACGTGACATGGTAAGAAAAGGGCCTTAGAGTCGCGAATTGTTGCAGAGTAAACGCCATCCCGACACTTCGTTTCTCAATACTGCAGGAGAAAAATTAGAGTCCTTTCGCTACCAGGAACAAAATCAAGTCCTTCACCCGGTTCGAATATCCCCACTCATTGTCATACCAGCTAATAATCTTGCCGGTGTTAGTTCCTACTACCTTGGTGAGCAGGGAATCGAAGATGCTCGACAGCGGATTACCCTTGAAGTCGGAGCTGACGAGTTCTTCGCCGGTGTAGCCCAGGATGCCCTTCAGCTCGCCTTCGCTGGCGGCCTTCACCGCGGCATTGATGCTTTCGATCGTGATCGGCTTCTCCGAGACGAAGGTCAGGTCGACCACCGATACGTTGGGCGTCGGGACGCGGATGGCGAAGCCGTCCAGCTTGCCCGACATCTCCGGGATCACCAGCTTCAGGGCCTTAGCTGCGCCGGTCGAGCTTGGAATCATCGACAAGGCGGCGGCGCGGGCGCGGCGCAAGTCCTTGTGCGGCGTGTCCAGGATTACCTGGTCGTTGGTGTAGCTGTGGATCGTCGTCATGATGCCGGACGCGATGCCGAAAGTGTTGTGCAGCACCTTGACGACCGGCGCGAGGCAGTTGGTCGTGCAGCTGGCGTTCGAGATAATGTTGTGCGACGCGGCGACGTACTTGTCGTCGTTCACGCCGAGCACGATGGTGATGTCCTCGTTGGTCGCGGGCGCGGAGATGATGACCTTCTTGACCGTGCTGCCGAGGTGCGCCTTGGCTTTGGTGGCATCGGTAAAGAAGCCGGTCGACTCGACGACGATCTCGGCTCCGACCGAGGCCCAGTCCAGCTGTGCGGGGTCGCGCTGCGCGAAGACCTTGATCTTTTTGCCGTCCACTGCGATGAAGTCCTCGCCATGCGTGATCTCCTGCTTCAGGTTGCCGAGGATGGAGTCGTATTTGAGCAGATGGGCGAGCGTCGCGGGGGTGGTGAGGTCGTTGACGGCGACAAATTCGATATCCGGGTTGCCGATTGCAGTGCGGAAGACGTTGCGGCCAATGCGGCCGAAGCCGTTGATACCAACTTTTACTGCCATGATGTACTTGCTCCTCGGAGATTGCGCGATTGCGCGGGTGTGACTTCGGAAAGCGTCTCTTCGGAGGCTACCAAATGGGTTCGGCGGGTGCAAACCGGTTTGCGGCGGCTCGTCGGCATGTGTTACAAGCGTGATGAGACGCTGCGTCGCAACGCGAGCGCGCCGCAAGACATTTTAGAGAGCGGACGTGACGCCCAGAGCGACGCCTGCGAATGAGAGTAAGCGCACAATGCGCGATTGGATACTAGAGAAGATGAGAAGACGTTCCAGACGTGGGCCCAACGAGTCGGAGTCGACTGGAAAGAGCGGTCAGGAGCTGCCTTCGGGGCAGTTGGCGCCGCTGAGACCGACCTACCCGGAACCCGTTCAACGCGAGACTGAGCCTGAGACCCCGCAGCCTGAGATTTCCCGCAGCGAAGAGCTGCCGGTTGAGCTGCCTCCAATCTCTGAGGCTGAGGCGCCGCCCGAGGGCTTTGCGCTCGCCGACGCGGAGAAGAAGATGGTGGTCGAGACCCAGCCTGAATCGCTGGCAACTCCGCCGGCTGAAGCGGTTCCGGCGAAAAGCCCGCGCGGCTATGTGGTGCTGACGATCGGCCTGCCGGGTTCGGGAAAGACGACGTGGTACAAGCGCCGCGGAGTTTCGCCGCTATCGAGCGACATGCTGCGGACGATCCTGTTCGACGATATTACCGACCAGCGCTACCAGGGACTCGTCTTCTCGACGCTGCGCAGTCTGCTGCGCGCGCGGCTGATTGCGAAGATGCCGTGGAACTATGTCGACGCGACCAACCTGAGCCCGCACGAGCGCCGCCAGTGGATCAAGATGGCGAAGAGCTTTGGGTACGAAGTGCAGGCTGTCTTCTTCGACGTGCCGCTGGCTGTTTGCCTGGAGCGCAACTCGAAGCGCGATCGCCAGGTGACCGATGAGGTGATGCATAAGATGGCGGAGCGGCTGCGGCCGCCGGCCTTCAAGGAAGGCTTCGACAAGATCACGGTGGTCAGGGTAAAGGGCGCGACGCCGGAGGCTGGTCCCGAGCCCACTGTTCCCGAAGCTGTTGCGGAGCCCGCCGGCTGAAAAGCTTAACGCCGATTTACACCGTTGGAACGGATAACAGCGGATTCATCTGACTTTATCGGTTCGATCGGTGTCAATCGGCGTTAGGTTTTCTGAGGGGGAGTGATGGCCGAAGCCGGCGTGGAGTTCGCGGATGTGAGCTACGCGTTCGGGGCTCGCGAGCAGGACCGTCTTCTGCGCGGGATTTCGCTCAGGATTGCACCCGGCTCGACCACCGCGTTGCTGGGCCGCAGCGGCAGCGGCAAGACCACCCTGATGCGCATGGTGAATGGATTGGTGATGCCTTCGGGCGGAGCCGTGACTGTCGGCGGACGAGCGACGACGGAGTGGAACCTGCTGGAGTTACGGCGCGGCGTCGGGTATGTGATCCAGGAGACGGGCTTGTTTCCGCATTGGACCGTGGAGCGCAATGTTGGGTTGGCGTTGGAACTCCAAAAGCAAGACAAAAGCGGATCCCTACGGGATGACAACAAAGAGCGGGTAGCGGAGGTACTGAAGCTGGCTGGGCTTGATGCCGGGCTGGGCTCCCGGTATCCGTGGCAGCTGAGTGGAGGCCAGCGGCAGCGCGTCGGCCTGGCTCGTGCGCTTGCGGCCGACCCCGGCGTGCTGCTGATGGATGAGCCGTTCGGCGCGCTCGATCCCATGACGAGGGCCGAGATGCAGAGCATGCTGAAGGACCTGCTGAAGAAGGTGCGCAAGACGGTGCTGCTCGTCACCCACGATCTGGATGAGGCGCTCTATCTTGCCGAACGCGTCGTGTTTCTCGACCACGGCGAGATGGTTGCGGACCTCGCGTCGGATGCCGTGATGACTTCTCAGATCGACTATGTGCGCAAGTACGTCGCGGCGGTGCATCGCGCATGATGGACTTTCTCAAACTGCATTGGCAGGAGATCGCGCGGCTCACGTTCGAGCATCTGTGGCTCACGGTCTTTGCGATGCTGCTGGCAGTCGCGATCGGCCTGCCGACGGGCATTCTGCTGACCCGGCATGAGCGCTTTGCCAAGCCCGTGATCGCGCTGACGAACGTGATCCAAGTGATCCCGAGCCTCGCGCTCTTCGGCCTGCTGCTACCCGTGCCGTGGCTGGGCGAAAACGCAGCTCGGCTGGCGATCCTGGCGCTCACCGGCTATGCGTTGCTGCCGATCGTGCGCAATACCTGTGCGGGGATTCGCTCGGTCGATCCGGCGTTGATCGACGTGGCGCGTGCGATAGGGATGACGGATGCGCAGCGGCTTTGGAAGGTGGAACTGCCGCTGGGAGCGGGTGTTATCTTAGCAGGATTGCGGACGGCTACGGTGACGTGTGTGGGCGTTGCGACCATTGCAGCGGCGATTGGCGCGGGTGGGCTGGGGGAGTTGATCTTTCGCGGCGTTGCGAGCGTCGACAACGGGCTGGTGCTGGCGGGCGCGATTCCGGCTGCGCTGCTGGCGCTGGTGGCGGATGGCGGCTTGGGATGGCTGGAAGGGCGTCTGTCGGTGCGGCGGGATGCTTAGACTGTTCGGAAGAAGACGGTCGTTTGCTTCCGCAAACGATACCCCACGCTCCACCCCAACGAGCAAAAAACGCTCGCCGGGGACCCCGGCCTGCGCGGTAAGACTGCGCGCCGAGGATGGGGCGCCCGCACCTTCCTTGTTGTCATCCCGCAGGGATCTGCTTTTGTTCTCGCTGCTCCTGCTCACTGCCTGTGCGCCGCCGCGCGGTTCTGCGATCGTTATCGGCGCTAAAAACTTTACCGAGCAGGTCGTCCTGGGTGAATTGCTGGCGCAGGAGATCGAAGAAGTTTCCGGCAAACATGTCGAGCGGCGGTTTTATCTGGCGGGCAGTTATCTTTGCCAGCAGGCGCTGGTGAGCGGGCGTATCGACGGCTACGTCGAGTACACCGGCACGGCTCTCACCGCGATCCTGAAGCAGCCGGTCGAGAAGGATCCAGCGGCGGTTTTCGCGAAGGTAAAGTCGATGTATGAGTCGCGCTTTCATGTGCGGGTCGAGCCGGGGCTCGGCTTCGAGGACACGTTCGCGATGGTGGTGCGCGGAGAGCCCATGTCTCAGAATCGAGACATGGGGCACCCGGAGCTGAGGCGCATCTCGGATGTGCCGAGTTCAATGCGGCTTGGCGTGGGGTACGAGTTTCAGGCGCGGCCTGATGGTTTGGTCGGGTTGGAAAAAGCTTACGGCATCCACTTCGGGACGCCGCGCGTGATGGACCTCGGGCTGCTCTATCGCGCGCTGGCGGCGCATCAGGTCGACATCGTCGCGGGGAACTCGACCGATGGGCCGATTCGCGCGCTGGGCTTTAAGGTGCTCGAAGATGATAAGCATTATTTCCCTCCGTACGAAGCGGTGCCGCTCATCCGCGAGGATTCGCTGGCGATGCATCCCGAGATTCAGACGGCGATGGATCGGTTGGCGGGCAAGGTGTCGGCCGCGGAGATGCAGGCGATGAACGATGCGGTTGACGGCAAACACGAAGATGTGGGCGCGGTGGTGCGCAGGTTCCGCGCGGGAAGGGGATTGTGATGGTCGAAGGAGGAGTGATGTTGGAGCCCTGGCTGCGCGGAACGTTGACGGAGTTCGATGCCGTGCGCAGACAGGTGCTGCATGCGCTCGAACTCGCGGGGGAGGATGTGGAGCGTTGGTGCGCGGGCCTCACGGATGAACAATTGCAGACGCGGCCGGCTGGGGTTGCGCCGCTGGTCTTTCATCTGCGGCACATGGCGCGGAGTCTCGACCGCCTGCTGACGTATGCGGAGGGCAACGAGCTTTCGCCGGCGCAGTTGCACGCTTTGGCGACGGAACTTGCGCCGGGCGCTGAGGGTTTGGCTGAGTTTCGCCTGGGCCTGCGGGCGGCGATGGAGCGGGTAAAGGCGATTGCGCCGGAGAGCTTTCAGGAGCGGAGATGTGTGGGGCGCGAGCGGCTGCCGACCACCGTGGGTGGACTGCTGGTGCACTGCGCGGAGCATACGCAGCGGCATGTGGGACAGGCGATTACCACGGCGAAGATTGTGCAAGGCCCACTCATCACGTGAAGCAGGTACGTGATGAATGGGGCACACTTGAGTTGGAAGACAGTCCACTCCATCGCCGTCACCACAAACCTTCGGGAAATCCGCGTCAGAAATGGAAGTAGGCGGCCAGATCGACGACTCGGTTGGCGCTCGTCGACCCACTGCCGGGGTTGAGAGCGATGGAGCGCCCAAACAGCGGCGAGTTCAGCGTCCCGATCCGCGGCGCGAGGTTCAATTGGTTGAAGACGTTCTGCGCGTCGACCCCCAGCGTCAGATAATATTTGCGATCGACATGCGGCGGCTTGGCTCCGGGCGCAAGCTTCGCTGCGTTAGCAGCCGGCTTCATGCTCGGGCCGAAGTTGAAGTCGCGCGAGAGGTTCAGCGTAACCGAGAAGAAGCCTGGGCTATGTCCGTAGTTGTTGGGGATGATGGTCTGCCCGGCCATCGGATTGGTGTCGAAGTTACCGATCCCGGTGCGCACAACCGACGAGCGGGTCAGGTCGGTCGCGAAGGCCGGGCGATCGTTGTAGATGCCGTCGCCGTTCAGATCCTGGCCGACCGTGATGTTGTAGGGCGCGCCGCTTGAGGCACGCGTGTAGGTCGCCAGATCGAAGCCCCACAGGCTCGCAGTCGCGCCCACCGAGGCGGAGTGGCGGATGTCGCCCGAGGAGCGGCCTTCGTCGGCGCCGATATCGTACTGGTTGGAGGGAAAACCGGCGCCGTTGGCATCTGACGTGTCGTGCCGCAGCATGTAGTAGCCATTCACGCTGTAGCGACCCTTGAATTGCAGATAGAAGTTGGTGGAGAGGCGATTGGAGCGATACACGCCGGCCGATTCGTACTCGTAGACGTTCTGGTTGCCACCCATAGGACGCACTCCGCTGGTGGGGACGGCGTGATTGTAGGTGCCCGGCAGCGGTGCGTTCATGTTGCGCGTCAGCAGCGAGTGCACACCGCGATTGCTCAGGTAAACCAACGTGACCGAGCCCCACTTCCTGATCGGACGCTCCAGCGAAAGTGTCGTGGAGAAGAAATACGGCGCGTGCAGGGTCGGGCTGATCTGGTAGACAGTCGACTGCGACTGATTGCCGGCGAGATCCGATGTGGTGAGGTTTGCGTCGGCGCTCGTGGTGAAGAAGAAGTTCGGCTGCGTGACTATATATTGTTGCTGCGAGATGCCGTTTTGCCGTGCCGCCTGCAGCACGTAGCCGGAGGTGAAGCGGTTGTAGAAGAAGCCGGCGCCGCCGCGCAGCATGTAGGTTGGCCCTTTTCCTTTCGGTGTCTTCAAGGCCCAGGCGAAGCCGAGACGCGGCGCCCAGTCGGCGTGGTCGGAGATGCGATTCTGTGTCTCGAAGCGCAATCCGCCGGAGATCGTAAGATTCGGCCTGGCCTTCCAGTCATCCTGGAAGAAGAGCGCGGCGTCTGCGACTTCGACCACTACGTTGGGATTGCCCCGCGTGATGCTGAACTGGCTCGCTCCGCCGCCGAGCAGCTGGACTGCCGCGATCGGTTGCGACGAGTTCTGCTCGGTAATCTGATACGAATTGCACTGGCTCAGCGGCGTGCAGTCCGCGGCCAGCGCCAGTGACGCGAACGTGAATGTGCCGTTGTAGTTGGCGCGGGAGTAATTGGCATCGCGCGTGGAGCGGAAGCGTCCGCCGTAGGTGAAGAACTGCTTGCGGAACGTCTGCGAGACGTAGTTCTGCAGCTCGAAGCGATCCTGATTGTCGTTGTACTCGCCGCTGTTATTGCCGCCGCCGATAAACGATCCGGAGACGTTGATGGTGGGGTCGTTGTCGGTCGGCGCCTGACGTACGCGGCTGCGGGAGTACTGGAAGCGCGTGTCATTGACGATCTTCGGAGACAGAATCTGGGAGTTCGAGAGCTGAAGCGTCTGGATGGTGTTGTGGTTGTAGAAGCCCTGGGTCGCGAGCGACAGGCCGCCGATGCCTCCGTTCGTCTGCTCGGTCTGGCTCAACGTATAACGTGCGATCAGCGTGCTCTTTTTCCCGATCGCCCGATCGTATCGTGCGTTCAGGTAGGAGCCGGTGGTTGGCGTTCCGACCGCCTGAGTGAACGGAACCACATTGTTGTTCGTATCGAGCTTCTGGGCATCGACCAGCGAGTTTGTTTCGAAGATCTGCCGGCCCGCTGCGAGCGAAAACGACGAGCGATTGTTTATGGGCCCGCTCAGATTTCCGCTGTAGTTGTAGGAGTAGTACGGCGGCTGGTTCGGAACGAAGGGATTCGAGGTGTTGAGGCTGGAGTCGTCCGCGCGTATGTAAAGTATGCCGTGATAGGCGCCGGTGCCGGGCCTGGTGAAGATTTCGATGCGTCCGTCGCCGGGGTTGGTGTCGTTCTGCGAGGAGTAGGGATTCTGGTTGATGCGAATCTCGCGGATGGTGTCGCGCGGCGGCAGTTGGCCGTTGGAGAAGCCGTCGACGAAGAGCGCGGGCGAGTCGCCGCCGGACATCGCCTGGAGTTCCAGCAAAAGCTCCGAGGGGTTCAGCGGCAGCGTGTCGATGGCCCTGCCCTTGAGCGTGATCGCGTCCCCGTTATTGTTCGGGTCGGTGTCCATGGTGTTCGTGTCGTCGACGTCGATCTGCAGGGCCTGCTCCGCGATCTTCAGGCTCACGTCCATGGTGTGCGCCGGCGTACGGGGACGGTCGGCGATGGACCTGAAAGGCAGGCTGGTGAAGGTGGCGAATCCCGGAGCGGTGACGACCAACTGCGACTGGGTGCCGGGTTCACCCCTGACGGTGAAGCGTCCGAATGTATCGGTGTGAGTGACTGCGTCCTGCGCGGATCTCTTACTGCCGACGGGATGCAGCGTCACCGTGGCGGTGGGCACGAGCGCGCCCGAGGGATCGGTGACGACACCGGTAACGGTCGCGGTCGAAGCCGGCGGTGAAGACACGCTCGCCTGCGCGCCAGCCGCACAGGGCATGGCGAGGCACACGGCAAGCGCGGCAAGGATGGTGAGGAGACGGGTCACATGAGGCTCTGGAGTTGGAGGGGGAGGTGGCTCACTTCGCACGGAATGCAGGGCTATATGCGAGAGACTGCTTTGGCTGGGAAAGGTGTGGCTTAATGTAGAAGAAAAGTCTCGCAGCCGGAGTGACAATTGTCATGCAAAAAAGGCCTCAGTGGACGGAAATCGTTCGATGAAAGACCGGTATGCTTCTTGAGCGCTGCCCGCCACATGGACCGCACAGGGTAAGGTGCGTTACACTGGCGATTCTAACGGATTAAATTTCTGCGTAATGTTTCACCTGTCGAGGGGATCCATCATGTCACGACTGTTTGCGGCTGTCGCTGCGGCTTCGCTTTGCGTCTGCGCGGCCTTGTCTCAGGCGCAACAGCCATCCGTCGTCCAGCCGGGCGCGCCGGGCCAGCCGACCAGGTCCCTTCCGGCGAATATGCCCGCCGCCGCCCTGGTCGAGCCGAGCAAAGCGGACGTAGAGTTTATGCAGGGAATGATCATGCATCACTCGCAGGCAGTGGTGATGACGAAATTGCTGGAGGCGAGAAGCCACAATCCTTCCCTCGTGGAGCTTGGCCGGCGCATCGACGTGTCACAGAGCGACGAGCTGACCTGGATGAAGAACTGGCTGACGGAACACGGCAAGCCAATCTCAACCATGGAAGACATGCCGGGAATGGACATGAGCAGCATGATGCCCGATATGCCGGGGATGTTGACGCCGGCGCAGATGACGGCGCTTCGCAACGCGAAGGAGCCGGAATTCGACCATCTTTTCCTGACGGG
The DNA here is from genome assembly GCA_964245315.1 of uncultured Acidobacteriaceae bacterium. Taxonomy (GTDB): domain Bacteria; phylum Acidobacteriota; class Terriglobia; order Terriglobales; family Acidobacteriaceae; genus Edaphobacter. The sequence goes on along the minus strand of CAXTMK010000022.1, from coordinate 21,180 downwards.
GATGATCCAGCACCATACCGGGGCGCTGAAGATGGTGAAGGATTTGTTCCAGACGCCGGGTGCGGCGCAGGATCCGTTGTTGTTCGAGTTTACTTCGGACGTGACGAACACCCAGCAGGCAGAGATCGACATCATGCGGAAAATGTTGGCCAGGGAGAAACAATGATGAACGCCATGAAGCACTCTTCGTCGCGCCGTGCCGCTACCGTGGCATGCGCTCTGTCCTTTGTCGGCTCGCTTGCGGCTTCCGCGCAACAGGCCGCTCCACCCATTCCAGAGCACCCGGCAGACCCGACCGTGTACGTCAACGCGCGCAGCGCTCCAGACGATCCGCGCACGGGATTGAAGGGCGGCGTGTTCGATGCGCAGCAGGCGATCATGGGCCTGCAGTTGATCATGAGCGCTCCGAAGCCGGGTGCGTTCGGCGCGGATCTGGATTCGATCAAGGCTTATGAGTCGGCGCCGATCCCGCCGCCGCCGGCGCCGGGCGCAGCGCCCGCGGGTCGTGGGGGTGGTGGCGGAGTTCGCATGAACACCGGCCAGACGAACTCCGACCTTGGTTTCAGCGGCAAGTACCTCTTCCAGGGCAACTACTACGGCATCAACATCTATGACATCTCCGATCCGGCCCACATGACGCTGAAAACCTCGATCGTGTGCCCCGGCGGACAGGGTGATGTGTCGGTGTACGGGCATCTGGTGTTCATGTCGGTGGAGACGTCAGGCAAGATCGATTGCTCCGTGCCGCCTGCTCCGGTGCGTCCGGCTGCTCCAGCACTCGGCCTCAGCGCCGCTCCGCCGCCGGAACCCGTTGCGGACCCGACCAAGGCTCGTGGCGTTCGCATCTTCGACATCAGCGACATCGACCACCCCAGGCAGGTTGCGATGGTGCAGACCTGCCGCGGATCGCACACCCATACTCTGCTGACCTCGACCGCGGACAAGGGCTACATCTATTTCTACGTGGCGGGCGCGGCCGGCGTTCGTCCGGCGGCCGAACTGGCGGGCTGCGTGGCAGGTCCTGACGATCCGAACACCGCGGTCTTCACCATTGTGATCGTTAAGGTGCCGCTGGATCATCCGGAGAACGCGAAGATCGTCGACAGCCCGTATATCTTCGCCGACCCAGCGTCGGGCAAGATCAACGGCTTGTGGCAGGGCGGCACCCATGGCGACAACACCGAGACCACCCCGGCCACGCGCGGATGCCACGACCTAACCATGTTCTCGTCGCAGCACATGATGGCCGGGGCCTGCTCTGGCAACGGTATCCTGATGGATATAAAAGACCCCGAGCATCCAGTACGTCTGGACGCGGTGACCGACAGCAACTTCGCCTACTGGCATTCGGCCAATTTCTCCAACGACGGCAAGGTTGTGCTGTTTACCGATGAGTGGGGCGGAGGCGGCGCACCGCACTGCCGTCTGGCTGATCCGATGGCCTGGGGCGGCGACGCCATCTTCGAGATCCAGCCGGGCGGCAAGCTGAAGCTTGATTCCTACTTCAAGATGCCGGCGATTCAGGAGAGCAACAAGAACTGCGTTGCGCATAATGGAAATCTGATTCCGGTTCCGGGACGCAACATCCTCGTGCAGTCGTGGTACCAGGGTGGCATGGACATCTACGACTTCACCGACCCCAAGCATCCCTACGAGATCGGCTACTTTACACGCGGTCCCATGGGCAAGGATGGACGGGCCGGGGGTGGCGGCGACTGGTCGTCGTACTACTACAACGGCTACATCTACGGTTCGGAGATGGGCCGCGGTACAGACGTGCTGAAGCTGGTGCCGACGAAGTTCCTGACGCAGAACGAGATCGACGCGGCTGCGCAGGTGAAGCTTGCTCTGCTGAACGTGCAGGACCAGCCACACATCGACTACCCGATGAACTACGTGACTGGTAAAGCGCTCGTGGACCAGTTGGTGCGCGACGATGTTCTGACGCTGGAGATGGGCGGGCAGATCGATCTGGCGATGGACGGGAAGAAGAGCAGGGAACTGAAGACGTATGCCGCGACCCTGGACAAGGACGCCGCGACCGCTCCGGCCATGGAGCTGGATCGCATTCATATGCTGTCGGAGATCCTGAAGAAGTAAGGGCGCGATTTGGTGGGTTCGATTGTCGATCTTGATGTAAGCAGAGGAATTTACCAGGAAGTACAAGGAGCAGGAATGAACGCAATGGGCAGGTCCGGTTTTTCGCTGGGTGCCGCGGCTACGCTGGCACTTTCTTTGGGGTTAAACGCAGTCTGCTCGGCGCAGGGCGGCAGGCCGCAAACGCCGCAGGGACCACCGCAGATCGCAAATCCCGATGTGTTCGTGAACCCCCGCGCGGGTGCGGATGATCCGCGCATCGGCTTGAAGCCGGGTATGCACGACGCTGCTGAGGCGGCTATGGGTCTGCAACTGCTGACGACGATCCACAAACCGGCGATCCTGGATCCGGCACCGCCGGCTGTCGTTCCCGGCGCTCCGCCGGTTCGCGGTGGAGGCAATGGCTTGACGTACGCGAACTCGGACCTTGCATTCGGGGGCAACTACACGTTCATGGGCAACTTCTACGGGATCACGATCTATGACACGTCGAACCCGGCGCAGTCGAAGCTGGTGACGACGATCGTGTGTCCGGGCGGGCAGGGCGACGTTTCAGTGTACGGGCACCTGCTGTTCATGTCGGTTGAAGGCGGCGGCCGCAAGGACTGCGGTACAGAACCGTTCCCGACAGCACCCCGTCCTGCTCCGGCAGCGGCACCAGCCGGAGAGCCCGGTATTGCCGGAACCCCCGGCGCGGGTGCACGCGCGCGTGGCGGTGCACGTCCGCCTGAGGTCGCGCAGGCGGACCGCATCCGCGGCATCCGCATCTTCGACATCTCGGACATCAAGAAGCCGACACAGGTTGCGATGGTGCAGACCTGCCGTGGCTCGCATACGCACACGCTGGTGCCTGACCCCAGGGATAAGGACGCTGTTTACGTCTACATTGCCGGTTCGGCAGGCGTTCGTCCGGCGGAAGAGCTGGCCGGCTGCGAGGGCGGCGGTTCCGACGATCCGAACACGGCGCTGTTTACCATCGTCGTGATCAAGGTGCCGTTGTCGCACCCTGAGCTGGCAAAGGTTGTGAACAGCCCGCGCATCTTCTCGGACCCGGCGACGGGCAAGATGGACGCGCTGGTTGGCGCCCGCGTCCACAACGAGGGCACGGCCGAGCCCCGTGCGATCAGCGGCTGCCACGACATCACGGTGTATCCGGCGATTGGGCTGGCCGCGGGCGCATGCTCCGGTAATGGCATCGTGCTGGACATCAAGGACCCGGAGCATCCGAAGCGCTTGTACGCGGTGTCGGATCCCAACTTCTCCTTCTGGCATTCAGCGAATTTCTCGAATGACGGCTCGAAGCTGATCTTCACGGACGAGTGGGGCGGCGGCACGCAGGCGAAGTGCCGTGCCAGCGACCCGATGCAGTGGGGCGCGGACACGATCTTCGCTCTGGATAAGTCGACCGGTCACCTGACACTCGACTCGTACTACAAGATGCCGGCGGCACAGACCGAACTCGAGAACTGCGTGGCGCACAATGGATCGTTCGTACCGATACCGGGACGCGACATCCTGGTGCAGGGCTGGTACCAGGGCGGCGTGTCGATGTACGACTACACCGACCCGAAGCACCCGTTCGAGATCGCCTACTTCGATCGCGGTCCCGTGGACAAGGACCAGATGCTGGTAGGTGGCGATTGGGCTGCATACTGGTATAACGGCTCCATCATCGCCTCGGAGATCGCACGCGGTCTCGACGTCTTCAAAATGGTGCCGACGAAGTACATCTCGCAGAACGAGATCGACGCGGCGAACCAGGTGCACTTCAACGAGCTGAATCCGCAGAACCAGCCGATGGTGACCTGGCCGAAGACGATGATTACGGCGAAGGCGTATGTGGATCAGCTGGCTCGTGGTACGTCGATCCCGGCGGACAAGATGGCGCAGCTCAAGGCAGCCGTCGACTCCAACAACACCCGCGTGCTGAAGGCTGCGGCTCCGCTGCTGGAACAGGGCGCGGCCACGGCGGCGACGCCCGCCGATGCGATGCGGATGAAGGCGCTGGCCGCAATCTTCAAGCAGTAAGCATGGCGCGAAAAGCCCCGCTCTCGTTGAGGGCGGGGCTTTTGGATTTAACTCGGCACTCTCTACTGCAAACTTTACCCTAGCGCACCAGATGTCCCATCTTTTCGCGCTTGGTTTCAAGATATCGTGCATTCTCGTCCGACTCCGGCACCAGCGCGGAGATGCGCTCGACCACCGCGATGCCGGCCAGTTCCATCGCCTCGACCTTCTCTGGGTTGTTCGTGATCAACCGGACCTCGGGCACGTTGAGCAGCTTCAGAATCTCCGCAGGCAACTCGAAGTGCCGGCAGTCCGCGGCGTAGCCCAGCTCAAGATTTGCCTCGATCGTATCCAGCCCCTGGTCCTGTAGTTCGTACGCCTGCAGCTTGGCCATCAGGCCGATGCCCCGGCCTTCCTGATTTTCATACAGCAGAATTCCCGCGCCCTCGTTCGCGATTGCAGCCAGCGCGAGTTCCAGCTGCTGGCGGCAATCGCAGCGCAGCGAATGGAAGACATCGCCCGTAAGGCACTGCGAGTGGATACGCACCACCGGCGGCGCGGTATGGATGTCGCCCATCACCAGCGCCACGGCCGATTCGACGCGGCGCGCGGGAGCGGGCATGTCGACGTTGCAGGACTGCGGGTTGTCGACGACGCCCTCGAAGCCCATGATGCGGAAGTGTCCCCAGCGGGTGGGGAAGTCGGCATCGGCGAGCTTCTGTACGGAGAGGAAGGGCATAGCTTGATTATACGGACGTGCAATGCTTCGATGCTCCGCGCAGCGCCGCCGATTCATAGAACGGAAGAGGTAGAGTAGTGGGGTGAGGCCCGTCACCAATCCGTCGAATTCGTTGATTCTGATTACCCTGCTGGTGGAGCTTGGCGTGGCGGCCGCGGTATCGAGCTCGCTGGCGCGCTCGAAGACCTTTCGGGACCTGCTGCTGCTGACGCATCGCAGCTTCATACAGACGACCAGGCTGGTTGCGTTGATCTGCTCGCCGCTGGTGCTGGGTGTGTGGATTCGCGTTCGCGTTCCGAACTTCTACGCGGCCGATATCTCGTTCGAGGCCACGATCCTGCTGGGCATCCTGCTGGGTCCGGTGCCCGCGATGGCGGGCGGCGCTGCGCTGTCGCTGCCTGCGATGTGGCACGGCGAGTATTGGACGCTTCCGGTCAATCTGCTCGTCGCCGCGCTGGCCGGGGCGTTCGGGCGCTTTGCCGCCGCAGAAGATGTGTGGTCCTTCTCGCCGCTCATCGACCTGAGCCTCTACCGCTGGATCACGCGCAATTTGAAGCGCCCGCACCTCGACCGGCAGATTCTGCTGCTGATGTTGATCACGGCACTCGAGTTCGGCACCAGCGAGTTGCATGAGTGGTATCCGCAGCGCTTCTACGACCTGCATTCGGATCAGTGGTACGTGGAGCTTCTGGTGTGCCTGTCCTCGCCGGTCGTGGTCGGCATTCCGCTGAAGATCTGGAATCAGATTCGCATCGAGCGCAAGCTGGAGGAGCAGAGCAGGCTGCTGCTCGAAGCCAGGCTGGACGCGCTGCAACGGCAGATCAATCCGCACTTTTTGTTCAATACGCTCAACTCGATTACATCGCTGGTCCGCTCCAGGCCGGAGCTTGCGCGCGAGATGATCGTGAAGCTGGCCAACATCCTGCGCGTACTGCTGAAGGATCGCGAGGCCTTCGTGCCGTTTGAAGAGGAGCTGTCGTTTACGGACGATTACCTCGACATCGAGGTCGTGCGGTTTGGCGAAAAGCTGCGCGTAGTGAAGGAGATCGCGGACGATACGCTGCAGGTGGTGGTGCCGAGCATGCTGCTACAGCCGCTGATCGAGAACTCCATCAAGCACGGGCTGGAGCCGCGCATCGACGGCGGCACGGTGACGCTGCGCAGCCGCATCACCGACGACGGCCGTCTGCTGGTGGAGGTGGAGGACGACGGCGTGGGCATGGCGCCGGGGCGGCAGCAATCGGGCGAGATCAAGCGTCCGGGCGCCGGCATCGGCATGCAGAACGTGCGCGAGCGGATGCAGGTGCTGTATGGCGACGCGGCCGAGGTCGAGATCGAGAGCAGGCCAGGGCGCGGAACCAAGGTGGCGCTGATTATGCCGGTGATCGAGGGCGAAGGCGGCGGCTGGGGCAGGATGCGCGAGGCGGTGGAAGATGCGGTGCGGGGATTGCGGCGGTAGCGTTGCTACAATGCGCACAGGAGGCGATGCGATATGGTGATTGAGTCGACGGAAGAGCTGGAATCGGCGCTGACAATGAAGGCGAATGCCCAAGGGTGTCTCTCCAGATAAGTACGTGCGCTCGGTTCTGGAGCGGGAGATCGGGATTGCAGCGACGGGAAAGCCATCGATTGGGCCACTCAAGAGTTCCTATGGCATTCTGGCGAAGTATGGACCCGCGCCGACGGCTGAAGAGAGCGATGAGAACCGCAAGGATATGTTCCGGCATTTCGGCGAAGGCTTTTGAGCGTCGCCGGTATAGCAGACGCGCATACTGCGCTCTGGTATCTCTATAGCGATACTCGCTTGTCAGCCCCGGCGAAATCCTTCATTGACCTGGCGATGCGGGACGAACGTCGGTATGTGGGCGGCGACGGGCAATGAGGAGGGTAGCGATGCAGAGATGGATAGTGACTGGACTGATGGCGCTTGGGTTGCTGGGCTCAGGCGCGGCCCAGGCTCCCGCACTGGGCGAGAAGCTGCAATTCGAAGTAGCGTCCGTCCGGGAGAACAAGTCGGATGACAAGCCGAGCAGCAATTTCTCGCTGGATAGTGGAAATATTTTTACCACGGCCGGAAAAGACGCTGCGTCCGGTCCTGGCGGAACCTTATTCTCCGCGACAAACCAGTCGCTGCTAACTTACATTTCCTTCGCTTATAAGTTGACGGGCACGCAATATTTATCGCTCCGTTTTAAAGACTTTCTTGGGCAGCCGGCGAACCTGCCGCAATGGGCGACCAGGGTCGGTTGGAATATTCAGGCGCGGGCGGAAGGGAATCCGACTAAAGACCAGGTGCGGCTGATGCTGCAGTCTTTGCTGGAGGATCGGTTCAAGCTGGCGGTGCATCGCGAGACGCGCGAAATGTCCGTCCTGGCGCTGGTGGTTGTGAAGCCTGGCGCGCATATTGCTCCGCACCCGAAGGAGGATGATTGCACCTCCGAGCGCGCCGGCCTGCCGCCGGTGTGCGGGATCATCGCCCACCTTGTGCCAAGTGTGCCAAGGCGATATAGCTTCGGTGGTCGAAACGTAACGCTGGCGCAGCTCGCGGAGTCATTTCCAACGCAGACCGGAATGGCGACACTGCCGCGGCCTGTGGTCGATAAAAGCGGGCTGCAGGGTGGCTACGACTTCACCTTCGAGTGGGTGCCGGAGGGTGCGACAGATGTTTCAGGGCCGAATTTTTCCGAAGCGTTGAAGGATCAGCTTGGGTTCAGGCTGGTGACGGAAAAAGGCGGGGTGGAGTTAGTGATGATCGACCATCTGGAGCAGCCTTCGGGTAATTGAAAAGGAACAATGTTAGATTTGATGCCTTGATCTCCTGCTCTGACAATAACCCGATTATCCGTCGCCAAGAACCTGCCGATAGTAACTCTCGTAACGGCCGATAATCGTGCTGGCGCAGAAATGATCCTGCGCTGTCCTGCGTGCCGCTGCCGACAGTGCCTCCAGCCGCGGCGGGTCTTTGAGCAGTGCGATCGCCGCCTCAGCCATGGCAACTACATCCCCAGGCTCGAAGAGCAAGCCGTTGACGCCATCCTCGATCAACTCCGGCACTCCGCCCACACGGGTAGCGATCGCCGGAACGCGGCAGGCCATCGCCTCCAGCGCGGCCAGGCCGAACGATTCCATCTCGGACGGCATCAGCATCAGGTCGGCGAGCGGCAGCAACTCGTTGACGTTGTCCTGCTTGCCCAGAAAATGGACGCGGGGGTGCTCGCCGAGCTTGCGCGCAAGGTATTCGGCGGTGGAGCGGTCCGGGCCGTCGCCGATCAGCATCAGCCGCGCGGGCATGGCGTTGGCAACACGCGCGAACACCTCCACGACATCTCCAATCCGCTTCACCGGGCGGAAGTTCGAGAGATGCACGAGCAGCTTCTCATCGGCTGCGGCGTAGATCGGCCGCATTTCGGCGATCAGCTCCGGCCAGGCGACATAGACATCGCAGTTGACGAAGTTGCGGATCACTTCGATGGGCCGTTCCACCTTGAACGCCTGGTGCGTGCGGTCGCGCAGATAAGACGATATAGCGGTGACGCCATCCGACTGGTCGATGCCGAACTTGGTAATAGGCAGGTAGGAGCGGTCGAGTCCGACCAGCGTGATGTCCGTGCCGTGCAGCGTGGTGATGAACGGCAGATGCGTGCCGCGCGCCGCCAGCATCTGCTTGGCGAGATATGCCGAGACGGAGTGCGGAATCGCGTAGTGCACATGCAGCAGATCGAGCGAGTAGAACTGCGCGACCTCCGCCATGCGCGTAGCCAGCGCGAGGTCGTAAGGCGGATGTTCGAAGAGCGGATAGTGAAACAGCTCGACCTGGTGGAAGTGGATGCGGCTCTCGCGGCCGGTGAGGCGGAAGGGCGCGGACGATGTGATGAAGTGAATCTGATGCCCGCGGGCAGCCAGTTCGATGCCGAGCTCCGTGGCGACTACTCCGGAGCCGCCATAGGTCGGGTAGCAGGTGATGCCGATGCGGAGCGGACGTGCGGGTATTTCGGGCGTCATAAGACCATTTCGTAGCCGGTGCCGCGGATGTATTGGCCGGACCCTCGCTGCAGGCCGGGCACGCCGAGGTTCCCATAGTGGATGAGTTCCAGCCGCGCCGGGGTTCGTGAATATTCGGGCACCACGGCAAGTATGGCGGCGTACTCGATCTCCCGCGCGCTGCGCAGGCGCGTGTTCTGGGCGTCGAGCGCGGCATCCTGAAAGCCGGGATGGCAGAGCATCTCGTAAGTGGCGTCAGGATGGCGATGCACCAGGCAGTCGAGCGTGGCGTGCAGGACTGTCTTATCGAGCGTGCCCGTAGCGGCGATTCCCAGCGTTCCCTCCGCGATCAGCCCGCAGGCGTGCGCCTCATGCGTCAACTCCAGGAACTGAGGCTCGAAGCGTTCGAGTATGCGCATCTCCAGCCGTCTGAGCAGCGGAGCGTGCGCGAGCACGGAAGACCAGCGCGGCTCGATGGGGTTGCGCATCGATTGCACGCCGCACCGCTGCGCTGCATGGAAGATGGGGCGCGCGACGGCAGGCAGCAGATGCGTGTGTTTGTGGGTGTCGACGTGGGTGACGTCGATGCCTGCGCGCTGCAGCCGCTGAATCTGCGCCTGCGCCTCGCGCGCGATGTCCGCCGCGTCGATCTTTCCGCGCACCGCCGCCTGTCCGAAGTCGAAGACGGATGGCCGGAAGCTTTTGCCGTCGGAGCCGAGCAGCGTTGGGATGGATTCAGGATGCGAGACCGGCATGCCGTCGGTGAAGACAAGATGGCAGCCGACGCCGAGGCCGGGATTGGCGTGCGCAATCTCGACGGCCTGCTCGAATGCGGGTCCGCCCGCCATCAGCGTGGTGGAGTTCAGGGCTCCTGCGCGATGCAGCTCAAGGATGGCCCGGTTGATGCCCGGGGTGAGTCCGAAGTCGTCGGCGTTGAGGATGAGGCGGGCGGGCATTGCTTATGTTGATTGTAGAGGGAAAGGCGTTTTAGAGTTTAGAGTTACAGCAAAGGCTTTCAGGAGATGGCATGATCGACGACAGTTTGAACCCTCCCGGCATCCGCGTAGCCGGTATTCGCATGATCCCCGTGATGGGCGGCCAGTACAAGGTGTGGACCAAGAAGATGGGCAGCGGCCCCATCAAGGTGCTGCTGCTGCACGGCGGGCCGGGTTTCACGCACCAGTACCTGGAGGCGATGGAGTCATTCCTGCCCGAGGCGGGCATCGAGATGTACTACTACGACCAGCTGGGCTGCGGGAACTCCGACAAACCGGACGATGTTTCGTTGTGGAACACGCCGCGCTTCATCGAAGAGGTCGAGGATGTTCGCAAGGCGCTGGGGCTTGAGAATTTTGTGCTCTTCGGCCACTCGTGGGGCAGCATGTTGTCGATCGAGTATGCGTTGAAGTATCAGCACAACCTGCGCGGGCTGGTGCTCTCGAACATGACCGCGGGAATCACGGCCTATCTGCGGCGCCTGAACGAGATCGCGCAGCAGCTGCCGCCGGAGAAGCTGGCCCGACTGAACGCGCTCGAAGCCGCGCGGGACTACGACAATCCCGAGTACACCTCGCTGATGATGGACGACCTGTATCCCATGGCGATCTGCCGCTCGAAGCCCTGGCCCGAGCCGGTCTCGCGTGCGATGCGCGATGCCAACCTTCAGGTCTACAACACCATGCAGGGCGCCAGCGAGTTCGTCGTCACCGGCTACTTTAAGGGCTGGGAGCGCTGGGACGATCTGCACCGCATCACGGTGAAGACGCTGACCATGGGCGCGGCGTACGACACCATGGATCCAGAGGATATCCGCAGGATGGCGGAGCTGATGCCGAATGCGCGGGCGGTCATCTGCGCCAACGGCAGTCACATGGCGATGTGGGACGATCAGGCCGCTTATTTCGAGTATTTTCTGGAATTCCTGAAAGAACTCCAGTAGCCGGTCACGGTGTACATCGACCAGCGCTTGAGATAGGCGCGTTGCAGCTCCCACGTAAGGCCCGAAGCTAAAGCCTGCCTGGGATTCTCCGAATCCAATGTTAGCCTCTCGCCCGTCAACGTGGTGGAAGCTGGGTGATGAGTGCGGTGAGGCCGTTCCAGGCGATCTGCACGCCGATTGACAGCACGATGAAGGCCATCACGCGCAGAATGCCATGGACTGTCGAAGGAGCAATGGCGCGCGTGAGGCGCGGCGCGTAGGCGTAGCAGAAGTAAACGCCAATGCTGAGCGCCACGATGGCGAGGAACAGTCCAATGTTGCCGAGCACATCGCCGGTAACTGTGGTGCGCGTGGCGTGAGCGCTCAGGGTCAGCGTCGCGACCAGGGTACCGGGGCCAGAGGTGACGGGAAACGTAAAGGGATAGAAGAGCTTGTCGGCGAGCTTTTTGGAGGTGTCGTCGAGGCAGGCATCGGCTTCTTCCTGTTTGGTCTGGGCGCTGGCCTCAGCGTCCTTCTGGTTCAGCATCGACCAGCCCAGCGTGGTGATGACCAGGCCGCCGGCAACCTGCACGATGGGCAGCGAGATCCCGAAGAAGCGCAGGATCGCCGAGCCGAGCAGCTGAATGACGGCAAGGAAGATGATGTTGTTGACGGCGATGCGGCGCGCCAGCGAACGGAAGACGGCCGGCGTTGCTTCGCCCACCAGCCCGAGGAAGACGAGCGCCGAGCCGATGGGGTTGATGAGCGGAAGCAGCGTGCTGAACGCGAGCAGGAATGAGGTCCAGACAAGCAACAGGTTTCTCCAGGCGAGGTCCGTCATGGGTTGAATATAACCTCGGGCGATTTCGTTCGCACACAGGACAAAATCGTTGCCGGAGTGTTATAAACAGCCGAGATGCAGCGATTCAGCTTCAACGCCGCTCAGACCGCCTCGAACAAGACGCCGCGGACGATCAATCGCAACCTCGTCTTCAACTTGATTCGGACGCAGCAGCCGATCTCTCGCGCGGACCTGGCGCGGGCGTGCGGATTGCGCCGCAGCACCATCTCGCTGATCGTCGAAGACCTGATGCAGAGCGGATGGATCGTCGAGGGATCGCTGGGGACGCTGCCGCGCGGACGCCGGCCGACGTTTCTTGAGCTGAACAGCCGCCGCGCCATCATCGCGCTCGACATTCATCCCGCGCAGACGACGGTTGCGGTCGCCGATCTTGCCGGCAGGATCGTCGCGCAGGAGGAGATTGTCGTTCCGGAGCAGGCCAGCAAGGCGCTGACGGCGATCGTCGCGGCCATTCGCAAGATCCTCGCGGCGCACCCGGATCGCACCTTCGACGGCATCGGCATCTGCCTGCCGGGGCGCACCGATCCGCATCTGCAGAAGCTGATCTTCGCGCCGAATCTGAAGTGGCCCGTTCTGAGCCTGAAGGCCAGGATGGAGAAGGCCACGGGCCTGCGCGTGGAGATGGATAACGTCGCCAATGCCTGCGCGCTGTCGGAGGTTTGGTTCGGAACCAGCGATGGCCTGCACGATATCGTGGTGGTGAATGTGTCGGAGGGCATCGGCACGGGCATCTTCGCGAATGGCCGCCTGCTGCGCGGCGAAAGCGGGCTGGCGGGGGAGTTCGGGCATGTGCAGTTGCAGCCGGATGGCCCGCTCTGCGCCTGCGGCAACTACGGCTGCTGGGAGACGATGGCCTCGAACCGCGCCGCCGTGCGCTACTACATGGAGCTTGCGCCGAGTGCGCCTACGCCCACGTTTGAGCAGCTCTTGAAGCTGGCACAGAGCAACGACCAGCCGGCATGCGAGGCGTTGCAGACGATGGCGAAGCATCTGGGCGCGGGGCTGCGCATGATTACGGCTGCGGTGGCGCCGCGCGAGATCGTGATCGTCGGCGACATCACGACGGCGTGGCACCTGTTCGGCGGGATCGTGCTGGATGAGATGAAGAAGCACTCGCTCTCGCGGGTGCCCATGGTGCGCCCGGCGTATGACGGCAATGCGGCACGGCTGCGGAGCGCGGTGGCTCTGGTCTTCAGCGAAGGCTCGGCCTGGGCCGAGTAGATGGAGTGGACGCTCATTTCTTGGCGTGAATGACCTGGAAGCGGACTGAATACCCAGCCCCGATCGCATGGATTGGAAGCGCCGCGGCGAACCCAAAATTGCAATGCAGGTCGAGTTGCTGATGCGTCGACATTTTGTACGCGGCGCCGAAGTCCACCGTATGCTGCGGA
>CAXTMK010000022.1:0-8175 GCA_964245315.1 uncultured Acidobacteriaceae bacterium | reverse complement strand
GACCTCCACGCTGCGCAAACTCGCCCGCGTATTCGGCGTAGGCATCCCATACTGAACCCAGTGCGCGGTCGAAGTAGAGTGTGGCCTGGCCGGTGACATTACGTTGCGCGCCCTGGGTCGGATCCAAGACCGCGAGCTGGCCGGCAACCGTCCACGCCTTCGTCAGCGAGCGCGACCACGGCACCTGCACGCTGGCATCGTAGCCGTGGCTTGAGAGTGCGTTCGAGCCGGTCGGCAGGCTCACGGACGGGATCACCGAAACATCGAAGCCATGGGTAGGCCCCAACTGCTGCTTCAGTCCCAGGAGCAGGTCGCCCGCGCCGCTGGCGAAGGCTGAGCCAGTGTCGGCGTTGTGGAAGTATTCCGGTAAGCCCAGGCGCAGTTCGGTCTTGTCGGCGATGCCGAAGCGGACCGAGGTCTCGGGCATGTCGAAGCCCTGACGTCCGGCACTGCCGAATTGCTGAAAGCCATTCTCGAACTGCAGGCTGCCGCAGGGCACAACGACGCTGGAGTTGGTGATCTGCGGGCGATCCGTGGCAATTGTGCTGTACGCGTTGGCACCGCAGGTCTGCGCCCGCGCGGATAGAACGACGCTGAACGCAAGGAGAAGCGCTGACACGCGAGCCAACACGCGGCAATCCATCTACAGGTACCACGGAATATTGATCACGATGATGCGTTGGTTGCCGCGAACGAGTAAAAGCAGCTTCAACAACTGGGCGCGCTGATTGTGCAGCGGGGCCTGCCACCAGTGCTTCACGACGAGCTCCGGAATCATGATCGCGATCTGGCGTTCCGGGTGCGCGAGCTCCACCTTGAGGATGTACTCGACCAGCGGCATCAGGACGAAACGGTAGGGCGAGTCCAGCAGGACGAGCTCGGGTACCGCGCGGCCGCCTTCCTGCAGAGGCTTCGCAACATTCCGGTTCCAATTGTCCTGCACCTCGGCGCAACAATCTTCGGCGTCCACATGCACGGCTTGCACCTGATCGGAGAGCTTGAGCGCGAAACGCAATCCCTTCTCGGTCATGCGGCTCCAGCGATCGAGCGGAACGATGACCAGCGGCTCCTTCAGGCTGTGGATGTCGATGGGCCGGTCGACCGCGATCGCCTTACTGACTCCGTCGTAGTGGCGCTTGATGCCCGCCATCAGCAGGATGAGCGCGGGAATCAGGATCGCCGTGATCCATGCGCCGTCGGTGAACTTGGCTACCAGCACGACCAGCAGCGTGATGCCCGTGGCGATGGCGCCGACTCCGTTGACGATCATGCGGCGCACTCTGGCGGGGTCGGCGGTGCGATACCAGTGCACCACCATGCCGGCCTGCGACAGCGTGAACGCAAGGAACGCGCCGATGGCGAACAGCGGGATCAGGCGGTCGGTGACGCCGCCGAACACGATCAGCAGGGCCGCGGTGAAGCCGACCAGCGCATAGATTCCGTGCGAGTACAGCAGGCGGCGGCCGCGGATGCGGAAGACGTGTGGCAGGTAGTCGTGGTCGGCGATGGCGCGGGTCAGGCGCGGGAAGTCGGCGTAAGACGTGTTGGCGGAGAGCGCAAGCACGGCCAGGATAGAGCCGATCGCAAGGTAGTAGAACCAGCCGCGTCCCATGACTGCGGAGATAAGCTGCGACAGGATGCTCTGGTAGCCGGGGCCGGTGGGGTCGGTGGCGGCGATGGAGTAGGCGCGGCACAGCAGCGCGATGCCCGCGAGGAAGACCATCAGCAGCACGATGATGATGGTGAGGGTGCGCCTGGCATTCTTCTGCGTGGGCGCGCGGAAGGCGTTGACGCCGTTCGAGACCGCTTCCACGCCGGTCATGGCCGTGCATCCGCTGGCGAAGACCTTCAGCAGCAGCCAGAAGGGAAGCAGCGTGGTGCCCATGGGCAGACGCGGCGGCGCGACGATGGCAGCGGGATGACCGTGCGCCATGACCGCGCGGATGCCGCCGACCACGATAACCGTGAGCAGCGAGCCGAGGAAAAGATAGGTTGGGATGAGGAAGGTTGCGCCGGTGTCCTTGACGCCGCGCATGTTCACCAGCGTAAGGATCGCCAGGATGAGCAGGCAAAGCCCGAGCAGGTGCGGCTGCAGGCTGGGAAACGCGGAGACGAGGTTCTCGACGCCGGCGGAGATGCCGACCGCCGCGTTCAGCACGTAGTCGATCATCAGCGCGGCGGCGGCGAAGAGTCCGGCGGTGGGGCCGAGGTTCTCGCTGGCGACGGTGTAGCTGCCGCCGCCGTTGGGGTAGGCGTCGATCGTCTGCATGTACGAGAAATACACAATGGCGAGCAGCCCGATGATGGCGAAGCTGATGGGAACGATGTGCGCCACGCCCAGCATGCCGAGCGGGATGAGCAAGGTGAGGGCAGCCTCCGGTCCGTAGGCCGCGGAGCTGAGCGCGTCCAGCCCGAAGACGGGAATGCCGGAGATGGGGCCGATGTGCTCGGCGCGTTCTTCCGAGGTTGCGAGAGGCTTGCCGAGCAGAAGCTGAAACAGAGACATGGACGCTCCGGCCCTTGCGTTTTGCGAAGTTCAGGGCCCTCAAGGAGGCTACAGCCGCAGGTTGTAAGAAAGGTGTAAAGGTTCAGATTCGGGGGCGATCCAGCACTTCTGCAAGATGGAAGGGACGAGCCGAGGTATTTTGCGTAATTTGTTCGCAGCAGCTGAAGCCGTCGCTTACGATCAGCGTGTTGGACGCGGCCGCGCGCACAGCCGGTAGCAGCACGCGGTTGCCGAGCGTCTGCGAGATCTCGTACTTGTCGGCCTCGAAGCCGAACGGCCCGGCCATGCCGCAGCAGCCGGAGTCGAGCAGTTGCACGTCCGCCCCGGTTCTGCGCAGGATCGTCATCTCGTCGTGCATGCCCGTGGTGGCGCGATGGTGGCAGTGGCCGTGGACGATGATCTTGCCGTCGATGGCGGGCGGCTGATAATCCGGCGCAAACTTTACAAGAAACTCGCTGAGCAGGTAGGTGCTGTCTCGGAGCTTGACGGCGCGGGGATCGTTGGGCAGCAGGTTGCAGAGTTCGTCGCGGAAGACGCTGGCGCACGATGGTTCCAGGACGACGATCGGCAAGCCCTGGTCAAGGTCCTCCGCCAGCGCGTCGAGAATCTTCAGCAGATACTTCTTGGCTGTGCCGAGAAGCCCGAAGTCGTAGAGCGGACGGCCGCAGCAGAGATGCTGGATCGGAACAATGGGACTGAACCCGGCCGACCGTAACACCTCATCCGCTGCTTGCATCGTGTGCGGATGAAAGTAGTTGTTGAACGTATCCGCCCACAGGATCACCCTGTTAGCGCCGAAGTGGTCCGCCTGCGCCCGGCGAGAGTAGGGGCTGGCGAAGCGCGGAAACTTGCGCTTGGGATGAATGTGCAGCTTCGACTTGATGAGGTCGCGAATGCCGGGCGCGTTGTTGATCGCATTCACGAGCCACGGCGCAACCGAAGCCAGGCGCGCCAGGCGATCGATGCGGCCGAAGGCGTAGTGCGAGAGTGGGCGCGGCAACTGCTCATAGTGATGGGCGAAAAACTCGGCCTTGTACGTCGCCATGTCGACCGAGACCGGGCACTCGCTCTTGCAGGCTTTGCACGAAAGACAAAGGTCGAGCGACTCCTTCACCTGCTCGTTTTGCCACTGGTTGGGCAGAACTTCGCCCTGCATCAGCTCCCATAGCAGGTGCGCCCGGCCGCGGGTCGAGTGCAGCTCTTCGCCGGTCGCCATAAAGCTGGGGCACATGGTTCCGGCGTCGGTCTTGCGGCAAGCGCCGACGCCTACGCAGCGCAACACAGCGGAGGCTAACGAGCCGTTATCGTCGGCGAGCGCGAAGTGCAACGGCGGGTTCCACGGGGCGTAGTCCGCGCCGAGCCGAAGGTCTTCGTGGGGCTCGTGCGCGTCGATCAGCTTGCCTGGGTTCATGCGGTTGGTCGGATCCCAGATGCGCTTGAACCGGCGGAAGGCCTCGATCAGCTCCGGGCCGAACATCTTCGGCAGCAGTGCGCCGCGAGCCTGGCCGTCGCCGTGCTCGCCGGAGAGCGAGCCGCCGTGCGCGAGCGCGATGTCGGCGGCGCGGTCGACGAACTGGCGGAAGGCGAGGATGCCGTCGGCGGTGCCGAGCTCAAAATTCAGCCGGGTATGCACGCAGCCTTGGCCGAAGTGGCCGTAGATTGGGCTTGAATAGCCGTACTCCTGCATGAGCGCGAAGATGGCGCGCAGATAGCTGCCGAGCTGCGCCGGCTCGACGGCGGCATCTTCCCAGCCCTCCCAGCCGGTGACGCTCGGCTTGCCCTCTGTTGCCGGGATGAAGGCGGTTGCGCCCAGGCCGGACTCGCGGATGTGCCACACGCGGGCGGCTTCGGCGGAGTTGTAGATGCGGATGTCGCGCGCTGAGCGCTGCAGGGTCAGCGAGGCGGCCAGCCTGGAGGCTTTGGCGTCGGCTTCGGCCTGGGTTGCGCCGCCGAACTCGGCCAGCAGGAAACCGCGACCGTCGGGCAGCAACGCGATGTCTCCGAGCGACTTGCCCTTGCGCCGCAGCGCGTCGAGCAGCAGGTCGTCCATGCCTTCGAGCCCAATCAGCGGATGCTTCAGCAGCTCGGGAACCTGGTCGGCCGCGAGGAAGACATCGTCGAAGCCGATGCCGAGCAGCGTGCGGAACTGCGGGCTCTCGACCAGCCGCAGCGTCGCGCCCAGGACGATAGCGCAGGTGCCTTCGCTGCCGACCAGCGCTTTGGCGACGTTGAAGCCCGCCTCGGGCAGAAGCTCGTCGAGGTTGAAGCCGGAGACGCGCCGCGGGATGCGCGGGAAGCGCGCCCGTACCTGTTCCGCATACCGGTCGCGGATGGATTTGAGCGCGGCGTAGAGTTCGCCGATGCGCCCGCCGCCGGCGATGTGCGCGGCCAGTTCTGCTTCGCTGGTGGGGCCGACGGTCAGGCGGGTTCCGTCGTAGAGCAGCAGGTCGAGCGCGACGATGTTGTCGACGGTCTTGCCGCCCATCAGGCCGTGCACCCCGCAGGAGTTGTTGCCGATCATGCCACCGAGCGTGCAGCGCGAGTGGGTCGCGGGATCGGGCGCGAAGGTGAGGTCGTGCAACTCGGCGGCGTCGCGCAGGCGGTCGAGCACAACGCCGGGCTGTACCTGTACAGTGCGATGGACTGCGTCGATCACGGGATGACCAGGCCGGTGGGAATGTGCCGGTAGTTGGAGGCGGCGGTCGCGTAGGGCGCGCGCGGGCCTGCGTCGAAGCGGACTTCGCCGCGAATGGCGGAGCGCAAGGCCTGTTCGAGCGCAGAGGAAGCGGGGAAGGTCTCGGCGGAGCGGGCGTGCGAGCTGGGGAGGACGACAAAGGGTGAGGTTTGCATCAAGCAGCATGGTATCGCGACGGGCGTCGATCCCACATCTCAGAATCGAGATATGGGGCACCCGGCTTGCTACCAGGCGCGGGAGAACTTCGGGCCGGGCGTGGAATCGTCGCGCAGGCTGGCGTCCAGGCCCGCGCGCAGCTCGATCAGGCGACCGAAGCGCCAGATCAGGTCGCTCAGCCGATTGAGGTAGGCGATGGCAAAACGCACGTAGTCGGACTTGTCGTACTCCGATTCGTGGAAGCGCACGGCGATGCGCTCGGCGCGGCGGCATACAGTGCGCGCCATCTCGTAGGCCGCGGACTGCGGGCTGGCGCCGGGCAGCGACCAGTCGGCCAGGATGCCTTCGGTGGCTTCAATCTGGTAGACGAGCTGGGTGAGGTGTTCGACTTCCGCGGCGGTCACGGTTTTGGTGGTTGAGAGAGCCTCAGTCGGAGTGGAGAGCGCGGCGCCGACGCGGAAGAGCGTGCGCTGAATGTCTTCGGTCCAGGCGGCGATATCAGTTGCGGGCGAGAGGCTGCGCGCGAAGCCGAGGAAGGTGTTCAGCTCGTCGACCGTGCCGTAGGCTTCGACGCGGAGATCGGATTTGGAGAGGCGGATGCCGCCGGCTAAGCCGGTCTGGCCGGCGTCTCCGGATTTGGTGGCGATGGATGACATGATTCCCTTATAACTCATGCGCGGGGATAGCGTGCTTAGGAACGCTGCCTGCGTCGGAGCGTTCTTTGCGGATGCGCACGACGAGGTAAACGACGACCGCAACATTGATGGCGAACGCAATGAGCTTCAGGACGGTGAAGTGGTGGAACATTTCGTAGATCTCAAAGGGAATGAGTGAGGCTGTGATGATGGTGGTGAACCACTCCGCCCAGCGCTTGCGGAGCCAGAGGCCGATGCCTTCGGTGAGAAAGAGCCCGGCGTAGACAAAGCTGCCGAAGCCGGCGTCCCTGAGGCGGTTGGGCGGAATGCTGGCGAGCTTGCCGACAGCTTCGTCGAGATAATGCGCCCCCGGCTAGAGGGCGAGCGCGCCGACCCAGCGTTCGAGCGTGTCGCTCCCGCCGAGGACGAGCCTGAGAACGCTAACGCCGACCGCGATGAGCAGGGCAGCTTTGCAGAGCTTGAAGATTGCGATGAGCCGGAGGACTCGGCTCTTGGAAGGATCAGATGCCATAAGGATTCAGGGTAACCCTTGACGGAAGGTGCAGGGAACACCGACAGGCTGTCGTTTGCTTCCGCAAACGATACCCACCCTAACGACGAAGCAACCGCCGTTGAGGATGGGCCACCCTCAATCAGTTTTCTACTTGTGGGATTCGCGGGGGCCGCAGCAGCGTGTCATGATGGCGGACTCCAGGCGCTCCTGCAACTCGGGAGGGAAGTCGTAGAGCTCGGTGCCGCGATAAAAGTTGATGGTCTTGGTGGTGGAGTCCAGGACGACCTCGCAGTGCTTGCACTCGGCGATGTGTTGCTCGACCTCGACCATCAGTTCGGGGGGAACGGTGCCGTCGAAGAAGTCGGTGAGCTTGGCAAGGAAGTCGGTGCAGGTCATCGTGTTTTGCTTTCCAGGGCCTGGAGTGGGTTCTGTTTGAAGTAACGGCTAAGGCGTTCGCGGAGTTGCAGGCGGGCGCGCAGGAGACGGGATTTGACGGCGGGAACGCTCAAGCCGAGAGCCTCCGCGGTCTCTTCGGTGGAGAGGTTCTCAACGTCGCGCAGGGTAAAGACGGTGCGAAATCCCGGAGGTAAGCCCTGAATGGTCTTGCGCAGAATCTGCGACAACTCGGACTGGCCATAGAGTTGCTCGGGGTTGGGGCGCCACTCGGCGAAGTCGCGGGGGATTGAGCCTTCTTCGGTGTGGACGTCCTCGTCCATGCTGACGGTCTTGCTGGTCTTGCGCTTGCGCAGCCGCATAAGCGACTCGTTGACGGCGATGCGAACCAGCCAGGTCGAGAATTTGCTGTTGCCCTGGAACTGTTCGAGCTTCTGGTAAGCCTTGAAGAATACGTCTTGGGTAATGTCCTCGGCGTCCTCGCGATTCTGCGTGATGTGCTGCGCCACGCGGAAGATCTGGCGATCGTATTGGCGGACAAGTTTTTCAAAGGCGGACGTGTCCCCATCTTTCGCCCGGGCGACGAGTGCGACGTCGGGGTGAACTTCCTCTGGCTGAATGCTTTCGTGCTCTGGGGATTGGATGGCTGGCATGATGAAAGGATGCTGCAAAACGCGTCAAGTCTGATAGTAAACGGGTGGGAGTGCGGCGGCAATGGCTGGAGTGTTATCTAGTTTGTCCTTGAGCCGTCAAAAGGGGTGTTGTGGCGGGTTCCGGTCGATTTTCCAGCGCACAGGCGCAGCGCGGCAGCTAAAGTTAGAAGCATGAGGTCGGGCTTGGGTGGATTGAACGTAGGTCGGGCGGTCGCGTGGGCGGCTCTGGCGTTGAGCCCAGGAGTACGCGCTGAGGTCAAACAGCAGGTTCCGCCGCCAACGACGAGACCGAGGGCCACCATCAGCGCGAAAGCGAAGGTGCCGCCGAGACCGGTCGCGGCGGCAAAGAAAAAATCAGTCGGCGCGACCGTGAAGAGCAAGGCCGGCGCCGCAAAGAAGGGCGTCGTCCATGCGACCGCCGCGACTACCGCCGCGGCAAAGGCGGCGACGGAACGAGTGCTGAGGCTGAACAGCGCATTCGTGGCCTCCGCGCAACTCCGGCCGATGGCGCAGCAACTGGCGTCAACGCGCACTGCGGCGGCGTATGCGGGGGTGCAGAGCTATGCCGCCGGACATCCGGGCGCGGGCGCGGCGACGGCTTACCTGGCGCTGGGGCATGCGTA
>CAXTMK010000021.1:18036-47434 GCA_964245315.1 uncultured Acidobacteriaceae bacterium | reverse complement strand
TGCTGAGCAAGCTGGGAATCCGGGAACGGACCTTGGTTCTACTCGACGCTGGCACGGGACTTCGCGTGAGCGAACTTCTGGCACTTCGCTGGCGTGATGTGGACTTTGATGCTCTCGAACTCAGTGTGACTCGTTCAATCTGGCACCAGGTAGTAGGTGATTGCAAGACGGAGGCATCCGCGAAGCCGGTTCCGCTCGATAGCTACATGGCGGAAGACTTGCTGCGCTGGCGTCGTCAGAGTGCCTATGCGCTGGATGACGATTATGTCTTCGCCAGCGAGACCATGCGAGGAAAACAGCCGTATTGGCCGGACAACCTCATGAAGCGGCATATCCGGCCGGTTGCGAAAGCAAACGGCATTCACAAACGAATCGGCTGGCATACCTTCCGTCACAGCTTCGGCACTTTGCTGAAGGCGAATGGGGAAGATGTGAAGACGGTACAGGAGCTTTTGAGGCACGCGAATAGCAGGATCACGCTTGACGTCTACACGCAGGCGACGAACTCGCATAAGCGAGCTGCACAAAGCAAGGTTGTAAGGATGATGGTTCCAAATCTGGGTGAAACGAAGGATGCTACACACCCTCAAAAGGTAGGCTAGGGTGCTTAGTGCACCCATATCAAACCTTAGACCTTTGTCTTTTTGGGGTCACCCATCATCCTAAGTGCTTTAGAATGATGGCGGGGACGACGGGGCTCGAACCCGCGACCTCTGCCGTGACAGGGCAGCGCTCTAACCAACTGAGCTACGTCCCCAGGATTGCCTGCAACACCTGGATTCAAGTCACATAGAATCAGGCATTACGGAAACCGTCGCCCTCTTCTACCTTGTCGCTGCATTGGCATCAATCCCGGATCGCAATCGACACACGAGAGAACCAAGTCAACAACGATTCCTAGTCTAGCAGAAGATGTCGGTTTGGTGTTCACAGCCGCGTTCAACTTTCCGCATCAACCGTTCGCTGCGCCCTTCGCGCCCGCGTCGACAGGCCGAGCGGTGCGAGGATACTGCGCGGACCGCTTCGCCTTCGGAGGATCGACGCTCAGCTCGCGGCGCACGATCGTGTGCGACAGCACCAGGCTCGTCGTCGGGACGCCGTAGTTCAGCAGCTTCAAAATCAAGTGCTCCAGATCTTCGATCGACGGCACCAGCACCTTCATCATCAACGCATCGCTGCCGGTGACGTGGTCGCACTCGCGCACCGCATCCAGCGTCTTCACGAATTGCAGGAACTGGCGATACTTCTCCCCATCGCAGCTCATCCTGATGTGCGCTTCAACGCTGTACCCGAGCGCTGCGGGGTCGATCTCCACGTGGTATCCGCGCACGATACCCGCCTCCTCCAGACGCCGCACACGCTCCGCCGTCGCGGACGGCGACAGCCCCACCCGCCTGCCAAGCTCGGCGTACGTCGCACGAGGATCTTTCTGCAGTTCGCTCAGCAGCTTGCGGGCTATGTTGTCGAGATTGTTTCCGACGTCCATCGGCGGCTCCAGGGGCAAAACGCAATTAGGGGTATTAGTTTCATCCTATGTGAGAGGGGGATGGATCGAAAGTACATTCCACCGGAAAATAGCGCACGTGAAGCGTAAATCGTTGGTATTCCACGCTTCTGTCGCTGTATATGAGTGTCAGCCGGGCGTTATGACGTGGAGTCGCTCAATCTGAGCAAGAACACAGCGACGCGTAGCAAGACTGAGCTAGGTTGGATGGGCGACAAGTGCAGTCCATCATCCGGGGCCGACACATGAAGCATCTGCTCCGCAGACAACGTGCGAAGCTCCTCACCGTGATGATTGATCTGGAAGCTCCCATTACGGCAGACGAGCAGCAGTTCGTCTGCCTGGGGAAGCATTGCTTCGCGGTCGCAGCGCAGCAATGTAGCCGTAGCCGCGTCGCGCCGGACCATCAGGTTGAAGTCGGTCGTTAGCCCGGCGAGCAGCGTCGCCTGCACCCGAATCTCCCCGGCGAATTCATGCGGCTCCAGTTGCCTGTCGAGCCGATGCGCAGGCCGCTCGGGCGATTCGAGCAGCATGCCATTGCCGCTCCAAAGCGCAATCATGCGGTCGATCCCCGGGAAGCTGGAGAAGGGCCCAGAGCCTGCCACCTCGGCCAGACTAACCCGCCATACGAAGTCCTTGAGCGACGCGCCTGGCGGGTACACTGCAAGCGTCCGCGTACTGCCGCCGCCGTTCTTCCACGGCGTAGACGCGAGCGCATCCAGCGAAACCACCGGCCGTATCACCATCGCGCTAATTGCGAACGAGCGGCAGCTTCAGGTTGTTCGCGTGTGCCGTCTCAACAGCCAGAGCGTAGCCCGCGTCGGCATGGCGCATCACGCCGGTTGCCGGATCGTTGAACAACACGCGCCGCAGCCGCGCATCGGCGGCCTCGGTGCCATCCGCGACGATGACCACGCCCGAGTGCTGCGAGAATCCCATACCGACGCCGCCGCCATGATGCAGGCTGACCCACGTCGCGCCGCCGGCAGTGTTCAGCAGTGCATTCAGCAGCGGCCAGTCGGAGACCGTGTCCGAGCCGTCCTGCATCGACTCCGTCTCGCGATTCGGGCTCGCCACCGAGCCGGTATCCAGATGGTCCCGCCCAATCACAATCGGCGCCTTCAGTTCGCCGTTGCGAACCATCTCATTGAACGCCAGCCCGGCGAGATGACGCTGCCCCAGCCCCAGCCAGCAGATGCGCGCCGGCAGCCCCTGAAATGAAATCCGCTCGCGCGCCATATCGAGCCAGCGATGCACATGCGTCTCCTCCGGGAAGAGTTCCCTGATCTTCGCGTCGGTCTTGTAGATGTCTTCCGGATCGCCCGACAGCGCCACCCAGCGGAACGGTCCCTTGCCCTCGCAGAACAGCGGACGAATATACGCGGGCACAAATCCTGGAAAGTCGAAGGCATCCGTTACGCCCTGATCGAGCGCAACCTGCCGGATGTTGTTGCCGTAATCGACCGTCGGAATTCCCATGCGGTACAGGTCCAGCATGGCCTGCACATGCGCTGCGCAACCCTCGGCTGCAGCCTGGCGCAGATGCTCATGCTGCGCGGAATCGGCCGCGGCGGCGCGCCATTCGTCTACTGTCCACGATGCCGGCAGATAGCCGTTGATCAGGTCATGCGCGCTGGTCTGGTCGGTCACCAGGTCCGGCCGCAGACCTCCCGCCTCAACGCGCCGAACGATCTCCGGCAGCACCTCCGCCGCATTGCCCAGCAGCGCCACCGACACGACTTCTCGGCGCTCGGTGTGGAACTTCATCAACTCCAGCGCATGGTCCAGATCGCGCGCCTGCTTGTCGACATAGCGCGTGCGCAGGCGAAAGTCGATGCGGCTCTGCTGGCACTCGATCGTCAGCGAGCAAGCCTGCGCAAACGTCGCCGCGAGAGGCTGCGCCCCGCCCATGCCACCGAGGCCCGCGGTAAGAATCCATCGTCCCAGCAGGCTGCCGCCGTAGTGTTGCCGGCCAGCCTCGTCGAAGGTCTCATATGTGCCCTGCACGATGCCCTGCGAGCCGATATAAATCCACGACCCCGCGGTCATCTGCCCGTACATCATCAGGCCTTTGCGATCGAGTTCGTGGAAGTGCTGCCACGTCGCCCAGTGCGGCACCAGGTTGGAGTTGGCAATCAGCACGCGCGGCGCATCGGCATGCGTCTGGAACACCCCGACGGGCTTACCCGACTGCACCAGCAGCGTCTCGTTCGCTTCGAGGTTGCGCAGGCATTCGAGGATTGCGTCGAAGCTCTCCCAGTTACGTGCGGCGCGCCCGATACCTCCATAAACGACCAGGTTCCTGGGGTCTTCCGCGACCTCGGCATCGAGGTTGTTCTGCAGCATCCGGTACGCCGCCTCGGCCAGCCAGTTCTTACACGAGAGTTCAGTCCCGCGCGGGGCGCGAATGACACGCGTGGCATCGGTGCGCGTCGGATGCTCGGTCGTTTCGGCTATTGCGAGTGGTTCCAAAGTCGTTGGCATGGTGTGTTCCCTTCTGTGGTCCTAAGAAGACGCTTGTGCGCTCAACACTTCCGCTTGCACGGCGTTCGCTCGAAACGCCTCCAACATATGGTCGTTCGCCGCGGGCTCGCCAACGGTGATTCGGATATGGTCTGTATACCCACGCTCGCGCCACGGCTTGACGATCACCCCAGCCCGCAGCAGCTTCTCCGCAAGCGCGGCCGAATCCTCATGCACCTTCACAAACAGAAAGTTCGTCAGCGAAGGCGCAATCGAAAATCCATCGCCCTCCAGCTCCGCGCGAACCCGTTCCCGCTCTTTCAAAGTCCGAGCCACTGTCTGCTCGACGTACTCCGGATCGCCCAGCGCCGCGATCGTCGCCACCTGCGCCAGACGATTCACATTGAACGGCGTACGCACGCGATCCATCAACTGGATCAACTCAGGATCGGACGCAATCGCATACCCGACGCGCAACCCGGCAAGCCCATACGCCTTTGAAAACGTGCGCAGGATCAGCCACGGCGAGGCACTTTCGCGCAGGATCGCATGGAAGTCCGGATAAGACGGATCGGCGCTCGCATACTCGAGGTACGCTTCGTCAAAGATGATCAGCGTCGCGGGCGATGCGGCCCCGAGAATCGTCCGCAGGTCGACGGCGGTAAGGCTCGCGCCCGACGGGTTCGACGGATTGCCGAACATCAGCATGCGCGTCTCGGGCGTCAGCGCTGCCGCCACGCCCGCGGCATCCATGGTGTAATCCGCTCGCGGCTGCAGCACGCGAACGCTAGCCCCGACCGACTGCGGATAGATGATGTGCAGCCCGAACGACGGCGCAAACGTGACTACCTCGCTGCCCGGCGCCAGAAAGGTATACGAGGCAATCGCAATCAAACCCTGCGCCCCAAGCCAGCAGATCAGCTACTCCGGATCGCCCCCCCGCCGGGCCGCCAGCTCAGCGCGCAACCCGTCGCACGAAGCCTCCGGATACAGCCACACATCGGGCACGGCGGCTGCAATCGCCGCGATCACCTTCGGGCTCGGCCCATACGGATTCTCATTCGATCCCAGCTTCGAAATCCGCGCCGGCTGGTAGTGCTGGCGCACATAGTCGATCGACAGCCCGGCGTTGTAACACGGCAGACCCTGAATCTCGTTGCGCACTGTCTGCAGAAAACCTGCGATGCGGCTCATCGTTCCCTTCCCTTCACTAGAAACTGGCACTTGCTTTAGGGCCGAAGGCCCGTCCTATTGCAGCCTGGGGCGAAGCTCCAGGTCACGGGCGCCCGATGACAGAGGGCTGAAAGCCCGACCTAATGCAAGCACGTACTATGTCCGCAACTCCGCTGGCTCTACCGAGATAGGCGCCCTCCGCGCCGCATTGCGTTCGCGCACCGCCGACCGCAACATCATGAACGCGGTATACAGCATCACCACAAACACCAGCCAGCGAAGCTGCCTCAGCGGAAGCTCCTTTACCATATACGCCGCGAGCAGCACGCCCGGAATCCCTCCCAGCGTGATTCCCATCGCGGAGGGCAACCGGTAGCGCCGCTCCTGGATGAAGCGAATGCTGCCCACCGTTCCCAGGAAAGCGCACGACCCCATCATGATCGGGAACGCCACCCGCGGGCTCATCCCGAGCAGATAGATTACCGTCATGCAGGGCGCGAAGAAGCCGATGCCCAGCGTCATCAGCGCTCCCAGCAGGGCGTTTGCGACAACGGCGATGACCAGCTTGAACCCTGTCAAGCCCAGCAGATCTCCGCCCGCCGGCAACAGGCCAAGCTGCGTCGCCAGGAGAAATCCGGCCGTCACCAGCAGCGTCGTGCCCATGCCGATCTGGATCGTACGCCGCGGCCAGCGCGAGACCAGCCCCGCGCCGAACCACGAACCCGCCGCGGCAGCGACGATCATCAGCGTCAACGTCTTAATGTCGACATCGACCACCGACATATAGATCAGCCCTTCCGCCACCGACGGCAGCGCGATGCCAATGTTCAGCGTGCCGGGAATGTCCTCATCCCGAACCAGCTTGAACAGCTTGAACGCGGCAGTCGTGGTCGCGAACGCTCCGATACCCAGCGTATCGAAGAACAACATCACCATTCCAATGGTGGAGTCGACAAGCGAGGGCATTGCCGGGCGCTTGCTGCGCCGGATCTCGGCAATCCATATCCAGGTGAAGACGACGCTGCACAGTCCCAACGCGACAAACAGAATAGTCTTCATCGAAGTCTCCTCCGCTCTACGTTAGCAGGCAAAAAGCTTTACGCCGCAGCCACCGGTTGCCCGACCTCAATCTCGCTGAACACCCCGGACGCGATAAACTCTGTCGCCTGCATGATCGGCGTCGACAGCACGCAATCTTTCTCCCACGCCGGCACATGCTCACGAAAACGCCGCACGGCTTCGTCAAGAATCGGCGCCGTCAGGCCACCCTCGCCGCGCAGATCGAGCGCGCGCGTCGCCGCGATCAGCTCGACCGCGATCACCATGCGCGCCAGCGAGACGCTCTGTTCCAGCTTCAGCGCGGAGGTCATGCCCATGCTGACGAAGTCCTCCTGGTTGCCGCTCGTCGGCAGCGAATTCGTGCTCGCCGGAGTCGCCAGAACCTTCATCTCGGCGCACAGCCCGGCCGCCGTCACCTGCGCGATCATCAACCCCGACTCGATGCCCGGATTGCTCGCCAGGAACGCCGGCAGCCCTTCGTTCAGCACCGGGTTCACCAGCCGCTCCATGCGCCGCTCGGAGATGCCCGCCACCTGGCACAGCGCGATCGCCAGAAAATCCAGGCTCAGCGCCAGCGGCGCGCCGTGGAAGTTGCCGCCCGAAAGAATGTCCGAACCGAAGACCAGCGGATTGTCCGTTGCGCTGTTCAGCTCGATCTCAAACACGCGCCGCGCCTCGCAGATCGCGTCCCACGCCGCGCCGTGCACCTGCGGAATGCAGCGCAGGCAGTACGCGTCCTGAATGCGGCGGTTGACGCCCTGCGTGCGCGGAATGCGGCTGCCCGCCAGCAGGCTCGCCATATGCGCGGCGCTATACCTCTGCCCGGGATGCGGCCGAACGTCGTGCAACCGCGGATCGAACGGCACCGGCGTCGCGCGCAGAGCTTCCATCGTCAGAGCCGCCGTCATCTGCGCGGCGATAAAGAGATCTTCGATATCCTTCAACTGCAGGCACGCGATCGACAGCATCGCCTGCGTGCCGTTCAGCAGTGACAGGCCTTCCTTGCCCTGCAGCAGCAGCGGTTCCAGCCCCGCCTTGCGCAGGCACTCGGCCGACGCCTGCACCGCACCCTCATACTCCGCCTCGCCCTCGCCGATCAGCGTCAGCGCCATGTGCGCCAGCGGCGCCAGGTCGCCCGAAGCGCCCACGCTGCCGCGCGACGGAATCACCGGCGTAATGCCCGCATTCAGCAGGTCGCAGATACGCTCCGCGATCACCGGACGTATTCCCGAAAAGCCCTTCGCCAGCACGTTCGCGCGAATGACCATGATGCCGCGAACCACCTCGCGCGCGAGCGGCTTATCCACGCCCGCGCAGTGCGAGCGGATCAGATTGACCTGCATCTCCGCAATCTCGGAAGGCCCCAGCGCGATGTTCGCCAGCAGCCCGACGCCCGTGTTCAGCGCATACACCGGCTGCTTGCTCAGCATGGCGGTGTCGACGAAGCGCCGCGACGCAATCATGCGCGCAATGCCCTCGCCGGAGATCCCAACAACTGCGTCTTCGCGAGCGATCGAGACTACCTGCTCGACCGTAAGGCTATTTCCGTCCAGTTGAATCATTATTCCCTTATTCTATTGGCCAGGAATCGAGGAGTGAACGGTCAACCCACGGTTATGACTTCGCGGTGGCATGGAATGCAGGATGCAGAAAGGGACTAACCCTCAATTCAATCGCCACATGCCGACATCGCGCCACTTTCGCGTTCCCCATCTCAACAGCTTCATCGTTTGATGACGAGAATCAAATGCTCGTACGGAATGCTTCAAACTTACAGCTTGCAGCTCGAAAACTTATAGCTCTCGAACCAAGCCCTGCAGGCTTTCACCCGTCGCCAGCCGGGCGGAGAGCAGACGGTAACGCTCCACAATCTGCCGCTGCTCCGCGTGCGCACCGTCGTGAATCACCGCACGTCCGTGCACCACAACCTCCCGCACCGCCGTCCGCGCCAGCGTAAAGACGATCGCCGGCAACAAGTCCGCAGGTGTAGCTCCTGCGATCGACGGATCGTCGAGATCGACCGTGAAAAAATCCGCCGGACGGCCTGCATTGAGCGCGCCGGTCTTCAGGCCAAGACTGCGCGCGCCGCCAACCGTAGCGCTCGCAAACAGCCGCTCGGACAGCCCAACCCCGTCGATGCCATCCAGCAGCACGCGCCGCTGACGCTGCAGCCGCAGATGATAATCCAGCTCCCGCGCATCTTCGAGCAGGTCGATGGTCGCCTGGCTGTCGGACCCGAAGCAGAACGAAATCCCTGCGCGCATCGCGGCCTCCGCATCGATGATCCCGTCGCCCAGATTACGCTCCGTCGTCGGGCACGAGCAGATATTCGCCTGCGCCTCCGCCAGCGCCACAACCTCATCGGCGGCGGTATGGATCGCATGCACCAGCGTCAGCCGATCGCACAGCAGCCCATGCTTCGCCAGCAGTCGCACGGGCGGCAGCCCATGCTCCATCTCACAAGCCGCAATCTCCGCTGTCTGCTCGGCCATATGCATGTGGATGGGGATTTGCCGCTCCACCGCAAACGCGGCCACTGACTTCAGAGCATCCAGCGTCACGGCGCGAATGCTATGCGGCGCCATCCCAACCGAGACCGTCTCCGTAACCGCGCTGTCGAGCAGTTCGGCGACATTCGCCAGGTACTCTTCGGTCGATTCATAAAACCGAATCTGCCCCGGATTCGCCGGCAGATCGAACCCGGCGCGAGCATACGCCACGCGCAGCAGACAGATGCGCAGACCAACCGACTGCGCCGCCGCAATTACCGTCTTCGAGAGCAGATTTGCATCACGATAAGCCTCGCCCCGCGGCGTGCGATGGAGGTAATGGAACTCGCCCACGGCGGTGATGCCGGTCAGCGCCATCTCCAGAAAGGCCATGCGCGCCACGTCGTACAAATCCTCCGGCGAGAGCGCCAGCGCGGCCGCATACATGGTGTTGCGCCACGTCCAGAAGTCGTCGCCGTTAGCCCCGCGATTCTCCGAACGCCCGCGAATCAACCGTTGAAACGTATGCGAGTGCGCATTTACCAACCCCGGCAACAACGCCTGATTCCGCAGCCGAACAACCTCATACTGCGCATCGCCCGCGACAGTCGGAAGGACGGATTCGATAAGCCCATCGTTCCCCACCAGCAGGCCAAGCCCCGCCTGGAACGAGCCTTCATAAAACAAAAGATCAGGTTGGTAAAGCTTCGGCATTCGGCATCCTTCGAACTTGGTTTGTCATCCCGTAGGGATCTGCTTCTCGTCTTGTTCTTAAGCAAGTCCCGGCTTCAACATCAACTCTCTCACCGCACTCGTCCACTCCATCAACTCCACGATCGGCACGCACTCGCGCTCGCTATGCGCGGTATGCATATCGCCCGGCCCAACCACCACCACCTCAGTCCCCAGCGGAGAAAACCGCGTAGCCTCCGAGCCAAACGAGATCCCCGTAGGCTTCCGTCCCAGCAAGCCGCTCAAGGCATCGCCCAGCCCGGACTTCGGCGGCCGCGCGAACCCCGCATCCGCGCGCACGATCTTCACCTTGATCGCAGCCTGCGGATTGCGCGCAGCCACTTCACGCCCCAGCCGCTGCACGCGCTCGCCTCCCGCTGCCGGCGGCTCGCTGGGAAGCGATCTCCACTCCACCAGAAAGGTACACTCGCCCGGGATGATGTTCTTGGCCGTGCCGCCCTGTAGCACACCCACGTTATACGTCGTATGGGGCGGATCGAAGAGCGCATCTTCCGCTTCATCGGCCTCATGTAGAGCGCGCAGCGCAAGCAGCATCTCCGCCGCCACCATCAACGCCGACACTCCCTTCGCGGGAAAGGCACTATGCGCCTCGTGGCCTGTCACGCGCACCTCCGCCAACCCATATCCCTTGCCTGCAGTAGCCGGGCGCAGCGACGTCGGCTCGCAGATGACCGCGCGCCGCGGATGAATCGTCCCGGTTGCCGCAAGCCGCGTCGCACCGATGCAGCCAACCTCTTCATCCGCCGTCAAGATCAACGCCACCGGCTGCCGCAACTCAGCCGCGTCGATCGAGAGAGCCGCCGCCAGCAAACACGCCAGCGAGCCCTTCACATCACAGCTTCCGCAGCCGTGCAGCATGCCGTCGCGCTCGGTCAGTTCAAGCGCGCCCGCCCACGTATACGGCACCGTATCCGTATGGCAGACGAACGCCAGTGCAACCTCCGGCAGCGCAGCCCGATGCTGCACCGGAACCGCGATCAGATTCTCCTTCGCCGTGCCGTCCGCAGCCGCGTAACCCTGACGCTCGGTGTACCAGCCATGCGCGTCCAGCAGCTTCGCGGCATAGTCGATCACCGGAACATTCGACAGCGCCGACTGGCTCGGAATCGCGACGAGTTCGCGCAAAATTTCGACGGCCGTCACAGCGCAACCTCGACGCCAGCCGCAAACACCCGCGGACGCATCGGTGCCGCAACGAAGTAAGCCAGCTCCCGATAATCGTCGCATTCATGGATGACGAAGTCCGCCCGCTTGCCCGGCTCAAGCGACCCAATCTCGCTGCCAAGTCCAAGGCTCGCCGCGGCGTTGAACGTCGCAGCCGTAATCGCCTCTGCCGGCAGCATGCGCAGATAAAGGCTCGCCAGCGTAAGGATGAACGGCATCGACGCGGCCGGCGACGACCCCGGATTGAAGTCCGTCGCCAGCACCGGCGCAAGCCCCGCCGCAATCATCCCGCGCGCATCCGGATACTGCGTCCGGCTAAGCGCGAAGACCGACGCCGGCAGCAACACCGGCTGCACACCCGCGCGCCGCATCGCATCGAAGCCGGCCTGCTCCGTGGTCTCCAGATGATCCGCCGTCTTCGCCCCAAGCTCACTCGCCAAGGCTACGCCGCCGTCGGGACGAAACTGCTCCGCGTGCATCCGCAGTCCTAAACCGTACTCCTTCGCGGCGGTCAAAACCGTGCGCGACTCATCGAGCGTAAACGCATGGTCGTCGCAGAACGCATCGCAGAACTGCGCCAGTTTGTGCTCCGCCACATGCGGGATCAGCCGCTTGCTCACCAGCGCAACATACCCAGCGCGATCCTCCTTGAACTCCGGCGGCACGGTATGCGCGGCCAGCAGCGTAGGCACAATCCGCAGCGGTGTTCGCGCCGGCAGATCGCGCAGAATATGCAATATCTTCAGCTCGGAATCAAAGGTAAGTCCATAACCCGACTTCGCCTCGATGGTCGTCGTACCGCCGCGCAGGAACCACTGCGCATGCTCGACCGCCGCCGCGGTCAGGTCTTCGACGCTGCGATTGCGCGTCTGCGTCAGCGTCGAGAGGATGCCTCCGCCGGCCGCCGCGATCTCCTGATACGTCCGGCCCGCGATGCGCTGTTCGTACTCCGCAACCCGATTGCCGCCGAAAATCAGATGCGTGTGCGCATCGACAAATCCCGGCAGCACCGCGCGCCCCTGGGCATCGACAACCTCGTGCCCAGCCGGCAGATTCCCCTTCAACTCCGCATACGATCCCACCGCAACCACGCGTCCGTCCGCAACATGCATGGCCGCATCGCGGACGATGCCAAGCTCCTGCAGCTCCGCACCGGTGCGCGGGCGGTCAGGTCCCGCCAGCGTAAGAATCTGTCCACAGTTGACGACGACGGCATGATGGGAGATTTCAGACTGCAAGAACCGATCCTCAATACCGTCGTTCGTCTTTACTCCAAACTCTCGACTCAACACTCTTAACTCTTAGACAAAAGCCTTTAATATCCGCCCGGCTACCGGTTCAGGGCTTTCCGGGCGCAACTGTAACCGTCGCCGCAGGAGCAACGGGAGTCGCAGGCATAGGCTTCTTCGCCTTCATCTCAGGGGCCGCCTCATCCTTCGCCGCCGCGGCGGCAGCAGCCGCCCCACCCCGTCCTCCGCGCTTGTCTTCCGTCGGAGCGGGAAGGCACTGATCGGAGCGGCAGTTGTGCGAGTTCGGCGAGCCCAGCGACTCCAGCAACGCCAGCGTATCGGCGTGCGGAATCGAGTGTTGGAACGGCCCGTTCGAATAGTCGGCCGCGCTATCGCCCGCCTTGTTCTTGCCTTCAGCCTTCGCGCCCTTGGAGACGAGAAATTTGAGCACGTCGTTATTGCCGGTAAACGCCGGGCCATACAGCGCCGTGAATCCATTATCGGCGCGGGCGTTTGGGTTAGCGCCCAGGCTGATGCAGTAGTCGATCGCCGGAATCCAGCTGCCCGGCGCATTCTGGCTGTAGTTCATCCCCCAGCCCAGTCCGGCCGCAACCATCATCGGGGTTACGCCCGCATTGGTGGCGATATTCGGGTCCGCGCCGCCCTTGACCAGCAGCTTCATCGCCACCAGGTCGTCCGCCTGCGCCGCGCGCCAGAAAGCCGTCGCCCCCGCGCCATCGACCCAGGTCGCATCCTGCGACAGCGCGCGCGACCAGATCTTGCGTCCCAGTCGTGCATTTGGATCGGCTTTGTGGTCAAGCAGCATCTGCATCAGTTCCAGGTAGCCGGTATGCTCCTGCGCAACCACCGGCTCCGGCGACCACTCATGCGGCGCCCACTGCACGTCGATCGTCGCATACAGCGCCGTCACGCCCATCACGTTGGCGAGGTTCGGATTCGCGCCTGCCTCTAAAATCGCGCGCGCCGTATCGTAGTGGCCGTTCGCGATCGCGAGCACCAGCGGCGTCGTCTTCTCGCTGCCGCTGACCTCGTTTGCATCCGCTCCGCCCGCAAGCAGCGCCTTCGCCGCCGCGGTATTGCCCTGCCGCGCCGCAAACAGCAGCGGCGTCATCCCGCCCATCATCGTGGCGCCACGCTCCGGCCGCGGAACGACCGGCGCCTTGGCGTCAGCCGGGGTGGTTCCATTCACTCCATCGGCAACCGCCGTAGGCGCGCCCGCAGCGGGCTTGCCGCGCCGTCCGCCCCCTGCAGGCGCGTTCTTCAACGTCCCCGCATCGCCGGGAATAGACTCCGACTGCAACTCCTTCGGAGTGCCGGCGCCGATATCCGCCGGAGCAGCATTGGCAGCGGCAGCCGCATCGCCCTCGGCCGCCGGCTTTTGCCTGCGGCCGCCGCCGCGTTTCGGCTCATCCTTCGCATCTCCCGCCGGAGCAGCCCCGGCGTCCGCATCGTCCTCAGTCTTTACGGGCATAAAGCCGCCCCGGGGTGAGCGAACGATCGGCGTCACCTTGGTCGCGGCATTCGGATCCGCCTTGTGCGCAAGCAACAGCGATATCACGTCGGCCCGGTCCAGACTCGCCGCAAACATCAGCGCCGTCTGCCCGTGCACATTCTCCGTCGCATTCGGATTCGCGCCATGGTCCAGCAGCGTCTGCACCGCGGCCGTATTGCCCGAAGCCGCCGCCATCATCAGTGCAGTCGTCCCCAGCGAATTCGCTTCCGTCGCGCTCGCGCCATGCGCCAGCAGCAAATCGATCAGCGCCGCGGAGCCGTTCGTGCACGCCATCATAAGCGGCGTTATCGCCTGCAGCCGCGTGGTCGCATGCACGTTCGCATGGGCGTCGAGCAGCAGTTTCGCCAGCGCCAGGTTGTCCGTATACGCCGCCCAGTGCAGACCGGTCGTGCCATCGCCTTCCGAGCTGTCGACCGCCACGTGATGCAGCAGCAGCGACTTCACCGCCGCCACATCGTTATGCTGCACCGCCTCGGGCAGACGAGGGTCGGGCGTCGCGGGAACAGTAGCCGGATTCGCCGCAGACAACGTGCTCGCCGTCGCGAAGAGCGCGGCAAGTGAGAGCCGGGTGAGCGTCTTGTTGGTCATGCCATCCTCCCGTTCAAACTAAATAGCAACCGTCCCGTTGCTGTCGCCCACATGATCGATATCCCTGCAACCCAGCTTCTGCAGCATGGTCAGCAGCACGTTCGCCATCGGCGTCTCGTCCTTGGTCTTGACATGCAGATTGCCCTTTAGCGCGCCGCTGGCATGGCCGGCCAGCAGAATCGGCACGCGCTTGTGATTGTGCGCGTTCGAGTCGCCCATGGGGCTGCCGTACAGCACCATGGAGTGGTCGAACAGGCTTCCGTCGCCATCGGGTGTCGACTTCAGCTTCTCGAAGAAGTACGGCAACTGGCTCACATGATATTTGTTGATCCTCGCGAAGTCCGCTATGCGAGCCACGCTCTCGCCATGGTGCGAGCAGCTATGGAAGGGCGTGCTTACGCCGCTCTCCGGATAGACACGCTGGCATACGTCGCGGCTCATCTTGAAGCTCGAGACCCGCGTCGTATCGGTCTGGAACGCCAGCACCTGCAGGTCGAACATCAGCCGCACATGCTCCTCGAAGTTGTCCGGCACGCCGAGCGGAGCCGACGGCAGCGCGCGCGCCTCGCCCGACGCGTTGTACTTTTCGATCTTCTCGATCCGCCGCTCGATCTCGCGCACATCTTCCAGGTAATCGTTCAGGCGGGCGCGGTCGGAGGCGCCAAGGTTCTTCTGCAGGCTCTTCACATCCCCGCCGATCCAGTCCAGGATGCTGCGATTCACCCGCTGCCGCTGCGCCCGCTCAGCCGCCGTGGCTCCATCGCCAAACAGCGTCTCGAACGCCATGCGCGGGTCGACGATCATCGGCAGCGGCGTCTTCTCATTCGCCCAGCTGATCGTATCCGAGTACACGCACGCATAGCCGTAGTCGCAGGCACCCGAGGCATCCGCGCTCTCGATACAAAGCTGCAGCGAAGGCAGCGGCGTATCCTGCCCAAAGCGCTGCGCGTACATCTGGTCGATCGACGTGCCGTTCCTGATGTCCGCGCCCTCGGTCATGTGCGGATGCATCGCCGTCAGGTACACCGCGCTCGAACGCATGTGGTCCGCGCCCTCTTCCTCAGGCGAGTCCGAGCCGGCCGGCTTCAGGTCGGTGCCGGTCACGATCGTCAGGTAGTCGCGATACTGCTCCAACGGCTTCAGCGTCTCCGAAAAGTTGAAGTTCGAACCCTCCTCGGCGGGCGACCAATAGTGCTTGTTCGTCCCGTCCAGCGTGCTGCCCGCCGAGCCATGCACCATCTCGATGCAGGCCAGCCGCGACTGCGGCGCCGCGGCGGTTTCAGCCATAGCCGTGCGCGCCGGAATCATCGAATCCAGCAGCGGCAGAAAGAGCGAAGTTCCCATGCCACGGAGGACGGCTCGGCGGTCGAGATGACGGCGTGTGATGAACATCGGTAAAGCCTCCTGTGTCGCTGAAACTTATTCGCGGTGAACTGCTACCTGTTGCGGTTGCTCGCCCTTCATCACCGCGAGCATGTGCGCCGGAACTTCCTCCGTGCGCCGCATGCGGAAGGCGTCGCTGTTCACGATGCCCAGAACGAAGTCGGAAAAGCGGTTGCCATGCGCCGCGGCCTTCGCATCGATAATCCGCACCGCCGTCATATCCGCCGGATGCAGCACGCGGCCCAGGCCATACGCATATAGATTCTCGGTAAACGTCCCGATAAACGCATCCGAGTGTGCCATCAGCGCGACCCGCAGGCTGGCCGGCCCGTCCAGCTTGGTGCCGTCGTACATGTTTCCGGCTGCATCGATCGGATGGGTGCTGTCGAACGTGCGCCACTGCCCGATGGGATCGTAGTTCTCGAGCGCGAATCCGATCGGGTCCATAAACTTATGGCAGCCCGCGCAGGTCGCGTTCTTGCGATGCTCTTCCAGGCGTTCGCGCACCGACTGCGGCGCGGCGCCCTCGGCATTTTCCTTGAGCGGCGGCACCGGCGGCGGAGGCGGCGGAGGCGTGCCCAGCAGAACCTCCATCACATACTTGCCGCGGCCCACAGGCGACGTGCGATTCGACGCGGAGGTCAGCGTCAGAATGCTCGCCTGGCCCAGCAATCCGAACCGATTGGGATCGCTGATCGTCACGCGGCGGAAGCGGTTTCCATACACATTCGGGATGCCATAGAGCTGCGCCAGTCGCTCGTTCACATAGGTGTATTTCGCGTTCAGCAGCATCAGCACGTTCGCGTCGTTGCGGATCATGCTTTCAAACAGCATCTCCGTCTCGGTCCGCATGGAGTTGCCCAGCGTCTTGTCGTACAGCGGAAACAGGTAGCCATCCGGCTGCACGCTCTTCAGGTTCTGCAGATGCAGCCA
Source organism: uncultured Acidobacteriaceae bacterium (assembly GCA_964245315.1). Classification (GTDB taxonomy): domain Bacteria; phylum Acidobacteriota; class Terriglobia; order Terriglobales; family Acidobacteriaceae; genus Edaphobacter. Next base: position 31,162 of record CAXTMK010000021.1, on the reverse strand, counting down.
CTGCCCTGCGAAGTTCGCCGCCATGGCGTTCGAGCGCGGGTCGGCGAGCATGCGCTTCACCTGTGCCTGCATCACCGCCGGCTGATGCAGCTGTTTCTGCCGCGCCAGCCGCATCAACTCCTCATCGGGCGGCGCGCTCCAAAGAAAGAACGAAAGCCGCGTCGCAAGCTCGGTGTCTTCGATTCGATAAGCGCTCGCCTGTTGGCTTACGGCCTTCGCGGGAGAGCGATCCTGTTCGAAGCGGAAGATGAACGACGGGCTCGATATCACCGCCTGCAAGGCCGTGCGAATGCCGCCCTCGAAGCCGTCCTCCTGATGTCCGAGCGTGTAGAACGACATCAGCTTCTTGATCTCATCCGCCGGCACCGGCCGGCGATACGCCTGCTCCGAAAGCGACGCGACAATGCGACGCGCGCACGGCTCTTCTTCCGCCGCCGTCCTCGGATAGCAGGAGAAGATGCGCTTGCGGCTCGGCGTCTCCGACAGCCCCGTCACCTGCGTCGGCCCGATGATGTTCAGCTCATGCACATGCGGCAGCACCGTCAGCCCCGGCATCACTGCCTCGTTCAGGTCCAGCAGGCTCAGCCCAATGGGCATCACAGAATCTTCCACCGGCCCGTCCGCGGTCTGCAAAAAGGCCGCCGCGACGCGATGCGGTCCGGCCTTCAACGTGATCGGCGGAGTATGGATGTCGTCGTACTTCTTGGTCTGCGGCGTAAGCTCCAGCAGCGCCACTCGCGCGCCGTCGACTGAAATCTCAACCTGCTGCCCCTTGTTCATCGCCGCATTGCCGCCGAACAGCGGGCCATCTAGCGAGAAGTAGAAGCTCACCTTGAAGGTGTAAAGCCCATCCGCCGGAAAGTTATGCAGCACCGCGATGCCGCCGCGCGTGCCGAACGGCGTGTCGTCCACATGCTGCATCTGGGAGACCACGCGCGGGACGGAATAGGTCGCGGCCAGCGGCGGCGCGTGCTTATCGCCCACCGCCTCGCGGCTGATCTTGCCTCCGGCCCTGACATATGCCTCCATCAGCGCCGGCGAAAGCGTCAGCGCATCGGCCATATTGTCGAAGCCATGGCTCATCTGGTCCGAGGGCAGCAGCGCCTCCGGATCGATGTCCACATTCAGCAGTGAGCGGATCGAGTTCGCATACTCCGTGCGATTCAGCCGGTGCAGCGGAGGATTGTTGAAGCTGGGATGCGTCGCCGCATACGTGTCCACGTCGGCCGCCAGCGATGCCGAGAACATCTTCAGCGTATCGGCATCCGGACGCCGCTTGCCCGGCGGCGGCATCATCCCCACGCCCACCTTGCGGATCACCTGCTCGGTCAGCGCAACATTCTTCTCAGGATGCTTCGGGTCCAACGCGGTCAACGTCATGCTGCCGGACTTCGTGTCGTCATTATGGCAGTCGGCGCAATACTCATCCATCAGCTTCGCCTGCTGCTCCGGCGTCATATGCTGATGCGCGTTCGCGGCAGGCGCAGTGGGCTTCGCAGGCTGGGCGGTCTGGCACACAGCGCCGCTTGCCGTCAGAAGCGCGGCGGCGAAGAGGCTAATCTGTAAGCTTCGACCCTGCATAACGCGATGACGCCTTTCCTGCTTAGTTTAGTTTGCATTCCATACGTTTTTAGGCCCCTTGGTTTGTCATCCCGTAGGGATCTGCTTCTGTCTTTCGCTTCAGCGCCGCACCATCGTCTACTTGGCCGCCGGCTCACCCAGCAGCTGCTTGATCTGAGCGACCGACTCCTCGACGTGAATCTCATATCCAACCTTGCCGATCTCCGCGGTCGACTGCCGTCCATCGCCCTGCACGCCGTTGCGCATGCCGGGACCGCTGCCCACTGGCGGACGCGGACCCTGATCTCCGCCGCCGCCACGCTGTCTCCCGGATCCCGGAGTTCCAGGCGTCGCCGGCGTAGTTGCTGTTGCAGACGTTGCCGCCGAGGTCGAAGTTGCACCCGCCGCTGCTGGGGTGCCTGAAGCAGCGCCGGCAGCAGCCGGATCGGGACGCGGCCGGCGCGGAACACCCAGCGCATTCGGCAACTGATCCATACGAATCCAATCGTTATTGCCTTCGAGGTACATCATCTCGGACGTATCGTTGATCGACGCGTGCCCGCTGGGCGAAAGTCCCTTCGACGCGATGTACTTGTCGAAGTCGTCGTTCGACTTCTTATAGGCATCGTCGCAGTACACCACCTTGATTCCCTGCCCCGCATACTTCGTCTGCTCTTCCGTCGCGACCTCGCCCAGTTCCTTCTGGCCGCCGCCGTGGTCGCCCATCAGCACCACGTTCTTGAATCCCGTCCTGACCGCCTGCTCAACTAGTTCTTTATTGATCAGCTTGAACGCCTCGGAAGAAATGCCGATGGTCCCAGGAATCTCCGGATCGGCGCTGTTCGGTGAATACGGCAGCACCGGCAGCGCAATCGCATTGCCCAGCCGCCGGGCGATCTCAATTACCTTTACATGCGCAACGAAGGTATGTCCGCCGATCACCGCCTGCGGCCCGCGCGTCTCCGATCCGCCGTTGAAGATCAGCGCCGTCGTCTTGCCATGATCGATCGCATCCTTCACCTCGACCCACGTCATCATCTCCAGGTCGACACGCTGGTTGTTGAACGGGACCGGCCCCGGCGTCCTGGCCGCCGCTTTCGTCTGGGCCTTCACAACCGGCGCGGCAAATGCAAACGCGGCCGTTGCGGCAATCAGGGTCATATTGAACCGGCGCTCGAGCTGAAATGGCGTCATGAGCTTCGTCTTCCTCTTTCAATCGCGCCTGGGGCACGGTGCGAGTCAGTTAAGTGGTGCGGCCCTGCGCAACGACTGCATGCAACTCAGAATGTAGTGGACGGGACTGTATATAGCAGGATTGCCACAATCACATACTTAGAATAATGGATGCGGCGGGCAACAAAAAGTGCGAACCCACTGTTTTGGGCGGTTTGTGCCGTTGAATGCCGCCTAACCGCAGAATACCCCGCGAAGATGACGACCGCCGCGCTCTTTCGGCCGTGAACATAAGCTCGCGTCTTCCCGCGCTTTGGGATTGGCGTGCGGACTTCAGCCCCATAGATCGCGCGGCCGCTATAAGGGCCTTCGGCCGTGTCTCCTGCCCGATCTGCCGCCATCCTTGTGCCATTTCGATCCCTCCCGCTTAGCGACAGCACGCGCCGACGCCACATAACAGTGCAATCCGGCGTTCATTCCTTACATTTTCTGACGATTCCTTCGCCGACGGCCAACGAAACCGGCGATTCTCTCTTTCAGCGTGGACACGAAATCTTTACAGTTACATCATCACTCCGCAACAAAGTTTTCCAGCCGATCCTGTCGGCAAAAGTAAAGCTGTATCCGCATCCGCAGGCGGCAGAGCTTCACTCAGAGTCTTCCACTCTGACAACTCCTTGGTGTCCTTGCCCGGCCTCGCCAATTTACAGCGAGGAATTCGTCGACAGCACTAACGCTTACCTGGTTCCAAATCTGAACAGAATCTCCTATCAGCTTCTTCGATCAGGCCTCGCCGAACCGTATCTGCAAGCCGAGGCCGTCAGCAGACGCAGCCCAACGCACTTCCAACAGCCTCTCCAACTTCACCGCCGCGGTAAAAGGACACAGCCATGAACTTGTTTTCGCGAGTGCTTCTCTGCTCTTCCCTTGCGTGCGCGACCCCGCTCTTCGCGCAGAAATTCCCCACCAACGAAGATCTCCGCCACACCCGCTCCATCGCCGGCGGGCAGCTCTCACCCGACCTCAGGCACGTCCTCGTCTCCATCACGGAAAGCACGGCCGACGGCGCCGCCTCGCACATCTGGCTGCTCAGCACAGAAGGCGGCGCACCCCGCCAGCTCACCTTCGGCGTCGCCGACAGCGGCGGCGAAAGCAACCCCGAGTACATGCCCGACGGCAGCGCCATCCTCTTCAATCGCGGCGGTGCACTCATGATGCTGCCGCTCGAAGGCGGCGAAGCCTATCCCGTCAAGGTGGCGCGTCCCGGCGGTCCCGGAAGCCCGGCCGCGCCGGACATGCCCGAAGAGCACAGCCAGAGCCAAAACGGGGACTTCGCCGACGATCACCAGCGCGGCCAGCGCGGCGGCGGTGGCGGCGGCGGAAACTCCGGCAACCTCAGCCTCAACGGCTACACCTTCTCCCCCGACGGCAAGACCATGTCGGTCGTCGTCGCCGACCCAGCGCCCCCCTCGGCCGCGAAAGACATCGCCGACAAGAAAGACGTCGTATGGGTCGATCATGATGAAAGAACCCGCCGCCTTTACCTCATCGACGTCGCCACCTGGAAGGCCCGCGTCGTTCCCGGCGTCACCGACACGGACAGCGTCACCTGGAGCGAGGATTCGCAGAAGCTGCTGCTCATCAACCACCTGAAGAACCGCGACTTCGGTCCCAGCAGCGTCGCCACCATCATGTCCGTCTCCGACCCCACCCAGCAGACCAAGGTCGCGGGATTCCCCATCTCCGCTCGCCGCGCCGTCTTCATGCACAACGGCAAGGCGCTCGTGCTGTTGTCGAAGTGCTCGCAGGACGCCCCCGAGGGCTGCTCCGACCTGTACACGCTCGACCTCGCCTCGCGCAAGCTCAAGAACCTCACCAACAGCCTGAAAGACATGACCCTCGCCGGCAACTTCACCGTCGACGATGACGATAAGAGCGCCTTCGTCGCCGTGGCCCACGGCATGCACGAGACTATGGCGCATATCGACCTCGACACCGGTGCCGTCAAGCTCATCGACCTCGGCCTTCCCGTCATCAGCGGCCTGCGCGCGGACCGCAACAAAAAGGGCTGGGTCTACATGGCAAGTTCCAGCACGCAGCCGGCCAGCGTCTACTTCACCCACTCGCCCGATACCCCCGGCGTAAAGCTCAAGATCCCTGAATTGCAGCCCGCCGGCTGGGCTTCGGTGCCGTCGAAGACCATGACCTGGAAGCGCGCCGGCTTCACCATCGAGGGCCTGCTCTATCTGCCGCCGCAAGCTTCTTCCGGAAAAGTCCCGCTGGTCGTGAACGTCCACGGCGGTCCGCGCGGCCAGTTCAACGATGGCTACTCGCCCCTCACCGACCTGCTGCTCGGGCAGGGTTACGCCGTCCTCAACACCAACCCACGCGGCAGCACCGGCTACGGCACCGCGTTTGAAGCCGCCAACAAAGACGACATGGGCAACGGCGACTATCTCGACATCATGATGGGCGTCGACGAAGCCATCAAAAACTATCCCATCGACGCCAGCAAGATGGCGCTCATCGGCTACAGCTACGGCGGCGAGATGGCAGGCTTCGTCGAAGGCAAGACCGACCGCTTCAAGGCCATCGTCGCCGGCGCGCCCGTCATCGACCAGTTCAGCGAGTACGGCACCGAGTCCGGCTCCTACGGCGACCGCTGGTACACCGGCATGCCCTGGCGGAGTTTCGAAAGCGCCTGGCGCCAAAGCCCACTCGCCTATGCCAGCCACGCCAAAACGCCCTTCCTTCTGCTGCAGGGCGAGGCCGATACCACCGACCCCGAAGGCCAGTCGAAGGAGTATTACCGCGCCCTGCGGCAGGAGGGTGTCCACGTCGAGTTGCTGCTGGTTCCGCGCGAGAACCACGGGCCGCTCGGCAGCAACTTCTCCGGCCGCCCCAGCCCCGAGCCGTGGCACGGCCTCATCGTGCGCGAACACATGCTGAAGTTCATCGCGGACGGATTCAACGGCACGATGGAACCTCTCAAGCCTTGACGACGACGGGGGTTGGCGCAGTCCTCCAGCCCCGGCTTCCTCTATCGAGAGCGCCGTGCCATACCGCCTGCGGCTATGAACTCCATAGAAGAAACCAATACTGTTTCATTCGTGTGAAGGCAGTCCGTATGATGTTTTCTATAACGATCATAAGGGTTTTCTTATCCGGCAAGCTGTAGCCAACGCACAAAGCTCCGCGCGGATGCTAACGGTTTGTGTACCCGCAACACTCATTTCCAGGAGGATCCACATGCGGTCTAGCACGATTAAAGCTCTACTGGCCCTCATCATCACCGTCGGGTTGGCCACCTGTCCGGCCTTTGCACAAACCAACACCACCGGACTCAACGGAACGGTCACCGACGCCGTAGGCCTCAAGCTGTCCGGCGCAACCGTCACCCTGATGGAAACCGAAACCGGCAAGGTGACGACGCTCACCTCAAAGGCAGCAGGTGAATTCGACTTCACACAGGTCGTTCCCGGCCACTACAAGGTGACTGTTGAGCATGCGGGATTCTCCCAGGAGCAGATTGAGACGGATCTACTGGTAGCGACGCCCCAGACACTGAATTTCAAGCTGAAGGTGGGCGACACGCAGACCGTGGACGTAGAGGCTCCAGCGATCGCGACAACCTTGAACCAAACGGACGCGACTCTCGGGAAGGCGTTCGACAATCAGCAGATCGAGCAGCTCCCCTACCTCGCCAACAACACCCTGTCGCTGCTCGCGTTGCAGCCGGGCGTCGTCTCTCTGGACGCGACCAACACCACCGACGTCCGCGCCGGCACCATCAACGGCGCTCGCCAGGACCAGACCAACATCACCCTGGACGGCACGGACAACAACGACACCAACACTGGTTATGCCTTTACAGGTGTCCTCCGCGCCACCCGCGACTCCATCGAAGAGTTCCGCGTCACCACTTCCGGAGCCAACGCCGACGCTGGCCGTTCTTCCGGCGCTCAGGTTTCGTTGCAAACCAAGAGCGGCACCAACGCCATCCATGGTAGCGCTTACTACTACTATCGCGACCCTGCGATGGCGGGCAACAACTGGTTCAACAAGCAGACCGAACTTTCGAACACAGTTGGAGGCGTGCTTACGCCCAAGCCGGACATCCCGGTAAAAATCCTTCAGGATACCTTCGGAGCTTCTTTGGGAGTTCCTCTTATCAAAGACAAATTGTTCTTCTTCGGAGCCTATGAGGGCTTTAAGCAGGCCAGCGATTCCCTACAAACCCTTACAGTGCCCGCCGGCAGCGGAAATGCAACGGACGCCGGGATAGCTCCAGGATTGAAGAACGGTACGCTGAGCTATCTGAACGCGGGATCAAGCTCGGCTTACACCACACTCACCCCTAACCAAATTAAAGCAATCGACCCAAACTGCGCCTCCCTCGGTGGGTGCCCTGCAGGCCCCGGAGTGAACGCGGCCGTTGTTGCCTTCTTCAATTCTACGGTCGCGGGTCAGCCGCTCTATCCCACGGCAAACACTGCGGGCGGCGATCAGATCAACACCGGCGCATTTAGCTTCGTCTCTCCGAATCCTATCTCGCAGATCACAAATATCGGCCGCATAGACTACAACCTCAGCTCGAAGCAGGTACTTTTCGTCCGCGGCAACCTTCAGAGTGATAATTCTTCCAGCGCCATCCCCGCTCCGGGCCAACTGCCCAACACCAAGAGCTATGGCAACAGCCGCGGCATCACGGCAGGTCATATCTGGACCGTATCCAAAAACATGACGAATAACTTCCGCTATGGCTGGACGCGTCAGGATCCCGCAACCCAGGCGGGTGTCAACAACTACAACTACGTCAGCTTTGCGGCAGTGAGCCTTCCCTTCTCCACCTCCGCTTCAACGATCCTGCTGCAGAACACGCAAGACATCGTCGATGACTTTACGATTGTCAAGGGCAAACATACCATTCAGTTTGGAATAAACGATCGCATCGTAAGCAACCAACGTTACCGCACCAGCACTTTGTTCGCCGATGCCATCGCCACTGCTAACGAGGTTGCGGCTGGGGGCGTTCTGGGGCAGAACACCAGCCTCGACATCAACAACCCGGCTCTCAATGCTGCTGCCAGCGCTGCCGGAAAGACAGTCCCGCTGGCAAACACCAGCTTCAGGAGCTCCTACAACAGCGCCGTTACAGCAATTACCGGTCTTATCTCGGAAGTCTCCTCCTACGCCAACTACACTGTTGGAAATAACCAACTGAACTTGCTGCCGCCAACGCCATCCGCACTGGTTTCTCATACTTTCCACTCCTTTGAGCAGGAGTATTACGTTCAGGATCAGTGGAGAATGACACCGAAGTTCACCGTCACTGCAGGTCTCCGCTATGCCCTGCTCGGAGTACCGTACGAGATCAACGGACAGCAGGTGCGCCCCGCGACCAGCATGCATGCCTACCTCCAAAATCGCATTGCGTCCATGCAAGCGGGCCCGACCGCTGCTGGCACCTTCGGCACAACCCCGGCGTCCTTTATTTACACGGTACCAGGTGGGCCGAAGAACGGCGCTCCCGGATTCTGGACAGAAGACAAGCTGGACTTTGCCCCACGCCTCGCCTTCAACTTCTCTCCTGACTCCAAGACCAGCATTCGCGGTGGCTTCATGATGACCTATGACCACTTCGGTCAGGGCGCGGTCGACACCTACAACGACAGCTACTCGTTCGGCCTCTCCTCTCAGCTCACCAAGGGTGTACAGGGTTCAGTGGATACCGACCCCCGCTTCACCTGTGAGTCTTGCATACCGACGAGCCTCTCAAATGCCGCTCCCGCGAGCGGTGCATTCCCGATCGTCCAGAATCCGGGTTCGGGCGGGATTACGCAGACCTTCGACGATAGCCTCCACACCCCTTACGCCGAGACCTTCAACCTCTCGGTGCAGCGTGAACTCAAGAAGGGCCTCACTCTTACCGCAACTTACAACGGCCGACTGGGCCGCCGTCAGTTGATGCTTCGCGACGTGGTGGCTCCTCTCAACTTGAAGGATCCAACCAGCGGCACCGACTACTACAGTGCCATGGCAGCTCTCGATAAGGCCTATGACGCAGGAGTGCCAAACGGGATCGCGCCGGACAATGCTTACTGGACCAATCTGTTTCCCAATCTTAGCTGCGCCATTGTTAACTCTGCGGGTGCGACAACCGCCACCTATAACAGAACGCAGGCCGTCTACTACCTTCTGGCTCGGTCTAATGAGACAGCCACCTTGTATGACATTGACGTCACCGGAGGTTTGCCCTATGCCGCTCCCGGTAAATCCGGAGCCCGCTGTGTTGATCCAGGTGTAACACTGAATCGCTACTTCGCAGAACAATACGGCTCGCTGTATGCCCAGGCATCGGTCGGTTCCAGCAACTACAACGGGGGACAGGTTTCGATTCGCCACACTGTCAACCGCGGCTTCGTATACGACCTCAACTACACCTTTGCAAAGTCGATGGATATGGGGTCGAATCCGGAACGCAGCCAGGCCAACTACATCATCAACACCTTCAATCCGTCTCAGATGTACGCGCCGTCCAGCTTTGATGTCCGGCACAACATCTCCGCGGACTGGATTGCTGCCATTCCGTTCGGTCACGGCCAACGTTTCGGTGGCAGTTCGGGCAAGTTGGTCGATGCCGTCCTCGGCGGCTGGCAGCTAACCGGAATCGTCAAGTACAGCAGCGCCTTCCCGTGGAGTTCGTCTGCTTTCACATCTGGTTGGGGTACCAACTGGGAGATTTCGAGCAGCGCCGTCGAAACGTCTCCTATCTCCACTCCGGGTCACCACAAGTTCTTCGCCAATGGTGGCACCAGCCTGCCCAGCGGAGCAATCACAGGTCAGGCCTTCTCCGGTACCGGCGGAACAACAGCTGCAGCTATATCGGCCGCGGCCCTCACGCACTTCCGGGCCGCCTACGTAGGCGAATCCGGTCAACGCAACGAGCTACGCGCAGATGGCTACTTCTCGATGGATCCGGGCCTGTCAAAGAGCTTCCACACCTTCGAGAAGCAGAGCTTCAAGCTGACCGTCGAGTACTTCAACGTCACTAATGCGACCCGCTTCGGTACGCCTGGCAGCGGCAGCACAGGTTCTACCTTCGGTCAGTACCTCACCAGCGCGGGCATCCTGAACTCGCCCCGTCAGGCGCAGGTATCGGGCCGTTACAGCTTCTAACCCTCAGTCAACCCGCAACAAAGAGAGGCGCCGAGATTCTTCGGCGCCTCTCTTATTTCCTTCCAATCCGGGTGCCCCGCGTCTCGCTTCTGAGACATGGGACGGAACCCCACCTCATCTCCCCACCACTACATAATGTCCCACTTTCGCAAACGTCACCTGCGAGCGCGTCCCACTCTCATCACTCGTCGAAGTGGCTCGAGCGCCGTTCACCATCACGAGTTTTCCCGCCACCGAAACCCGCGCCGTAACACCCTCCGGCACATCCACGATCGTCCGCTCCTCCGTCACATCCACCTTCAACAACCCGTGCGGAGTAGGCTCTGCTCCCCTGGCGAACTGCAAGCCCATCAGCTCCGGCCGGATCTCCACCGTGCTAAACCCCGCGCCCGTCGCCCTGATTCCCAGCACCTGTTCCATCAGCCACGCCGTCGGACCGCTCGACCAGCCGTGCGCCAAACTCACGAAATATCCCGAACGGTTATCCGACTGCAGCGACGAGTGGAAGTCCTCCTTGTACCAGCTCGGGTCGTAAGCCTCCCAGAAACTGGTCGCGCCCTCCGCGATCATCCCTCCCCAGTACTGCCTGATCCACGCCAGCGCCTCCGCGCGATGTCCCATCATCGCCATCGCCGAAATCACATAGTAGTTGTAATAAGGCGAAATAATAAACGCGTTGTACTTCACATGTCCTACCTGGCTCAGCACATTCTTCCAGATCGCATCGTACTTATCCGGTCCTGCCACCCCGCTCAGCACCGCCATCGCATTGGTCTGCCAGCGAGGCCCATAAGTCCCCATGGCCGGATCCAACAAGTATTTATCCGCCGCCGATTTAATTGCTGCCGCCCGCCGCTCGTACTTATCCGCATTGGCAGTGTCGCCCACCTCGCGCAGCAACCAAGCGCCTTCGCGATAAGCCCTGTAAAACTCGAACTCACTCGCCCGCCGCGACTCCGAAGTATCTCCGTTCAACTCCGGCGACCAGTCCACATACAGCCACACATTGGTCTTATTCGCATATAACCCACGCTCGTCGAACTCCACGTCGATATGTTCCAGCAGTTGCACCGCCCGGTCATGCGTCTTAGTCAAAAACTCCTTCGACCCCGTATGCCGGTAATACTCCGCCACCTGCGTGAACCAGTAAGACGAGTAACCCGGAATCCCATTCACATGCTGCGTCACCGGCGCCTCGCCGATCAGCCGGTCCATGGTGTCTTCCATCAGATAGTGATCGCCGAACACATCGTCGACTACCCGCCCGCTCACATCGTTGTCGCCGCTCCAGCGGCCGCGGTCGCGCTTGCTCGCATCCCACAGCCCATCCTGCATGCACAGGTGGGCGGTGTAGGCGCCCGTCTCCCAGATGCGGTTCAACGATACATCGCTCGACTCGAAGCTGCCCTGGTACTTCACCGGGTAGAACGTGTGATCCACATGGATCGACTTGAACTCCATCTCAGCCGGCCCGCCGAGAAACCGCAGCTTCACGTACCGGAACGCGGTCTTCGATCCATGCCCGATCCCATGCGCCGGGATCGTAAGCACATTTACGCCCAGGTAAGGATCCTTAGTCGCCTCGCTTTCGCTCTCACCGTATTGGAACGTTATCCGCACCGGAGCATCCGAGTCCGACTCAATCTCCAGACGCCCTGTCAATTCCCTGCCGAAATCCAGCAGCAGACTCGGCGCGTCTCCCGCAGGATCGGCCACGTACTTCACCGAGAACTTCGCCTCACCCATGCCGACAGGCGCCAATCCCGCAAGCCCGACGAACTCACTCCGCCCCGCATAGCTCTGCAGAATCTTCGCAGGCATCACTCGTTTATGCGCCAGAAAAGGCGAGATCCCGTCATACCCCGGCCAGTCATACAGCCCTGCATCCGCATTCCACTGGAACAGCTCGATCGAGCTCTCGATCCCGCCGATACTCTGGACCGGCTTCCACGCCGCATCGTCGAACCCCGGCTTCTCCCACCCGTCCGCTTCTGTCTCGGCGCTCTTCCACGTCTTATCCGACATCATGATTGGCGCCGCCACCACACCCTTCGCCGCCGGCACGATCTTCGCCACCAACACCTGCCCGAACGTCTGCTGCATCACCAGCGCGGAGTTTGCAAACCCGGTCACCCCGCGTCCGCGCACCACCTCCAGCGCAATCGTGTTCTTGCCCGGCTTCAGGTACTTCGCCACATCCGTCGCAAACACATGCATCCCCAGCGGCGAACCCAGATCGCCCGAGACCTCATCCGCCAGCTGTCCGTTGATCCAAACCTTCTCCCAACGCGGTCCCGCAACATACAGCGTCGCCACCTCCGGCACCGGACCCACGTTGAACGCATGGCGGAAGAAGTGCTTCTCCGTCTTCTCCATCATGCCAGGAAACGTATAGATGACCGCACTCCCGCGCGAAGCCTCCGTGCTCGCCGTCCAGATGTACTCCTCCGGCAGCGGCTTATGGATGTCCCGCTCCAGCGGCGCTCCCGTGGCATCCTTCGCCAGGTCGAGCACCTGCACATCCGCTCGCGCGGTCCCATGCTCGACCGGCAAATCCTGCGCCGCCACGCCCAACGTTCCACCCGCCAACAACACTCCCGCACCGACGATTCGTCCAACGTTCACGCGCACGCTCCTAAATTCAAACTGCCCACCTTATACCCACCTGCGATACAGTTGGCAATGCCCTTCCGCTCGCCGAAGCCTGTGTCCAGGCTCTTCCTCGCCGCTTTGCTCCTGCTCGTAACGCCAGTTCTCCGCGCCCAGACAACCTTCCTCGACCCCACTCGCGGTCTCGAACCCGCCCCCAACACTCACACCCCGCTGCCCGAGCAGTACCTCTGGACCGCCAGCGACATCACCGCACTGCGCCCCGATCACGGCAAATTTCCCTGGAACCGCCCGCTTCTCCGCATCGACCCGCACTTCTTCCGCGCCACCTTTAGTGTCGCCGCCGTCCCCACCGCCGCAACCGTCTACATCGCCGGCCCGCGCTCGGCTCGCGTCTGGATCAACGGCACACTCGCCGGCGCCTTCAACTCCGATATCGACGCCCCCATCGGATTCCACGTCTTCCATGCCGAGGTCGCCGCGCTTCTGCACTCCGGCTCAAACCTTATCGCCATCGAAGCCGTGCGCGGGCACGGCGTCGTCGCCGGCGGCCCGGTTTCCACCCAGCAGATCGCCTACGGCGAGATCCTCGCTGCCAAGATCG
>CAXTMK010000021.1:0-18017 GCA_964245315.1 uncultured Acidobacteriaceae bacterium | reverse complement strand
AGGCATGGAAGTCCACCGCGATCGTGACTCCCGACTGGCAGTCCCCGGGTTTCAACGACACATCGTGGCCGGCCGCAGCAACCCTCGGTCCCATCGAATCCCACCCCGAGCTGATGCAGTGGTCCGCCGACGCCGGCATGTACGGCTGGCCCGGCTTCATCGGCATCTCGCCCAATCTGCGTACGACTCTCGTCCCCGCAGCCGCCGCGACGCACATCTACGAAGGCTCGACCCACCTGAGTCCATTCGTCCCCGGTCAACCTTTGACAATCTCGAATTTCACGCCATCCACCGACTCCGACTCGCCCGCTCTGCTTCTCGACTTCGGCAAGGAGATCGCCGGCCGCCTGCTCATTGAATCCGCCTCAGCCTGCCAGGCCACGCTCTCCATCACATACGGCAATCCGAGATTGAGGCACTCGCAACAGGTCTCACTCCCGGGCAGCGGGGCGGCAACTACTTAGGCACGAACCTCCTAGACGTTCCGCAAAACGGAATTGCGCGTGGACCCAAGTCCGCCTTCCGCTACGTTCGCATCCGCTTCCTGCGCGGTTGCTCCACCTTGGTCTTTCCGAAGATTCAGGCCGAAGCCATCTACTACCCCGTCACCTACGCTGGCTCCTTCGATTCCTCCGATCCGCTCCTCAACCGCATCTGGGAGACCGGCGCTTACACCGTCCATCTCTGCATGCAGGACGGCATCTGGGACGCGCCCAAGCGCGATCGCGGACGCTGGGTCGGCGATCTCGACGTTGAAGGCACCGTCATCTCCACCGCCTTCGGCGACTCCGCGCTCATCGAAGACACCCTCAGGCACCTCGCCGACGACACCTCGCCGACGCAGCACGTCAACGGCATCCCCGGCTACAGCGCGCTCTGGCTCACCTCGCTCGAATCCCTCTACAATCATTCCGGCGACAAGCCGTTCCTCGAATCGCAACGCTCTCACATCCTGCAAATTCTCGCGCGCCTCGACCAGGACATCGACGCCACCAACCTCCTCAACTCGGCGCTCAAAATCTGGGGATTCGTCGATTGGGCGCCCGCCATGTACGGCGTCACACCCGAGGCCCGCATCGGCACCAATCTCCAATATCTGCGCGGCTTCAACGCCGGGTACCGCATGCTCAAGGAGCTCGCCGACTCTAACGCCGACCGCTATCGCCAACGTGCCGCTGTCCTTACCGATGCCGCCCAGACCGCCTACGTCAACCGCACCAAACTCACCATCGGCGCCTCCTGGCAGCTCAACGCGCTCGGCATTCTCACCCTCAACAACGCCATCTCCGTCACAGCGCTCTCGCACATCAAGCAGGACGAACCCTCCGACCCCGTCATCAGCCCTTACTTCGGCGCCTACCTGCTCGACGCGCTCGCCATCCTGAACCATCGCGCCGAAGCGCTCGACTGGATTCGCGCCTACTGGGGCGGCATGCTCGCCGAAGGCGCCACCAGCTTCTGGGAGAGCTACGATCTGCGCTGGCCTAAGGACAACTTCCACCTGTCGCTGCAGGCCGACGGCACCAGCGGCTACTTCGTCTCGCTCGCCCACGGCTGGTCGTCCGGCCCGACCGCCTGGCTTAGCGAAAACGTCCTCGGCGTGCGCGATCCCGAGGCCGGCTTTCGCACCGTCACCATTGCGCCCAACCTCCTCGGCCTCGACTACGCCAAAGGCACCGTCCCCACTCCGCATGGCCCGATCGCGGTGGCCATCGACAAGACGACCGGCCTTGCGCTCGACCTGCCCGACGGAATCACCGCCAACGTCGCCTACAACGGTCGCACCGCAACCTACGCCAAGGCCGGCCACTACACCATGCCCGCGCAGTAAGGCTGTTCTCCTCTACGGCCACACCCTACCCCCTGCACCCTATACCCTGTCTTTATGCATCTCTTCATAGCCACCAGCAATCCTGGCAAACTCCGCGACTTCCTCCACGCCGCGCAGGCGTTCCCCGGCATCACCCTCGAACCGCTTCCCAACCTGAACGAAATCCCCGCCCCCGAAGAAAACGCCGCCACCTTCGAGGGCAACGCCCGCATCAAGGCCCTGGCCTACTCGCAACTTGCTTCCGGACAATACGTCCTCGCCGACGACTCCGGCCTTGAAGTCGACGCGCTCGCGCTCGCCCCCGGCGTCCGCAGCGCGCGCTTCGCCGACGACCGTGGCTTCACCACCAATCGCCCGCTCCCCAACGATCTGCGCAACAATCTCTGCCTGCTCGACGCCCTCGCCAGCACGCGCGAGGAGCAGCGCACCGCCCGTTACCGCTGCGTCCTCGCGCTCGCCCGCGACGGCGAGGTCATCGCCACCGCTGAAGGCTCAGTCGAAGGCGAAATTCTGACAGCCGAGCGCGGACATGGCGGTTTCGGCTACGACCCGCTCTTCCTGCTGCCCGACGAGGGACTTACCATGGCGGAGATTGACCCTGAAACACGGCTGCGGCTGAGCCATCGCGGGCAGGCTCTCATGCAACTCCTCAGCAGAATTTCGTAAGCTTCAGCTTAAAGCTTGCAAGCTCAGAGCTCTTGAACCAAGCCTTTTCTCATGATCGAGAGCGATTTCGCACAAACCTGCCGCTAATCGCACCGATCTGTTCCGTTTCCTTGACGCCCCTGTAAGCGCAGCGGAATAATCACGTTGCCGCATCTCTCGCGCCGCAGGAGTCCGCATGGCCACCGCCGTCCCCGTAGCACCCGACCTGGGCCGTCCCACCAAAGGCGTCCAGCCCCTGCGCGCCGGCCAGGGTAACTCCTTCCTGTGGCGCCGCCTGCATTCGCTCTCCGGCATCATCCCCATCGGCGCCTTCCTGGTCGAGCACATCGTCTCCAACTTCGAGACCTGGAACGGCCCGCTCGCCTACGCCCAGCAGGTCAAGCTGCTCAACTCCCTGCCGCTGGTCCGCTTTTTGGAGTGGGGCCTGATCTTCATCCCGCTCGCCTTCCACGCGCTCTACGGCGTCTGGATCGCCTTCCGCGGACGCGTCAACGTAAACGTCTACCCTTGGGCCTCGAACTGGATGTACATCTCCCAGCGCGTCACCGGGCTGATCGCCTTCGCGTACATCATCCAGCACGTCATCCGCCAGCGCTTCATGGGTGTGCAACTACCAGAGCATCCGGGCGCTGCCTTCGCCAAGGTCCAGCACGAGCTCTCAAACCCGTGGATGCTCGCCATCTACGTCATCGCGATGATCGCGACTACCTGGCACTTCGCCTACGGCATCTGGCTCTTCGCGGCCAAGTGGGGCATCACGCCGGGAGACAACGCCCGCAAGAAGTTCGGCTACGTCTGTGCAGGCGTCGGCACGGTGCTGTGCGTCATGGGACTGATGAGCATCTACGCGGTCATCTACAAGTATCCGAATGCGCCAGCCGATGTAATGCCAGCGCAGCCCGCAGGCATTACGCTACCGGCACCGAATTATCCAACGCCGGGGACTACAAATCCAGCTCAGCCTGGTCAGGTTCGTTGATGGAATGGACCATTCCAGCAGGTGCTTTGATGGTCCTTGTTGGATTATGTTCAGCTCTGTCTTTCAGATCCGCCATCACTCGCAAAATAAAAGGAACACAACTCTACGAGGTCACATCAGGTACTTCAAGGCGGGACATAAGAGAAGCCTATCGAGAGTTGTTTCCCGATGGAAAGTTGAACCGGCTTTACTGGTCGGCAATTGGAATGACGTTCTTGGGATTTGCCACCTATATAGCCGCAATGATCTTTTGGCCTGAACACTAAGGACACCAAGCCCATGGCAACAACACCTCGCATCATCGTAGTAGGCGGCGGCCTCGCCGGACTCGCCTCCGTCATCAAGATCGCCGAAGGCGGCGGCATCGTCGACCTCTTCTCCATCGTGCCGGTCAAGCGCTCGCACTCCGTCTGCGCGCAGGGCGGCATCAACGCGGCCAAAGACCTGAAGGGCGAAGGCGACACCGTCCTCAAGCACTTCGACGACACCGTCTACGGCGGCGACTTCCTCGCCAACCAGACGCCCGTCAAGAACATGACCGCGCAGGGCCCCGCCATCATCGACCTGCTCGACCGCATGGGCGTCCCCTTCAACCGGACGCCCGAGGGCCTGCTCGATTTCCGCCGCTTCGGCGGCACGCTCTATCAGCGCACGGCGTTTGCAGGCGCGACCACCGGCCAGCAGCTGCTCTACGCGCTTGACGAGCAGGTCCGCCGTCACGAATCCGAAGGCAAAGTCACCAAATACGAGGGCTGGGAGTTCCTCTCCGCCGTCCTAGACGACAACGGCATCTGCCGGGGCATCTGCGCCATGGACCTGCGCACCATGGAGACCCGCGTCTTTCCCTGCGACGCGGTCATCATCTGCACCGGCGGCAACGGAGCGATCTTCGGCAAGTCGACCAACTCGGTGGTCTGCACCGGCTCCGCGCAATCGGCGCTCTACCAGCAGGGCGCGTTCTACGCCAACGGCGAGTTCATCCAGGTGCACCCCACCGCCATCCCCGGCGAAGACAAGCTACGCCTGATGTCTGAATCCGCCCGCGGCGAAGGCGGCCGCGTCTGGGTTCCACGCGACCGCAGCGAAAAGCGTGTCGCCAAATCCATCCCCGAAGCCGACCGCTGGTACTTCCTCGAAGAGCGCTACCCCAAGTACGGCAACCTGGTCCCGCGCGACATCGCCACCCGCGAGATCTTCAAGGTCGTCTACGAGGACAACATGGGCATCGACGGCCAGCCCATGGTCTACCTCGACCTGACCCACCTGCCCGCCGCGCGCCTGAACAAGCTCGAAGGCATCCTCGAAATCTACGAGAAGTTCGTCGGCGACGACCCGCGTGAAGTCCCCATGAAGATCTTTCCCGGCATGCACTACACCATGGGCGGCCTGTGGGTGGACTTCAACCAGCAGACCAACATCCCCGGCATCTTCGCGGCCGGAGAGGCCGACTACTCGATCCACGGCGCCAACCGCCTCGGCGCCAATTCGCTGCTTTCGTGCATCTACGCCGGCCTGCTCTCCGGTCCCAACGCGGTGGCTTACGCCAAATCGTTGAAGCCCGCGACCGGAGACGGAGGCGCCGCAGCCGAATTGCAGCGGCAGAAGGAAAAGAACGCCGTCCTGCTGAAGTCGACCGGCTCCGAGAACCCCTTCAAGCTATGGCGCGAGCTCGGCGAGACCATGACCAAGCACGCCACCATCGTCCGCTACAACGCCGGCCTTGACGAGGCCGACGCCAAGCTCGTAGAACTGCTCGGCCGCTACAAGAACATCAACCTCAGCGACAAATCGCAGTGGGCCAACACCAGCTTCGCCTTCACCCGCCAGCTCTACAACATGCTGGAGCTCGCCCGCGTCATCGTGCAGGGCGCCCGTATGCGCGACGAGAGCCGCGGCGCCCACTACAAGCCCGAATTCCCCGACCGCAACGACGAAAAGTTCCTCAAGACCACGAAAGCTGCCTTCAAGGATGGCGCGCCCAGCATCAGCTTTGAAGAAGTCGACATTCAGTGGATTAAGCCGCGGCCGCGGGTCTATACCAGCACCTGATCTGACATCTAACTTTGCATTATGCATATGCATCCAACCCTTAACCTCACCGTGTACGCCATCATCGCAATCGTTCTGATCGGCGTATTTGTCTACATGTTCCTCTACACGCGCGGCCTCAGGTCGAAGCAGGCGACGCTGGACCAGAAGGGCCGTCTCCCGGTCACCCGCGAAGAGGGCATTGCAATCGCAACCGAGAAGAAGGAAAAAGCCGGCCGCACCGGGACGATCGACTAAGCACCACCGCGGGCGGCAGCAGCACCAAGGAGCGCATCATGGCAACCGCAGCCCGCACCATCAAAGTATCAATCAAGCGCCAGGCCAACCCCGACGCGCCCGCCGTCACCGAGCACTTCGAGATCCCCTACCGCCCGAACATGAACATCACCTCGCTGCTCGGCGAGATCGCGGGCAACCCCGTCACAACTACGGGCAGCGAGACCACCGCCATCGCCTACGACTCCAACTGCCTGGAGGAAATCTGCGGCTCCTGCGCGATGCTCATCAACGGCAAGGCTCGCATGGCCTGTTCCGCCCTGGTCGACAAGCTCGAACAGCCCATCACTCTCGCGCCGCTGTCCAAATTCCCAGTAGTCCGCGATCTCGCCGTCGACCGCTCTGTCCTCTTCCAGAACCTGAAGGCCGTAAAGGCCTGGGTGCCCATCGACGGCACCTACGACCTCGGCGCCGGGCCGCGTCAGTTCCCGCAGATTCAGGAGCAGCGCTACCCGCTCTCGAACTGCATCTCCTGCACCATCTGTATGGAGGTCTGCCCGCAGTTCAACGACTCCACCAACTTTGTCGGCGCGGCCACCATCGCGCAGGTCAAGCTTTTTAACATGGACCCGGCCGGCTCCGTCCTCAAAGAAGAACGCCTGCGCGCCCTGGCCGGCGACGGCGGAGTCCAGGAGTGCGGCATGGCCCAGAACTGCGTAGCCGCCTGCCCCAAGCAACTGCCGCTCATCGAAGCCATCTCCGACGTAAGCCGGGATGTCGTCATTCAGCAAGTTAAGGATCTCTTCGCGCGGTAGCACATCGCTTGATGTGCGCTGAACCCTTGGCGTACTCTTTACCCATGAATATCCAACTCACCATCGATCAGCAGGCTTTTGTTCAGCGGGCCGTCGCAAGTGGCCGTTTGCAGCACGAAGATGATGCTGTGCAGGAAGCGCTCGCTCTTTGGGAGGAACGCGAACGTGGGCGTCTCGAACTGGTGGCGTCACTCAACGCCGCACGCGCCTCTCTCGCACATGGCGAAGGACGCGAAATTTCTGTCGATTCCATGCGCTCACTCGCAAAGGAGATCAAGGATCGTGGACGTGCGAGGCTGGCTGCCCACCTCGCGCAGGCCGGCTGATGCCTCATCAGGTCGCGCCCGAAGCTGAAGACGATCTTGACGCAATTTGGCTTTACGTTGCGCGAGAAAGCGGCAGCATGGACGTTGCCAACCGCCTTATCGACTCCATCACAGACCGTTTTGTTTTACTCGCTGGTTTCCCCTATGCGGGACGGATTCGCGAAGTGGAGTTTGGTACCGGCGTCCGGACTTTCCCCGTCGGCGAGTACATCATTGTCTACTCTGTTGATAATTCAATTGTAGCAATTCTTCGCGTCGTTCACGGTCGCCGCGATCTCGCAGCGTTGTTCAACCCCTGACGCAAGCTTGTCCCAAACGTCTCTGCTCAGCTTATCCTGATGGATATCGTCTACACTCGTGAGCAGAGCGATCCAGGAGAATACCAGCCCCCATGAGCAACAGCTACCAATCCATAAGCCTCCCCGAAGCCCGCGCCATCATCGCGGCCGCCACCCTTAAAGCCGAGGAGATCGGCCAGCCCATGAACATCGCGGTCGTCTGCGCCGGCGGCCATCTGCTCGCGTTCGAGCGCATGCCCGGCGCGTGGCTGGGCTCGGTCGACATCGCAATCAAGAAGGCCTGGACCAGCCGCGCCTTCGACATCGAGACAGGTACGCTGGGCACGTTGTCGCAATCGGGCGACCAGTTCTTCGGCATCCACGCCTCGAATGACGGTAAGGTCATGATCTTCGCCGGCGGCCTCCCGCTGAAAGCCGATTGCAAGGTAGTTGGCGCCATCGGTGTCTCCGGCGGTCTCGGCGCGCAGGATCAGGCAGTGGCCGAAGCCGGCGCGACCGCCCTGTAGCCCAGAAATATCCGGGTGCCCCATCTCAAAACGGTTCCATAGTTTTGAGTTGGTGACGCGCCAGGCTGTCGTCGTTCCATTGCGGAGCTTCTAAAACGAAAAACCCCGCCATCCATGGCGGGGTCTTCACTGACGCTGTTCTTGCGTTGCTACTTCGAAAACACTTCGCTACCCGGAATACTGGACTCATCCGAGTGAATCCGATTCTGCGCTCGTTTCGCACCTTCCATCGCTACTTTGTCCAGCTTGCTCGCGCTGGACTCCTCGCCCGACTCTTCTGTCGCCTCGGCTGAAGGACGCCCCGGAAGTTTCGTTGAATCAAGACCCTGTGCCATGTTCCACCTCTGCCTACATAGGACTCCCGCACCCACATCCGCGTTGCTTGGTACCATGGCACCAGTGAACGACATCCACCACTCCGCCCTCGTTATCGACACTCACGCCGACACCCCGCAGCGTTTTCTCGACGAGGGCTGGAACTTTACCGACGAACTCGGCGCGGGCATGATTGACCTCGATTCCGCCCGCCGCGGCAATCTGGCCGCCGAGTTCTTCGCCGTCTGGGTGCAGCCCGAGGAGCACGCCGGCAACTTCGCCCGTCGAGCCCTCATGCTCACGGACGCCGTCCACGAGCAGGTGCGTCGCTTCCCCAACGAACTCTCGCTGTGTCTCAGTCCAGCCGACATCCTGGCTGCCCGCGCCTCGGGAAAATTCGCCGTGCTGCTCGGCCTCGAAGGCGGCCACGCCATCGAGAACTCGCTCGCAATGCTGCGCAACTTCCATCGCCTCGGCATCCGCTACATGACGCTCACGTGGGCCAACAACAACGACTGGGCCGACTCCGCAGGCGACATCGCCTGCCACAACGGCCTGACCGCCTTTGGCCGCGACGTCATCCGCGAGATGAACCGCCTCGGCATGATGGTCGACATCTCCCACGTCTCCGACAAAACGTTCTGGGACGTCCTCGAGGTCTCCACCGCGCCCGTCATCGCGTCGCATTCGAGCGCCCGCGCCATCACGCCTTCGCACCGCAACCTCACCGATGAGCAGCTCCGCGCGCTCGCCGCCGCCGGCGGAGTCTGCATGGTCAACTTCTATCCCGCCTTCATCGACGAGGCCTGGAACCTCGCTTGGGAGGCCAGCCGTGCCGAGCGCAGAGCCATGCACGACGCGGAATCGAAGCCGTTTCGCGACGCCGGCCAGCCCGCTCCCTTCCACGTCGCCGACCGGGTCGACCGCCTCTTCGCCGCGCGCATCCCGCGCCCACCGTTCAACTCGCTGATCGCCCACTTCGAGCACATCATCCGCGTAGCCGGCATCGACCACATCGGCATCGGCACCGACTTCGACGGCATTCCAGTGCTGCCTGAAGGCATCGACTCCGCCGCCGACCTGCCCCGCATTACCGAGGCGCTCGCCGAGCGCGGTTACTCGGGTGAAGACCTGCACAAGCTCCTCGGAGGCAACCTGATGCGCGTCTTCACGGAGATTCAATCCACATAGCCGGGTGACACATGTCTCGATTCTGAGACATGTGGCACCGCCGCAGGGTCATCTAAAATCCACTGCACCAAAGTTGGTTCAGAGCTAAGTCATTCAGAATCAAATTTTTGCGCAAAAAACCACGGAGGGGGTTACTTCTCAGCTATCAGGGAAATCTTGCTGATATCCGGCGGCTGGGACAACAACTCCTCCGCGCTCGCCATCAGCGCCCTGGCGATCGCCCCGTTCAAATGCGCCTCGCGCCCAGCTTCATCGTCGAACGTATCGAAGACGCTGTACGCCCCATCGTCTTCCTTGATCCCGTACCAGGCGACCGTGCCCGGTTCATCCTTCGCCATCTCCGCACCCTGCCTCAGGAACGCCTCGACATCCGCCTCTTTGCCCGCCTTCGGGATCATCCGCACATACAACGCCAGCTTCGCCATAACTTTTCTCCTGGTCCTCAACTCCTGTGATGCACGTCTAACCTTTGCCGACGCACGGCCGAATGGAGTAGCCTTAAGCCTGTGACAAGTACACGCCGCAAGTACAGCTTTGGATTAGCCCTGCTGCTGGCCGCCGCAGGTCTGGCGGCTCAAACTCCCGCCCCGACTACTCCGCCGACTCCGCCGGCCGCGGCCGACACTCAGCTTCCCGACTCGCCCGGTCAGGCTCTGGTGCCGCACGTTCCCACCGGCCCAACCGTGGTGCTCGATACCACCGCCGGCCGCATGACCTGCAAGCTCTTCGACAAGGAGGCGCCGCTCGCCGCCGCCAACTTCGTCGCGCTCGCCGAGGGCACCAAGGACTGGACCGACCCCAACACCGGCGAGAAGATGCACAACAAACGCTTCTACGACGGCACAACCTTTCACCGCGTCATCCCCGGCTTCATGGTGCAGGGAGGCGATAAACGCGGTGACGGCTCTGGCGACGCCGGCTTCGCCTTCCCCAACGAAGTCGTACACGGCCTCACCTTCGACGTCGCCGGCCGTCTCGCCATGGCCAACGCCGGCCCCGGGACCAACGGCACGCAGTTCTTCATCAC
This sequence comes from uncultured Acidobacteriaceae bacterium, assembly GCA_964245315.1. Classification (GTDB taxonomy): domain Bacteria; phylum Acidobacteriota; class Terriglobia; order Terriglobales; family Acidobacteriaceae; genus Edaphobacter. The sequence continues at coordinate 7,797 of CAXTMK010000021.1, read as the reverse complement.
CGAGCTGCCGCAGCCCGATCTCGACGGCGGCTACACCATCTTCGGGCAGTGCGACGCGCACTCGGTCCTCATCGTCGCCACCATCGCGCGCGTCAACCGCGACAGCAACGACAAGCCCACTACTCCGGTTGTGCTGAATAAAGTCACTATCGTGCGCGACGGCCAGCCCATGCCTCCGGAGCCCGCCCCAGCCGCCGGCTCCGGCCCCCAACCCGCCAGGCATTTACACTGAGAACTGCGAACGAATAACTGCATCGAGGAGTTACACAAAAACCATGCCCACTAAGACCGGCACTTACGCCACCTTCAACACCAACCAGGGCACGATCGTCTGCGAACTGTTCGAGAAGGACGCACCCATCACCGTAAAGAACTTCATCGAACTCGCCGAAGGCACGCGCGAGTGGAACAGCCGCTCCAAGAAGGGCGCGAAGCTCTACGACGGCACCATCTTCCACCGCGTCATCCCCGGCTTCATGATCCAGGGCGGCGACCCCGAAGGTTCCGGCATGGGCGGTCCCGGCTACAAGTTCGCCGACGAGACCAAGGGCTCACCGCATCACTTCAAAGCGCCCGGCAAGCTGGCCATGGCGAACTCCGGCCCCGGCACCAACGGCAGCCAGTTCTTCATCACCGTCACCGACACCAGTTGGCTCACGGGCAAGCACACCATCTTCGGCGAGGTTGTTGAAGGCTACGATGTGGCCGAGAAGATCAGCAAGGTAGCAAGGGATGGTTCGGACAGGCCCAGGACGCCGGTCGTGCTGGAGAGCGTTACGATCGAACGAGTCGCGTAAACAAGTGACCCGAAACAGCAAGGCCCGGACGAATCCGGGCCTTTGCTGTCACTCAGCTGAGTGCCTTCATCACGACTCAAGTTTGCTATTTGGCTCTGGTGACGCTCAAGGACGACCGTACCTGTTCTTCCATGGGCGTTCCTCTTGCCATTTCCATTAACCAGGCATCGTCGGCCGCGTCATCGAACTCATTGACAGCCCTCCACTCCTCCTCAGTCCACTCTGGCCATGTTGGTTTGGAAACATACTGCTCCAAGAGCTTCGCAAGGACGCGACATTGCTCGGTCGCAGGCACCTCGCGGTCAAATTGTTGAGCGACTTCCTCCGGGATTTCGAACGTTATCTGTCGCATGTCCATGGTCCTATCATGTCAAAAACGAAAGGCCCGCTCAATCAAGCGGGCCTCCCGTCTTATCCGTGTTCCTCCGTGAAACTCCGCGGTCGTTCTGCCCTCTTACGCGACGCCGATCACCGCGCAAAGCTCCTTCACTGCATCCGCCGATTTCCGTAGCGCAGCCTGCTCCTCGTCCGTCAGCTTGATTTCGATGATCTTCTCCAAACCCTTCGCGCCCAGTTTGCAAGGCACGCCGACATACAGCCCGGAGATGCCGTACTCACCTTCAAGATAAGCCGCGCAAGGCAGAATCTTCTTCTTATCCTTGATGATCGCCTCGACCATCTCGACCGCGGCGGCGCTCGGCGCGTAGTAGGCCGATCCGGTCTTCAGATGCTTCACAATCTCCGCGCCGCCATTGGCCGTGCGCGTCTCAAGCTCCTTCAAGCGCGCAGGCTCGATCAGCTCCGTAATCGGAATGCCCGCCATCGTCGAGTAGCGCGACAGCGGCACCATCGTATCGCCGTGTCCGCCGAGCACGAACGCCGTAACATTCTCGACCGACACCTGCAGCTCCTCCGCGATGAACGTGCGGAAGCGCGCCGAATCCAGCACGCCGGCCATGCCGATCACGCGCTCGCGCGGCAACCCAGCCTTCTTGAACGCGGTCTGCGCCATTGCATCCAGAGGATTCGAGACGATGATCAAAATCGTATTCGGAGAAGCCGCAACCACCTTCTCGACGACATCGCTCATAATCTTGAAGTTCGTATTCAGCAAGTCGTCCCGGCTCATCCCCGGCTTGCGCGCAATGCCCGCGGTAATGACCACGATGTCGGAGTTCGTCGTATCCGCATAGTCGTTGGTTCCGAGGATCGCGACATCGCGCTTCTCGATCGGCATGGCCTGCAGCAGGTCCAGCGCCTTACCCTGGGGCACGCCCTCCACCACATCCAGCAGAACCACATCCGCAAGTTCCTTCGCGGCGATCCAATGTGCAGCGGTGGCCCCGACGTTACCGGCCCCGACGATCGTTACCTTCTTACGCATGTCGATGTGTTCTCCAGAAAAGTGTTTGCGAAGTTTTGAGCGGCAGCATTAACCGAACGTAAGCCGCGCATCCATCATACTTCCGCCTGCAGGTTACCAGCCTGTGTACATCGGCCTTGGTCCGTATATCGGCCAGGAATCTATCTCATCGGCGCACCAACGTGACTCCAAACGAGCCGCCCCAACCGTCGCATGAACCGCCGCTGACGAGCAGGGATCGCAGTATCACGCTGGAGGCGGCGGTATCGCCGGTCCCTGCGTTCAGCAGCAGTCTGGATCCATCGTTCATCGTAAATACACTCCCGACCGTGCTGCCGATCACGTCACCCGACGGAATGCTCATAACGCCGCTATTGAAACAGGGGCTGCCCGTGATCGAGATCGTCCCGGCGAGCGCGGAGACGCTGTTCACAGGCGAGATGCCCGTGGGCGGATCAAGGCTGGCAGGGCCACCCTGCTGCAATGTCACCGAGATAGCGATGGGCGTAGCTGTCGCGCCAGGCGCCCCCAGGCTTCCTGCGCCCGTATAGGTACCGGCGACGGGCTCCATGGGTGTCGCGATAAACGTACCTGAGACTGGAGCGCAGCCGGCGTTGGCATTGGTCGCCGAATAACTTCCGGTCCATGCCGCTCCCGCGGTCCGCGGCACGCTGCCCTGGATGATCAAAGCAACGGTTGGAGTCAGGCCCGCGAACTGCGGCGTCTGAAGCGTAAACGTCCCGTCCGGGGCGATGGTTGCGGACGCGAAATTGCCCGCACCCCCGACCGCGCTGCCGTTCCCGCAGGGGTAGAAGTCAGATTCCCCGGCGATGATTTGACCGTTGTCAACATCGAGCGTAAGCGTAAGCCCAAACGGCTCCTTTGACGGCGCGCTGACCTGCAGGGTCGGAAGGGTGCCCGCAATCAGCCAGGTGCCGTTTAGCGGAGAGATCTGCGATGCCGTGGATGTCCCCAACGAGGTTGAAGTGGCAGTGCCGCCACAACCGGCAGCCGCCAAAAGGAGAAGCCGAAAAGCCCAGCGGGCGACGTGGTTGGCGGCTTCGGTCTTCATCTCCAACTCGGCATCTGCCAGAGATATAACTCATTGCCGCCCGGATCCTGAAAGTGTACGAAGCTGCCGCCGCTACCGCCTGCGATCTCTGCCACCTGCCGGGCGCCGCCGCCTGCCAGACGTCCGCGGCCAATCTCGATGTCGTCCACCATCAGACCGATCTGGATGGAGCCAGAGGTGCCCGGCGCCGGGGACGTTAGGCTCTTGGGATGCAGCCCGATCTCAAACCCACCGGCGACCACCGTAGCCCAGTGGTCGCCGTAATGATCTTTCGGTTGCATGCCCAGAGTCCGCGTGTAAAAGCGGATCGCCGCGTCCATATTCGAGATGTAGATCGTCGCGTTGCCGCCCGTCACCATCGCGCACGCTCCTACATGTTGCCGATCATGTGGGTCGCGAACTCGCTGGTCTTCACCTTGGTCGCGCCCTGCATGCCGCGTTCGAAGTCGTACGTGACGAACTTCTGCGCGATCGTCTTCTCCATCGAGCTTTCGATCAGGCGTGCCGCCTCGGTCCAGCCCAGGAAGTCGAACAGCATCACGCCCGAAAGCATGACCGACCCCGGATTGATCACGTCCAGATCCGCATACTTCGGCGCCGTCCCATGCGTCGCCTCGAAGACCGCGTAGCCGTCGCCGATGTTGCCTCCCGGCGCAATGCCGAGCCCGCCAACCTGCGCCGCCGCCGCGTCCGAGATGTAGTCGCCGTTCAGGTTCGTCGTCGCCAGCACGCTGTAGTCCGAAGGCCGCAGAATGATCTGCTGGAAGATCGAGTCGGCGATGCGGTCGTTCACCATCACCATCGACCTCCACTTGCCTCCGCCATGCGACTCGCCGATTGTCGCCAGCACTTCCTTCACCTCGGCGATCACGCCCTCGCCGAACTCCTTCGCGGCGAACTCGATGCCCGGCTCGATCAGCGCGGCATTCTCCTCCGGCGTCAGGTTTGGATTGGCCTCAACATTACCCAGGATCCAGCTCTCACGCTCTGTGACTGTCTTCTCGCGGAACTCCTGCGACGCGACTTCATAACCCCACTCGCGGAACGCGCCCTCGGTAAACTTCTGGATATTGCCCTTATGCACCAGCGTTACGGTCTTGCGTCCGTTGTCGAGCGCATACTGAATCGCCGCCCGCACCAGGCGTTTGGAACCCGTAATCGAGATCGGCTTGATGCCGATGCCGGAGTCGAGCCGGATCTTTTTCTTGCCGCCCTTCAGCATGTCGTCGTTGAAGAACGAGATCACCTTGGCGGCCTCGGGCGTTCCCTCGCGAAACTCGATGCCGGCGTAGATGTCCTCGGTATTTTCGCGGAAGATGACCACGTCGAGCTTCTCCGGGTTCTTCACCGGGCTCGGCACACCGGCGTAATACTTCACCGGGCGAATGCACTGGTAGAGGTCCATGAGTTGGCGCAGCGCCACGTTGAGCGAGCGAATGCCGCCGCCAACGGGAGTCGTCAGCGGGCCTTTGATCGAGACGCGGAAGTCGATCGTCGCCTTCACGGTATCGTCCGGAAGCCAGTTCTGCGTCTTGCGATAGCTCTTTTCGCCGGCCAGCACCTCGTACCACTCCACCTTGCGCTTGCCGCCGTAGGCTTTCTCGACGGCCGCATCGAAGACGCGCTGCGAGGCCTTCCAGATATCGCGTCCCGTGCCGTCGCCCTCGATAAACGGGATGATGGGCCGGTCGGGGACCGTGTATTTGCCGTCCGCGTACTCGATTGCCTTGCCGTCCGCGGGAACTGGAATGCCGTTGTAACTCGATTGCATGAAGGTTGCTCTCCGAAAATTAGGAATGAGGCAAAACTACCACCGCCAAAAGACGAGTGACAACCCCCCAGACCCACAGATTGCCGTATACCGCACACTATTTTCGCAAAACGAAGGCCGCCACGGATGGCCGCCTTGCTTGCTGATGCGAATCGGTTATACCTTGCGGAACTTACGATGCGCGAGACTCGCGACCGCCAGCAGGCCGGTCCCCAGCAGACTCATGGACGACGGCTCCGGAGTCGCGGCGGTCGTAGTCACGGTTAACGCCAGACCGGTGGAATCGTAGTTGTAGGAACCCGGGGTGGTGCCGATCGGAGCCACGCCAAACTTCACTGCTTGGCCTGCGGTCATGGTCAGGGTTTCGCCAATGCCGTTGGCGCTGGAAAAGCCAGTCACGTCGTTGTAGGTGATCGTGTCGGCCTTGGCGGCGAAGGGCAGAGAGATGAGGGCAAAAAGTGCTGCAGAGTCTGCGAGACGCATGACGATCCGCTCTCCGCTGCGAATTCAATCGCGATGGCACGAACCTCTGATAAAGTCTGGTATTAGCGAAGTCTCTGGGGCGATCGCCGGTGAAAACGTTATCAGGCGATTCCTCTTGTTCCGCCAAATCAAAGAAGGCCGGTTTTCCGCAGCGAATCCCGCGTCAGTGAGCCTGCAGCGACTATGACCAAATACAAACTCGAATACATCTGGCTTGACGGCTACACCCCCGTTCCCAACCTCCGCGGCAAGACCACCATCAAGTCCTTCGACGCGGCGCCCACGCTCGCCGACCTGCCCCTGTGGGGCTTTGACGGCAGCTCCACCCAGCAGGCCGAGGGCCGCAGCTCCGACTGCATCCTCAAGCCGGTCGCTATGTACCCCGACGGCAGCCGCCAGGACGCCTACATCGTCCTCAGCGAGGTCATGAACCCCGACGGCACGCCCCACCCCAGCAACAAGCGCGCCACCATCATCGACGACCCCGACTTCTGGGCAGGCTTCGAGCAGGAGTACTTCCTCTACCAGGAGGGCCGCCCGCTCGGCTTCCCCAAGGAAGGTTACCCGCTCGTCCCGCAGGGTCCGTACTACTGCGGCGTCGGCTATAAGTACATGGGCGGCATTGCCCGCACCATCGTCGAGGAGCACCTGGAGCTCTGCCTCGAAGCCGGAATCAACCACGAAGGCATCAACGCCGAGGTCGCCAAGGGCCAGTGGGAGTTCCAGATCTTCGGCAAGGGTTCCGCAAAGGCCGCCGACGACACCTGGGTGGCGCGCTACCTGCTGATGCGCCTCTGCGAGCAGTACGAGATCGACGTCGAATTCCACTGCAAGCCCCTTAAGGGCGACTGGAACGGCTCCGGCATGCACTGTAACTTCTCCACCGCCTACATCCGCGAGACCGGCGGCAAGGAGTACTTCGAGGCGCTGATGGCGAAGTTCGCCGAAAACGTGCCCGACCACATCGCCGTCTACGGCCCTGACAACCATCTGCGCCTGACCGGCCACCACGAGACCCAGGCGATCGACAAGTTCAGCTACGGCCTCTCGGATCGCGGCGCTTCGATCCGCATGCCGGTCAACTTCATCAAGAACGGCTACAAGGGCTATCTGGAGGATCGCCGCCCCAACTCGCAGGGAGACCCATACCAGATCGTGTCGCAGATTCTGAAGACGATCAACAGCGTGCCGAAGCCTTAGGTTTGCAGGTCAACCATACGGGTGTGGGAAGCGATGACTCGCTTCTTACACTCGTTTCTTCGCTTTGAATGAGCTTCGGACTAGAATGAGGAGGAGGTCGAACATGGCGAACGCTCAAACATCGGTATCGAGCCCGGTCCAGCGTATGGAAATCGTTGGAAACATCGTTGAACCTGACCCGGACGATCATCGTTTCAACCTGTATGAGGATCTTCGTACCCGCCTGCACGGCACCGTGACAGTCTTAGGGGAGATCGTAAAGTCCGACCCCGAGCTCTGGTCGGATGACCGATAACGCCTGCTTGCTGGACACCCATACCTGGATATGGCTTGCTCTCGACCGGACCAGGATTCGAGTCGCCGCAGATGTCGTTTTGCGGGAAGCGGGCTACCGCTCCGACCTTTGCATATCATCGATCTCCTTGTTTGAGATCGCGAACCTTGTAGACCGTAAGCGCATTGACTTGAAGATGCCGCTGCGCGATTGGTTTCACATTAACTTCTCTGCGTCGGCTCTGACGATCGTACCAGTAACCCCGGAGATTGCCTTGGCATCGCTGAGCCTTCCGCCGGACTTTCACCGCGACCCCAACGACCGGCTCATCGCATCGACTGCAATCGCCCATGACCTCATCCTCTGCACCCGCGACGAATACCTCATTCGCTTTGGAAAGCAAGGCGTTTACCGGTACTTAGAGATATAAGCATGCAGCACAAGAAAATCGCCCTCATTCAAATGTCGTGCCTCCCCGACACCAAGGCCAATCTCGACAAAGCCGCGACCCTCATACGCGAAGCTGCCCACGCCGGGGCCAACATCGTCTGCCTGCCCGAACTCTTTCGCGCCCAATACTTCTGCCAGCGCGAGGAGCACGCGCTCTTCGACACCGCCGAGTCTATCCCCGGCCCCTCCACGGACGCGATCTCCGCCGTCGCACGCGAGGTGGGCGTCGTCGTCATCGCGTCGCTGTTCGAGCGCCGCGCCGCGGGCCTCTATCACAACACGGTCGCGCTGCTCGAAGCCGACGGCTCGCTCGCCGGCGTCTACCGCAAGATGCACATCCCCGACGACCCGCTCTACTACGAGAAGTTCTACTTCACGCCCGGCGAC
>CAXTMK010000020.1:45504-48396 GCA_964245315.1 uncultured Acidobacteriaceae bacterium | reverse complement strand
ACCATGCACTACGGCCTGCTGCCCCGCGCCAACCGCGGCATCTTCGCCATCAACGAGGTGCCAGACCTGGCGGGCAAGATCCAGGTCGCGCTCTTCAACATCATGCAGGAGGGCGACGTCCAGATTAAAGGCTACCCCGTCCGCCTGGAGCTCGACGTGGCCATCGTCTTCTCCGCCAACCCCGAGGACTACACCGCCCGCGGCAAGATCGTCACGCCGCTCAAAGATCGCATCGGCAGCGAAATCCGCACGCACTACCCCGAATCCATCGAAGAAGGCATCGCCATTACTGAGCAGGAGGCATGGACCGCGCGGAGCTACGGCTCCGACCAGACCGTGCAGGAGATCGAGATCCCGCACTACATCCGCCAGGTCGTCGAGCAAATCGCGTTCTCCGCCCGCGACGACAAAAAAGTGGACAAGCGCAGCGGCGTCTCGCAGCGCCTGCCTATCTCCACCATGGAGCTCGTCGTCTCGAACGCCGAACGCCGGGCTCTATTGCATGGAGAGAGCCTGGTCGTGCCTCGCATCGGCGACATCTACGCCGCACTGCCCGGCATCACCGGCAAGATTGAGCTCGAGTACGAGGGCGAGATGAAGGGCGCCGACACGGTCATCCGCGAGATCATCCGCGGCGCCGTAGCCAACGTCTTCGACCAGCACTTCCCCAGCGTGAACACGCAGCAGATAGAGCAGTGGTTCAATCTAGGCGGCTCCGTCCAGCTCAACGACACGCAACCCAGCGCGGCCTCGCTCGCCGAGCTGAAGCAGATCCAGGGCCTCTTCGACAAGCTCGCGCCCTTCCACATCACAGCCAAGTCGAAGGCCGAACTGGCGGTCAGCGCTGCCGAGTTTCTGCTCGAAGGCATGACCGCACACAAGCGCATCAGCCGCAGCGAAGAGCGCAGCTTCACCGCCGCCGAAAAGCAGAAGCGGAACGTCGATGCCAGTCAGTTCGGCGAACGCATTCGCGACCGCGACTTCGAGGACCCCAAAACTCGCAGCCGCCGCGGCTTCAACTGACCAGAAGCGCCACGATGCGGGCTCCCCATACTCGCTGACGGTTTTATCGTCGGCAGGGTGGGGTATCGTTTGCGGAATCGGGGTCCCCGGCGAGCCGCTTTGTTCGCAGGGGTGACAAGCAAATGACCGTCTTCTTCTCTACATGCGATATGATCTCCTGCGAGCCCGCAAGTCACTCGGAGCCGCATGGCAAATCGAATCGCCCTCACCTTCTTCGCCGCCGCATTTCTCCCCGCGTCCGCGCAATCCGTCTCCAATCCCAAAGCCTCCTACATCGACGTAGCGGCGCGCCACCAGCAGCTTGCCCACAACAAAGACCCTCGCACCGCGAAGGCTATCGCCTCGCTCGGCTCCTGCGTCAACTCCGAGATAGTCCCCGCGCCGACCGGCCGCATGATCATTCCGCCGCACTACATCAGCGGCGGCCACGGCCCCATCAATCCCGAAGAAGCCAAGGTAACGCGCCAATATAACTCCTTCGAAAAGCGCGTCACCGCCGGCATGAACCAGTGGCTCGTCACCGCCGTCAAGGCCGAAGCGCAGTGTGCGCAGCAGCAGATCGACGCCTGGGCGCAGGCCGCGACGCTGCTCGACTACGACCCCAAGGAAAGCTCGCAGGCATGGTTTCAGGTCGAGTGGACTCTCAGTTCAGTCGCCATCTCCGAGTCCGCCCTGGTCAACGAGCCGTCGCTCAATCCAGCGCTCGTCAAGCGCGACATCGCCTGGATGAACAAGGTCGCGCATCGCACTGTCGACTTCGAGAAGGCCGGCAAGCAGACCAACAATCATCACTACTGGCGCGGCCTCGCGGCAGTTGCGACCGGCGTCGTCTCGTCCGATAACGAACTCTTCAAGTGGGGCGTCGGCGTCTATAAACAAGCCATCGATGAGCTCGACCAGCGCGGCGCACTGCCGCAGGAGATGGCGCGCCACGAGCGTGCCATCCACTACCAATCCTTCGCGCTGCAGCCGCTCGTTCCGCTGGCCGCCTTCGCCGAACGCCAGCACGTTCCGCTGTACGCCTACCGCTCGCCGTCAGGCCGCGCCATCGCCGATGCGGTCGACTTCTTCGGCGCCGCGCTTGCCAACCCTGCGATCGTCAAAGCCTATGCGTCCGAAGAGCAGTTGCTCGACGAACCGGGCGGCGATTTCTACGCCTTCGCCGAGTTCTACTCGCACCACGCGGCCGCGTCGGCGATACCGCCCGCCATCCTGAAAGGCCTCGAACAGCCCACCTTCGCAACCCGCATCGGCGGCAGCATCACGGTCGTCGATGGCTACACTCCGCCGCGGCCTTGAATCTCTCTCGCGTTCGGGTATCCTTGCCTTGTCCCCGGAGACCTCCATGCGAATCCCACGTTTGCTTGCCGCCTTTCTGCTGTTCGCGCCCATCGCCCGCGCCCAGGTTGTCGAAGCATACGGCACGCTCGCCGTCGATCCGCTCAAAAACGTCGAACTCCTGCCCTATACCTCGCAGCACTACAGCAGCTACACTCCCACCGGCTTCACCTTGGGCGGAACGCTGAACTTCATCAACTTCCGGCCCCTCGCCGTCGGCTTTGACGCAAGCGATACCATCGCCTCCGGAGCCAATATCTGGCTGGCCGGCTTCCGCATCATGGTCAAGCCGCCGATCCTGCGCATCAAGCCCTCGTTCAAGCTGGCCGTAGGACGCGCCGATCTCCACACACCCCAGACCTACAGCGCCTCCATCCCGAATCCGCTTGCGTATGACTTCTACGTCTACAATGCGGCTCTGGCGGTCGACTATCGTCTGATGCGTTACCTGGACGCCCGCATTGAGGTAGGCGACGGACGCACCCTGGGCGCAGGCGCCGCCAACCCGATGAACCTGCTTACCATTAACAC
>CAXTMK010000020.1:43088-45494 GCA_964245315.1 uncultured Acidobacteriaceae bacterium | reverse complement strand
ACACCGGCGTTGTCGCCCATTTCTAGAGCAGTTTCTCTTTTGCTCCAGCCGCTCATTCCTCTTGAGTTTTGTCATTCCCGAAGGGAATTTGCATCTCAGATGTCGGCTACAGTGACGGGGAAACGGGCATGACGTTCGCCATGGTGTAGTCTGTACGGACTCTACACCGTGCCTAAGGATCCCCGTTGCCCATTCTTCCCTTGCTGAAGCTGTCCCTTGCCGCTGCAATTTTCCTGCTGCCCATCGCCGCCCACTCTCAGGTCTCGGCGTACGGGGCCGTGGCGTTTACCGCGTACGGCATCACATCCGTAAGCTCCAACCTTTACCTCAAATCGGGTACCCCGGGATTTGTTGCCGGAGCGTTCTACAACTTCCCGATCGATAGCCGGCTTACCGCGGGTCTCGATCTGCGACTGACCGAAAGCCCCGGAGCGAAGGGCGGGACAGCCGGATCGCTCGCCTTGCGAATCGGCTTTGTGCCGCATGAGGTTCGACTGCGACCCTATTTCGAGCTGGGAGGCGGCTTTTTGCACACCTCAACCAATACGGAACTGATCAACGACGGCGTCAGGCCGGGAACTTACTCCAACGGAGCCATTGCGCTGGTCGGCGGACTCGACATTCGCGTCACAAACAAGATCGACATTCGGGCGCTGGAACTTGGCGAAGACGCCAGCAGCGTGAGCGCGGTCGGTTACTTCGACGCGGGCATCGTCTATCACTTCCGCCCGCGCACCTACTAGCTTCTATTCTCTTTGTCGTGTAAAGATGCCAGGCGCAGCCGAGAATCCGGCATCATGGTGAAGACTATGCACACTTCCGCACTGCAATTCGGCTCCGCGTTCTTCGATGTCTACCTTAAGGGAGCGAAGGATCTCGCCGTGGTCGATATTGGCGCGCTCGACGTCACAGGATCGATGAAGGTTACGGTTCCGCCGGGCAACCGCTACATCGGAGTGGATTTCGCCGAAGGAAAAGGTGTAGACGTGGTCCTTACCGACCCTTACTCGTTGCCCTTCGAAGCCGATTCCATCGACGTCTGCATCTGTTCCTCCTGCTTCGAGCATGCGGAATTCTTTTGGCTCTCGTTCAATGAGATGCAGCGCATTCTCAAGCCCGGCGGGCTGCTCTTTTTGAACGTCCCGTCCAATGGAAATTTCCACCGCTTCCCGGTCGATTGCTGGCGGTTCTATGCCGATGCAGGAACGGCGCTGGAGAACTGGGCTCGGCGTAGCGGCTACAAGACCGTTCTTCTCGAATCGTTCACCGGAAGACAGGGAGACAATATCTGGAACGACTTCATCGCCGTCTTTGTGAAGGACGAGCAGTACGCCGCCCTGTACCCGCGCCGCATGAAGGACACCATCCCGGATCATATGAATGGCTTGAGCTATGAGCAGCCCGCCGGGTGGGGCGGCGATGAAACCTGGGAGGCCCGCGCCAAGCGGGATTTCACCAACTATCGCAAACGCCAGGAAGACCAGGAATTCTCCACTGCATGCCGCAAGCTGTGGAACAGGATCCGCCGTAAATTGACCGGGCAGACGCCTCTGGGCTAAACACCGCCTTCATGCCTCTTGCGCGACGGAAGGCGGCGTTGTCTTCTTCCTGCCGAAGCGCTCCAGGAAGCTCTTCAGCAGCACATACAGCACCGGAATAAACGCCAGGTTCAGCACCGTCGAGAGCAGCATGCCGCCGACCACCGCCGTACCTACCGAGTGCCGTCCCAGCGCGCCCGCGCCGGTCGCAAAGTAGAGCGGAAGCACGCCCAGGATGAACGCAAACGACGTCATCAGGATCGGCCGCAAGCGCAGCTCCGCGGCCTCGATCGCCGCCTCCACAATCGTGCGTCCCTGCCCGCGCAACTGCTCCGCGAACTCGACGATAAGAATGGAGTTCTTCGCCGACAGGCCGATCAGCATCACCAGCCCGATCTGCACATACACATCATCCACCAGGCCGCGCATCGCGATCATGCCCAGCGCGCCCAGGATCGCCATCGGCACCGCCAGCAGGATGATGAACGGCAGCGCAAACGACTCATACTGTGCCGACAGCGTCAGATACACGACCAGCAGTCCCAGCCCGAAGATGATGATTGCCTTGCCTTCGGACTCGATCTCCTCCAGCGCCAATCCGGTCCACGAATACGTCATGCCCTGCAGCTTGTTCTTATCGAAAAGCTCCTTCATCGCTTCGAGTCCCTGCCCGGAAGACAATCCCGGAACAGCAGAGCCATCGATCTCCGCCGAGCGGAACAGGTTGTAGTGGTAGATCACCTGCGGGCCGCTCGTCTCCTTGATCGCCACCACATTGTCGAGCGGCACCATGGAGCCGCTGTCCGACCGCACGTAATACTCGCGCAGGTCCGCGGACGTGCGCCGATACTGCTGATCCGCCTGCACG
>CAXTMK010000020.1:0-43078 GCA_964245315.1 uncultured Acidobacteriaceae bacterium | reverse complement strand
CCCGTACACGCGGTACGAGCGATTGTTGAAGTCGAAGTCGTTCACATACGTCGACCCCATAAAGGTGCCCATCGCAGCCGTAATCTGCGACATCGACACGCCGATCGCCTTCGCTTTCTCGCGATCCACTGTCACTGAAATCTGCGGGTCGTTTGCCGTAAATGGAGAGTACAGCCCGGTCAACTGCGCGCCCGGCGCACGCGTCGCGCCGATCATCTTCTGCACCGTGGCGTCGATGTCGCCGAATGTGTTGCGGCCCGCATCCTGCAGCATGAACTGGAAGCCGCCGACCGCGCCGATGCCCTGAATCGCGGGCGGCTCGAACGCTGCGACGATGCCGCCCGGGACCCCAAACAGCTTCGGCGCAACATCCGCCACAATCTCCTTCGCGGAGTGGCCTTTGCCCAGCTTGGTGCGATCGTCAATCGGGTTCAGCGGCGCGAAGATCAGGCCCGAGTTCGGACTCGATCCGCCCGACAACGAAAAGCCCATGACCGAGAACGTGCCCAGCACATCCTTGTTCGCCAGAATGATCTTCGAAGCCTTGTCCGCCACATCCGCCGTGTAGCTCAGCGAGGCGCCCGGCGGCGTCTGCACGATGCAGAGAAAATAGCCCTGATCTTCGCTAGGCACGAACGCCGTCGGCACGGCGTTATAGATGTAGTACGTCGCAAACAGACCGCACGCGAACAGCACGAAGACAACAGTCTTGAAGCGCTCGACCAGGAATGTGACCACCGCCGCATACCAGCGGCCCAACCCCTTGATGGCGTTGTCGATCAGCTTCAGCAGACCGCCGTGGTGCTGTTCCGGACGCAGCAGGATTGCGGCCAGCGCGGGGGACAGAGTGAGCGCATTGAACGCCGAGATGGCGATCGCAAACGCAATCGTCAGCGAAAACTGCTTGTACAGAATGCCCGTCGTTCCCGGGAAAAAGCTAACCGGCACAAACACCGAGATCAGCACCAGCGACGTCGCGATCACGGCGCTGGTCACCTCGCGCATGGCCACGCTGGTCGCCTCGTGGGTATCCTCCATGCCTTCGGAGATGTGGCGCTGCACGTTCTCGATCACGACGATGGCGTCGTCGACCACCAGACCCGTCGCCAGCGTAATGCCGAACAGCGTAAGCGAGTTGATCGAGAAGCCGAACGCCTTCACGAAGATGAACGTGCCGACCAGCGAAACCGGAATCGTGACCGCGGGAATAATGGTTGCGCGCCAATCCTGCAGGAACAAAAAGATGACGACGATGACGATGACGACCGCCTCGGCCAGCGTCACCAGCACCTCATGGATCGAGTCCGACACCACCTCCGTCGTATCGACCGCAACCCTGAAGTCCATGCCCGGCGGAAACGATTTTTTCAACTCCGCCAGCACATCGCGACAGTGCTTCGAAACATCCAGCGCGTTCGCCGTGGCCAGTTGCTGGATGCCAACGCCGATCGCATCGCCGCCTGAAAATTTAAGCGACTGCGAATACGCCTCCGCGCCAATCTCCGCCCGGCCCACGTCTTTCAGCAGCACCAGCCCGGCTCCGGCGCCGTTGGTCGCGCTGGGCTGGTTCTTCAGCACGATATTTTCAAACTCGCGCGGATCGGACAGACGCCCCACCACGCGCACCGCCATCTGGAAGTCCTGCGTGCCGGCGTTCGGCGGCGAGCCAAGCTGGCCCGCGGCAATCTCGACGTTCTGCTCGGTCAGCGCGTTGGTCACATCGAGCGCGGTTAGGTTGCGCGCCGCCAGCTTCGCCGGATCGAGCCACACCCGCATCGCGTACTTGCGCTCGCCGAAGACGATGACATCGCCGACACCCGGCACACGCTTGATCGCGTCGCGCACATACACGTCGATATAGTTCGAGATGAACTGGTTCGAAAGCGAACCATCCGGCGAGAAGAAGCCCGCCACCAGCACGAAGTTCGGGTTCGCCTTGGTGATCGTGATGCCGGTGTTGTTGACTGCAGCCGGCAGCCGCCCAGCCGCCGACGACACGCGATTCTGCACGTCCACCGCGGCGATCGAGAGATCGTAACCGGTATTGAAGGTAACCGTAATCGCCGACGTGCCGTCGTTCGCTGAGACCGACGAGATGTAGCGCATGCCTTCGACGCCGTTGATCGACTGCTCCAGCGGAATCGTCACCGCCGACTCCACGATGCCCGCGTTCGCGCCGACATAGTTCGACGTAACCACCACCTGCGGCGGCGCTAGCTGCGGATAGAGCGAGATCGGCAGCGTGGGAATCGACACCGCACCCGCCAGGATGATGAGCAGCGCGCAAACCGTCGCAAAAATCGGACGCCGAATAAAGAAATCTACCAACCCCGTACCCTCGTTCCTAAACTCTTATGGCCGTCGTTCTGTCCTGAGCAGAGCCGAAGGACAGGATTTCCGTATGTGCACTTCCCTTTTACGATTTCCCCGGAGGCCCATGCAGCGGCTGCACCGGCGCGCCTTCACCCAGGAACTGCAGCCCGGAGATAATGACCTGGTCGCCCGGCTTCAATCCACCCAGTACCGGGTAGGTATTGCCGACCGTTTCACCCAGCGTCACCGGAATCTGGTGCGCCATGAATCCATTTCCGCGCGGCGCCGCGATGTAGACAAACGATTGCCCGCCGACCTGCGAAACCGCCAGCACCGGCACCGTGGGCTTGGGCGTGGAGTTCCACACCACCCGCGCATTCACCACTTCCTGGTTGCGCACCTTGCTGCCCGACGGCACCTCGGCCTTGGCCAGAATGCCCTGCATTCCGTTGTCCACTTCGGGCGAAAGGAACGAGATGGTCGACTTCGCCACTACGGTGCCGGACGTATCCTGAATCTCCACCGGCAGCCCGATCTTCACCTCCGCCATGCGATCGGTCGGGATATAGATGTAAGCCTCCAGCCCGCTCTGGTCGTCGATCGTCGTCAGCACGGTCGAAGGAATATTGGCCTGCGTCACATAGTCGCCCACATGCACCGGGATATCCCCGATGATGCCCGCGAACGGCGCGCGGATCTGGTAATACTTGAGCTGTTCCTGCTGGCTTAGCGTGCCTGCGGCGCTGGCGTCGTACGCGGCCTTCGAGCTTTCGAAGTTCTGCACCGCGGTGTCGTACGCCTGTTTCGAGATGATGCCAGCGTCGAACAGCTTCTTCTGCCGGTCGACATCCGCCTTATTGAACTGGTAGGTCGCATTCGACTGCGCCTGCGCGCTCTTCTGCTGGTCGACCGTCGCCACCTGCTTCAGGGGATCGATCTGCATCAGCACCTGTCCGGCCTTCACCGACTGTCCGGCAACGACGGCAATCTTCGTAATATTGCCATCCACCTGCGGTGAGATGGTCGCGGAGCGACGGCTCTTGATGGTCGCCACATAGGTGTCGCCCGAGGCGACCGGGTTCATCGAAACCGGGGCCACCATCACGGGCATAGCCTGCGGCGGCGGTGCGGCCGGCGGCGGCGCGGACTTGCATCCAGCAACGCCAGCAAAGGCGCCCAGCGCCAGCAGCGAAACTCCAATTTGTTGCTTAAGGACTTGCAGCACGCACCGCCTCCAAAAAAATCGTTCCGTGCCCACGCGCGGCGTCGACGACTTCTCGCTGACCTTTGCAAATGGGTTCACAGAGTTAGATTCGCACAATGCGACGAAGATTCGAAGCCTTGAAATTTTGACAGCGCCTGATATCCCACGTAACCTCATGGAGGAGTGGATGGAAGCGTGGGGCTTCCGTGTGCCTCCCATCGCGTCCCCGTCGTCCAGAGGCCCAGGACGCCGCCCTTTCAAGGCGAGAACACGGGTTCGAATCCCGTCGGGGACGCCAATAAATTCAATAACTTAGGTGAAACCTTCTATCAACGCCGCAGAAAATATCAAAGTTGTCTCAAATAGGTGTCTCAGACGGTCTGGAAAAATTGCGGTAAGTCGCGATAATCGTTACGCTTTCAAGTGACCAGCCAGCGACGGAAAATTCGCTGATTTCGGAAGGTGGAACGATGATCCATGCGGTTGTTGCGACGAAGGCTGGAGTTTCGGTATGGGACATTGAACGTCTGTTTGCGGGCGACGCTCACGCGTCCGTGGCTGATCGGTTGAATGTCCCGATGGGATACGTCGAAGACTTTATAAACGACGGTTCAGTATCCGCCCATCTAGCCGAGTGTTTGGGCTTCAACATTTCAGCCGCCGAAGAACTCGGCGCGCATCTGAATCGCGACGGTAGGATTGGACTCATAATCGGGCTTCTCATCGCCAGCTAACCGCTACCCATACGGCAGTGCCCATGCGTCCAGAAATGCAATCTTTTACGGTTCCAATCGAGCGCCTTGCACGGTATCTGAAGATGACCAAGGCGACACGGCCCTACTCTATACAGACGGTTGCCTTCGGTCGTCTTGGGAGCGCTCCAAGGCAACCGCTCCACCGAAGACGACAGAAGATGACACAAGGCAACCTCATTTTGTAATAACGCCTTCAGCTTGACCGGAGCTATCATCGCACCATGGGTGAAGTGCTGAAGACAGCTGAAGGAGTGGCTACGGTCGTAATAGCGATCTACGTGGCGGCCATCGGTACGTCACAGTGGTATGTTTCTCGCGAGAAACTTCGCTTAGATTTATACGAACGACGTTTTGACGTATTAGCGCGGACCTTAGACTTTGTACAGGGGCTTGCGAAGTGGCATTCGCTCAGCGAGAGCGATCAGGAGCAAAAGCATTCTGCTTTCATTAGAGCGGCGAGGGAGTCACGCTTCCTATTTGCGAGCGAACCCCGAATCTGTCAACTACTCGACGAAATCAACGTGCGCAGCGCGGAACAGCTTTTCGTCTACCGAAGCACCGGAAAAACTCAACCGCTCATTCTTGATCCAACTAAGGAGACCGCAGACCTCTTGCGACTTGAAACGCTGCTCAGCCCGTTTCTCGCTTTCAGACAGCGGCAAGTCATACCTTCGCTGCGGAAACTGTTTCACCGTCCCGAGCGAAAGTAAATGGATAGCTCCAAACCCAACCGCCATAGAAGCCGGATTTCGTAACGACGATGCCGAGCTTGTCCTTTGCGCGCTGCAATGTGCGTTCAGTCAGGCCGAAATCTTTCTTCGCTCTCGCCAGCAAGTCACGCGCCGGAACCGGCCCATCCTTCAGTTCGGCGTGTAGGAACGACATAGCTTCGTTCTGCATGTTGATTGGCTTCGTATTGCCTTCGCTACCCTCTACGCTTTCCAAGATTTCGCGCGCATTGCCTTCCAAGGCTTCGCACCAAACGATCCGCGTTGTTGTAACGCCACTGGGAAGCGTCTGCGCCTCAATCGTGTACGCGAATCCGCCTGTATCAATCGAGATGTTCGACTTCGAACGTGTGAAGATGCGGCGGTCGGAATCTTCTTCTTTCGCCGCCACTAGGACCATGCGCGCGAGTGCGGAAAACGCTTGCGATCCGAGGACGCGGTCTGTCGGGTTACGACCAGCGGTATTTTTTGCGAAATGCGTTACGCCAATGACGGCGCATCCTGTTTCTTCCGCGAACCTGACAATCGGCTGTAGGCTACGTCGAACATCGTTCGCCTTATGCATATCGCCAGTGACGGCGCTTACGATTGGATCAATGATGAGCAACGACACGCCGCCGATGGCATAAGCGGCATTCCGTAGCTGTTCGATATCGCGGGATGGATCGAACGGAAGATGTTCGCCGTGTTCGTCCGTCGCGCCTTCAATTGCGAAGACCTTCGCCGGATCAGCTCCCGCCAACGTCAGACGCGGCTTGATTGTCGTATCGAGCGAATCCTCTCCGCTCCACACAAGGCAGTTTCCGGCGTGTCCGCATCGTGTTCCGTCAGGGAATGCGCCGCCAACACTGACAATAGCAGCAATGGAGAACGCCAGCGTACTTTTGCCAGTTCCGCCAGCTCCGCTCAACAACGTCAACATGCCGGACGGAAGATAGTCCGGCCAAAGCCAACGGATCGGCGTCTCGCGAATGTCTGTCATAGGCGTCAGGCTAATACCCCTAGATGGCGTCTGCGTCCCCGTAGGCGAGGCCTTGCCGACTGAAAGGCGGGATAGGTCAACGGGCGTCGGATCGCCCGCCGTGAGTGGCGCGCGGGGCTTGGACATTCCCGCCATCAAACCGCTTTCAATCGTTTTCTTCGTTTGCGTTTCGCCATGCTTGCCGACGTGCCCATTTGAAACAGCGGCATCGAACAACGCGTATGCAACGGCTTTCAGATCGAGCCCGTAGCTGACGCACGTACCGATGGAATGAGCGGCGACGTTCAGGGCATTGTTCCGCCCGCTTCCTGGTCCCATAGTGCGTAACCGCGCGACTTCCGCTTGCAACGCTTGTTGAGCGTAGGCGCGTTCCCGCTCTGTTGGTCCCTGCGACAGGTTGAACGCCAATGGGGAGCTTTCAGTTGACGTTGCGACGATCCGCGCGCCGAGAATCGCAGCGGCGGTTTCGCGGAACGCTTCGACTTGTTGCGCCGTGACAGCGGACAAAGATGTAACCGGGCAATCCTTCAGCGACGCGTTCCATTGGTATATCGTTCCGTCAGGGTGCAATCCGTCAGCAACGAAATAATGATCGCCGCTCAGAAAGTCCACATTCCGACCGTCGCCAGCACTAATCGTTTTGAATCGCCGTTTCGGTTCGCCGTTCCGATAGATCATCAAACGCCGCGCTGAACCGTCGCGGTAGCGCATGGGAGCATGACCGAGGTAGGACGCCGCAACGTTATAGACTTGTTCTGCTAACGCCGCGTCGTCGACGTCGATATCTACCGCGACCAGTTCTTCACCGCAATAGACGCCAGTGGAGAACGTCGCCGAGTCCGGCCACGCAGCAACACACGGCGGCGGCGACAGCTTCGACAGATGTTGCCAACCTTTTTCCGAAGCGCGTTTTGTTCCATTGATGACTGGCAGCGGCCTATATCCCGCGCTCCAAAGCGAAGCCCGGTACGACTGTATAACAGACGGAGACGACATCAGTGGACTCGCGCATTAGTGGGACAGGGAATGACATTGTTAGTTGCGGCGGTAAGCGCGGCGTCAAAACGTTGCCATGCGGCAACGTCGAAACCTTCCAGTTCAGCGATGCGGGCTAGCACTGGCGCTAGATGGGCGTCAGTGCGACACCTATCTACGTTGCGCCCTTCTTCATCAGCCGAAGGCCAGAACGCATCGCCGCGAAGTAATGCGGTGACGTGGTGAAGTTCCGGCGTGATACGTGTTACTAAAACGTGTAAGCGCGGAATGTAACGCCAGATGCGAAGTAGTACGTCGTCATGCATACCGATATTATTCAAATGCTTCATCTTCGGCAGTAATTCCATAAAAGGCTGATCGTCCGGCGTGTAATCCACTTCTCCGCAGTACGCCGTCCGAATAAACGTCTTCCGTTCAGGATGAATTACAAAGAATGTCCTATCCGCATCGAAGAACGGCGACGGCTTCGATCCAAAGTCGAAGTAGCTAGAGCGCACTAGCAACGACGGTGGGCGGAACTGCGAAACAAAGCGGTCATAGTTGTTCATTAGACTACGGTCCATCCACCGTTTGTTGCTACGTTGTTGGTTGCGCTTAGAGAAGCGACAAACTCATGCAGCGACGCTACTAAAATCAGGCGCCGCTTCCCATCCTTGACCGACTTGATCCGGCCTTCGTTGATTAGTTCGTAGATACGGCTTCGACTTAGCGAAACCATGCGCGCGGCCCCCGGTACGGAGGTCAGGATGGGCAAAGGGGAAGTGTTTATGCCTGTACT
Source organism: uncultured Acidobacteriaceae bacterium (assembly GCA_964245315.1). Lineage (GTDB taxonomy): Bacteria > Acidobacteriota > Terriglobia > Terriglobales > Acidobacteriaceae > Edaphobacter. The sequence goes on along the minus strand of CAXTMK010000020.1, from coordinate 35,322 downwards.
CATGTGGAAACTCCTTCTTACGTCCCAAACAATAGCACGGAATGTTCCGACTATTAGAACAATTTCCGTGGTAGTCTCTTTGTTAGGTTGGAGGTTGTGGAAAAATGGCAAAGACAACAGGTGCAAAAACGTTTCGCTCGGAGACAGTAGGAGTTAGGTTAGACCCTAAGTTGCTCTATCTCGCAGAGATTGCGGCACGTATTCAAGGCCGTACTCTTTCCAGCTTTATTGAGTGGTCAATTCGACAGGTTCTTCTGTCGGATGTTGAAGCGAATAACGGTGCAACTGTGAAGTCTCTCGGTCCGATGGCTAACGAAGAATTCTGGGACATTGACGAAGCGGTGCGCGTATGGAAGCTAGCAACAGGCGATCCAACGCTATTGACAATCACTGAGCAAAAGATATGGCGGGCGTATCTAGATGCCGGTGGCAAGGAAAGCGATATCGAACACTTTCGCAAGATGTTTCCGACACTAAAAACCAATGCTTCTAAGTAACACCACAAGAGACACAATCATGCCTAACGAAATCGAAGTAGAAGACGAAGTAATTGAACCGGGCTTGCCAGTGGAAGAACAGGTCATCCGCCTACGGAAAGCGAATAAGTCGATCCTGTCTAAGTCTGCGGAGCGCAAGGGACGTATCGCGGAACTTGAGACAGAAAATGCCGCTCTCAAGACGAAATATGAAGCATCCGAAGCGAAGTACACGGAAGCCGTCGTCGGCGTTCCGTTGCGGGCGTTGGCAGAAAGTATTTCGGACGCGCCAAAGTTATGGATTACTCAGTTCCTTGCAAAGTATAAGGTCGAAGCCAACGAAGACGGGAAGCCCGCCGTAATGAACCTAGATGGTTCGCCGGTTATGGTGAACGGCGAGCCTATCGCATTCACGCCGAATGCGGTTTGGACCCTCGTAACAGGCGGCGCAACAGCGTACGCAAAGACGGAAGATAGCAAAACGTTTGCCGCTATCTCACGCTGGCAGGGCGCAAAGGGATCGGGCGCGTCTGGCGGTCGCAGCGGCGGTAGTATGACCGGCCCGGCGCAACCGAAAAAAGAGGAAAAGAAAGTTGAATTGCAGTTCGGATTACGCTAGGATCGCTAAGTCAGGCGGGTTTGTTGGCATAAGTCAACCGGCCCGCTGACGGCTCTAATAGAGCTTCCCACCTTATGACCTCCGCAATCGCGGACGTGTTGCGGCAATCGTTGCGACCCGAATCATTTCCAACTTACTTTGTTTTATCTGATTCGAGGTTACGCACATGGCTACTACTCAAATTGCAGATGTTGTTGTACCCGCGCAGTTCACGGCGTACGTTATCGAAAATTCTGTCGTATCTACTGCGCTCTTTCAATCCGGCGTTGCGGTAGAGAATGGCGAAATCACTTCGCAGCTTCATGCGGGCGCGGAGAACTTCACGATTCCTTTCTGGCGCGATCTTGGCGAGACGGACGCAAATATCTCGACCGATAATCCGAATGATGTTGCGGTTCCTCTCAAGATTACGGCGGGAGCGCAGGTCGTACGCAAATCGTTTCTGAATCAGTCATGGTCTACGGCTGATCTTGCCGCCGAACTGTCCGGCGACAATCCGCTAGAACGGTTGCAAAGTCGCGTTGTCGCGTATTGGGATCGGACCTGGGAACGGCGTCTGGTTTCGACGTTGAACGGCATCATGGCGTCTAACGTCGCGAACAATGGCGGCGATATGGTCTATGACATTAGCGGTCAGGCCGCTAATGCAGCGCTGTTCAATGCGACGGCTGTTATCAATACGGCGGCGACGCTCGGCGACCGCATCAACGATGTGAAGGCGATTGCGATGCACTCGCATATCTACACGCAAGCGCTTATCAATGACGAAATCCAGTTCATCGCGAATTCGCAGGGTGAGCCGATCAAGACCTATCGAGGGATGGCCGTCATCATTGACGACAATCTTTCGCCAGCGAACGGCGTCTATACGACCGTTCTTTTGGGATTGGGTGCGATTGGTTACGGAGCGTCCGAACCGCGTGTTGCGCCGGGAACCGAAATCTACCGCTACCCATCGCAGGGCAACGGCGGCGGCGTGACGCAGTTCTATACGCGCATGAATACGTCCATTGATCCACTCGGCTTTTCGTTTACGAACAACAGCGTCGCCAGCGATTCGCCGTCAACGGCGGAACTTGCTATTGCGGCGAACTGGACTCGCGTTGCTACGTCGCGAAAGTCAATTCCGCTTGCGTTCCTGATTAGCAAGTAAGCAAGATTCCGTGTTTAGCGGCACGGATAGGGGAGAGACGGTCTGCGTCCCGCTCTCCCCGCTTTTTCGTTCGAGCGTCAATCATGCCGATAATACCTTTACCTTTTGCGCCGCTCAATCCGCGCCCAAATACGCCGCCCGCAACCGCGAGAGACGACATTCGCGCGCTAGCTGCGACCGGCTTTAGCAAGCGTGGCATAGCGGCGCATTTCTGCGTATCGCTTCACACGCTGCAACGTTGGCTAGACGAAGACGAAGGATTACAAGAGTCGTTCACTGTGGGACGCGATCAGGAACGTTACGCGCTCCATAACGCTCTGTACCGGAAAGCAATGAACGGCGACGGACCGGCGGCCATGTTCCTTCTCAAAGCGCGTCACGGATACCGGGAGGGCGATCAGGCGGATCAGGCGAACCGCGTTCAGATTACGTTCAATTTGCCCGGCGCGCTGAAAGCCGATGAATACGCCAATGGGAAGGTCATAGATGGAAGCGATACAGCTAAACGAATTCCAGACTCGACTTCTTAGCGTTCCCGAAGAGTTCGACGTGTTTCTAGGCGGCGGTCGTGGTGGCGGCAAGTCGTACGGTATCGCGTTCCTGATCCTGCGTCACGTCGAACAGTACGGCGAGAAAGCCCGAATACTGTACCTTCGGAAGACGTACAAAGGGCTTGCCGACTTCGAACTTGTTACGCGTGAGATCTTCGGCAACATCTACGGAACAGCGGCACGATACAACGCCGCCGAACACGTTTGGCGCTTTCCGAATAACGGCTATCTGGAATTCGGCCAGCTTGAAAGCCATGCCGACTATGCGAAGTATCAGGGACGTTCGTTTACGTTGCTGATCGTGGACGAAGCCGGTCAGTATCCAGACCCCGCGTTGCTAGACGTAATGCGATCAAACTTGCGCGGTCCGAAGAACGTTCCGATTCGCATGGTGATTGCCGCGAATCCGGGCGGACCTGGGCACCACTGGATAGCGAAACGTTACGTCTTCGTCTGCGCGCCGTGGGATATGTTCTACGAAGCCCGGTCGAAACGCCGATGGGTTCATGCGCCTTCGACCTTCGCCGGCAATACGTTCATAGACCGGGAACAGTATCTTGAACAACTCACTTCGTCGTGTCCCGATGATCCTGAATTGCTACGTGCATGGGTGGAAGGCGATTGGGCGGTGAATCGCGGCGCATACTTTGCCTCATGTTTGGAAGAGAAGCGAAATGCAATAGCGCCGTGGGACCGAATTCCGGTTGGGTGGGATGTTTGGCTTGCGCATGACTTCGGTAGCAGCGCCCCATCGGTGACGTACCTCATGGCGCGTTCGCCCGGCGAAGCCTATCAGGGCGTGTACTACCCGCCCGGCTCTATCGTGGCCGTAGACGAATTTGCGGCCGTCAGGCGCGACAACTTGACGCAGGGCTTAGGTTGGACTGTCCCGGTGCTTGCCGACGCCATACGGAGCGTCCTATGCGCGCGGTGGGACGTTCGGGCGTCGGGCGTCGCCGACGATGCGATCTTCGCCCGTACAGGATCAGGGGCGGGGAGCATCGCGGAAGAGTTCGCCCGGTGTGGCGTCCACTGGCAACCGGCCCGCAAGTCGGATCGGATCAGCGGTTGGCTCAAACTGAAACGTTTGCTTGCCGACGCCGGGAAGCCGGATCGGCCCGGCCTGTATGTCTCGCGTTCGTGCGAATACTGGTGGGCAACCGTGCCGTATTTGGCGCGGGATCAGAAACGAATTGAAGACGTAGACACGACCGGCCCGGACCACGCCGCCGACGCTTGCCGATACGGAATCCTCGCCGTACAGTGGGCGCGGGAAGTGAAAGTGACTTCGCCGTTCTAGCGTAATTCCCACAAATTATTGTCGGATACTGAGTGCATGACAGAATTCGCGAAAATACGGTTTAGGGTTTGTGAATTTGAAGACGGTACGCCGTATCTCGGCACAGAAGAGAATGGACCCGCTTCGAATACCGTCCTGCACGACAAAATGAACGTAACGCTGCGTTTCAAGTCCGGTGTCACGTCTGAACAGGCGCAAGAGATAAAGAACTACCTAAATCAGCACATTGAACAGATTTCGGTAACGCTTTAGGACCGTGCTCGTAAGCTAATTCAGATAATCCGCAAGGAAACGTTCAACGTCAGCGATCATCGCTTTCACGTCGTCAGCGTTGAACTGATCCGGCTTGCCGTGTGCCGCATCGTTGCGGATTTGCGCGATTGTCGTAATCCGCTTTTGGATCAACAACGTGTATACCCCGGCCTTTGCTAGGGCGTCGTTCATCTTCCCGATCATTCCATGCGGCAATGGCGGCTGATTACGGTCACAGAGTTCGCGAAGTGCCGTTTCAAGGACAGTTCCGGCGATTACGGCGGCGGGAACCTTATAACTCTTCGATAGCAATTCACTGGCCTGTTCAAGTTCGCTACCAAATACTTCGGCTTGAACCAACGTGCGAACCGATGACAAGTATCCGCCTTCGAAGTCTTCACGGGCAGCGGCAAAGACCGCCATCATGCGTTCCAAATTCTCAAAGGAGGTGCTGTAGGAGGACGTTTCAGAAGCGACGAAGTGTTCGAAGTGCTGAGATTCCTTGCCGCAAGCCATTTCGAGAAGGTTCTTCGCTTTTACTTTCCAACTCAAGAGCTTGTTCGAATCGACTTGCATCAAGTTCATTTCCAACAATCGGTTGTACTCATTTCTCTTCGACTTCTCGATTTGATCGGCTTCAAGAGTCAGTTCTTCAAAACGCTTTCTAAGTGCGTTGGTCATGTCGTTAGCTTATCCCTACTTGCTAACTGGTCTTGCGGTGCAAAACTCGGCCAAAACGCTACGCTGCCGCGAAACCAAACGATGGGAGTTTCGTGCGGATCGTCTCGCGAACGTAAGCCCGGCCCAAGTGGGCGTAATGCCGTTCGGTGATGCGCGTGTCTTTGTGGCCTAACTGATCGGCAATGACGCGCATCGGCGTCTGGTTCATCGCAAGATGGGAAGCGTATGTATGGCGCAAGATGTGAAATGTTACCTGTTCGATCTTGGCAGCGGCGCAAGCCTCTTTCATCGGACGCGCTTGCTCTGACTCGCACCAGCGCTTCCCATTGGCGCGCACAAACATTTGCTCACCTTTGCTGCGCCCGGTCGCTAGAGCGGCGAAGAACGCCGCGCCTTCCGCGTTCAGTTCGACGTGCCGCGAACTTCCGTTCTTGCTGACCGGGATAAAGATCGTTTCGTTCTGCGCATCGAATGCTGAGACGCGCATCGCCGCCAGTTCCCCGTACCGGCATCCGGTGAGCAAAGCGCCGCGTACCAGCGATCCGAATTCCGGCGCGCAATGGCTAATCAGTGCCTTGATTTCGTCATGCGTCATAAACCGAACCTTCGCCACGTCCACCTGACGGAACGGTTTGACCCCTTCCCATGCTGCTTTGGTTCCTACGCGCTTCGTTTCCTCATGGGCATAGTTCAATCCAGCTTTGAGAACAGACAGAATACGATTCGCCGTCGCTTGACGCATACGAACTACGTCAGGATCGCTAGTGTCTACGTCCCGAAATGTTTGCGGTAGCGGAACGTCAGTCGCACGTTTCACCCAAGCCAACTTTCGTTCGCCGCGTATCAGCTTCGACACCTGAACTCGTTCCATCACGAATCCGGTACGCAGACGCGGCGCTTGCTGTGCGACCGTATCGCGCCATGCTTTGACCCTGCCTTGCGTCAGCTTCGACAGTTCGATTGATCCAAGCGTCGGCAAGATGTGAGCGGCGATCAATTTGCGAGTCCGATACAGCGACTTGCGCTTCACCCGCTCACGTTCGACGATGTAATCTTCCATCGCCTGTTCGACTGTGTACGGTCCTGCGACCATACCGCCCGTTTCTTCGTTCGCCCTTCGGCTGAACCATGTACGCGCCGACTCTTGCGCCTGATCGAACGTCAGGATGCGCAATCCGTCAGCGTCCGACGTGTCATCGGCAATTCCGAGCGGATGGAAGCTGTATTTCGTTCCGTCTTCGTGACGCCGGGCGAACCATGATCCGCCTTTCGCGCCTTTGCGGTATCCGAGCGCCAAACCTTTTATCAGCTTGACGATATGCAGCTTTGGACCGACCGGGATGCTACGACGGGCCGACTTGCTACGAAGGGTTACGGTGTTGATCGCTTTTGACATATCAAAAAAATATCAAAAAACTGTCTCAGACGCAAGGAAACGTTTGTGGACTCTGAAACGTCCAAATCCCTGTAAATAATGGCGATTTGATTGTTTCACTGCGTCTACCGAAGTACACGAATCCGATATTTATAGTTCTTTCAAGGCGAGAACACGGGTTCGAATCCCGTCGGGGACGCCAAACTTGCTTTACCTCCTTCAAATGGCTCAAACAGGCTAAAGAATGAATCACTTAGAGCGGTTCCAAATCCTGTTTTGTCAAATGTCAGTCCATCGGGGAAAAACACTTTTTGCAGCCTTTGCCGTTGGTCAAGAGGCGACTGTAACCAGAGCATCGCGGGTCGATACAGCTTTTGTTACAGAAAGGAAACATCCATGGCAAGCGGCAAATTCGTGGCGTACTACAGAGTTTCGACAGCCAAGCAGGGAGCATCAGGGCTTGGCTTAGAAGCACAACAGGCGGCAGTGAGGGCTTACCTGAATGGGGGAAGTTGGAAGATGGTTGCCGAGACCGTTGAAGTGGAATCGGGGAAGAAAAACGACCGTCCCAAGCTGAGTGAGGCTTTAGCCTTGTGCCGCGTTCACAATGCAACCCTCATCATCGCGAAACTGGATAGGCTGGCTCGTAATGTCGCTTTCATTAGCAATCTCATGGAAGCGGGTGTCGAATTCACCGCAGTCGATTTCCCTCAAGCCAATCGCCTCACCATTCACATTCTCGCCGCAGTCGCAGAGCATGAAGCGTCTATGATCTCGACTCGCACAAAGGTCGCTCTAGCCGCTGCCAAGGCGAGAGGGACAAGATTGGGCAGTCCCACGAAGGAGATTGCGTCTAGGGCATCTGAGGGTGCCGCAGCGAGTGTTGTAGTCCGAACGGCTAAGGCAACAAAGAGGGCAAGCGACCTGCTTCCGATAATCCGTGACGTGCAAGCTGCCGGGCACAATTCCCTTCGCAAGATTGCAGCCGTTTTGAATGAGCGCGGTATCCCGACTGCCAGAGGCGGGGAATGGTCTGCTGTGCAGGTTCAGCGTGTCATCGGTCTGGCAGAAGCATAATCCAGCCGTCTGGACCGGTTCACTTCTTCTCTAGCGACCCGCCGAATGTGACTTCAACCTCTCCAGTAAGGCTTTCAGTCTGCATGTCGAACACCGAATTGCAGGTAACGGGGTCGCCTTCTTTCAGTAGACCTCGGCCAATGGCGTCGCGTATGCAAAGGTCATAAAGTTCATCTTGTGAGTAGGTGATTTTCATGCTCAGATGCTATCCGAAGAAGCTGAGTAAAAATGGTCAAGGCGTGCGAATGCCCTAAATGGCCCTATGATCGCCTTCCAATCAAATTGGTTCCATGTCTACATGGGATATGGATACAACGGTGTTGCGGTGTTCCATTGTCTGAAAAGAGCCAGTCTACAGCTTGAAATCAAAAGACTTGCGGGTAATCTCTAGCCTTTCCACCGTCAACAGGAAGCGGTTCCAATCCAAATCGGTTTGGGACGCCAAAATTACTTAACAACTCACAAGAGAGCGCGATCTTTGCCGCTGCGATCGACTCGCGGCTTACTCGCACCCGGCTACAATCTATGCTTTAAACGCAGCATCGGCGTTGTGCGAGGCGGCGCCTGGCTCGACCTCACACGCACGACCTGGGCGCCAACGCCTGAAGCGCCTCGCCCCACGACGCTCCCAAAGAAGTTGTATGGTCGCGGAAAGATCGAAGCGATAGAGTCCGTTCAGGATTCAGCCATGCCACGTCGCTTTGTGGGGCAATGACTCTCCACTGCCATATAACCGGCAAGCCGAATCCGGTTTCAGGAACCTACCTCTTTTGTAAACGGAAAACGTATGAAATCGATCCCGTGCCTGACGGCTTATCTCTCACTTGTCTTAGCAGCCTCATCCTCCTATGCGAGCCCGATATCTTTCACGGAGAGCGTGCTGGGTTCGGGCAGCCTGAACGGGGTTGCGTTTTCCGACCAGCTCATTACGCTCAGCGGCACGGGCGATACCTCGAACGCCACCGTTGGCAGCCCCGATACGCTGACCCTTTCAAGCGCGGCGGTACAGGTGGGCGGCAGCACGTCCAGCTTTACCGATACAATCGATGTTTTCAGTGAATCGGGCCTCGTGGGCTTTGCGGTGTACTCCGGAGACGACATCCTGGACACCGCGTCGGGCCGATTCGAGGGCTACGACCTGACCACCGCTGTGAGCGGCACAGTCGCCAACTCGATTATCAATTCGGGTGTGGGCTTTGCCACGACGGGTGGAACTTTCGTGATCCAGTCCACAAGCGGCGACGACACCTTCACGGCGACGACCGGCCTGGCGCCCACTCCCGAGCCGTCTGCTCTTGTGATGTTGGCTACGGGGTTTGCCGGAGTTCTCGGGATCGCACGCCGTCGTCTGCGCGGTCGGAACGCGGCTTAGAGACGTCACACATTCGACGCGAAATGCTACCTGGGCGGCGTGGCTGATGCAGGAGGACGCGCAGGCGTCTTCTCAGGCGGCTCAGTCACCGCCGGAAGCGCCGCCGGGTTGCCGTTCGTGGCCGGCTCAATGACAGGGAACGGAGCAGACGGAGCAACAGCAGGCGTCTCAGGCTGCGACAGAACCGCGGCACGTCCACTGACGATTGGCAGACACGGCTCTAACGGAGCGTCCTGGCCTGGCAGCGCAACATGCGACGCACGCATCTGCCCCGTCGGGCACGGCGGCATCAACTGCGTCGGACGCAGGCTCACCGGCACCGGCGGTGGCTTGAGGAACGCCTTCGACTCCGGATTCTGCTTCGCGCCTGGCCACGTATACGGAGGGTTCAGCGTCGCGCCGAAGCCCATCTCCGGCCTCTGCGACGGCAGCTTGAAGTTGCGATCCACCAGCACGAACACCGGCGCGGGCTTCCCGCCCAGCATGGTCTTCTCGGAGTAGAGCTGGAAGGTGTGATCCTCCACCTTCACCGTCAGCGTGTTCTGGTTGAACCCGCCCGCCTGCTCCTTCGCTCCCGGAAACGTCGTGTTCGAGACTACAACCGTCCCGATCCACGGGGCATAAAAATAGATGTATCGCAGATCGCTGATGTCGTAATTCAGCGCGGCCTTGCCAATCATCCCGTCGACCGTCAGCGTGCCTTGCGCGATGGAAACCGCGATCGTCTTCGGCGCCTTCTCGGTCTTCCCATGCAGCTTCTTGTGATGCTCGTCGTAGCCCAGTTCGTCCGCCGTTTGGAAGACCGGCTGGCCTTTAGCGTCGAACAGCGGATGCCCGAATTTGTCGCGCTGCTGCTTCAACGGCGGATTGAACATCGGCTTGCCGTCGGGGTCCAGCCGCTGCTTGCCTTCGCTATCCAGCACTGGAGTCGCGGGCAGCTCGATCAGCTCTGTCGAACTGGAATAAGGCTGCCTGCCCTTCGACTTCACCGAAGCCTTCATCGGCGGCGGAGGCTGCGTCTGCGGCGTCTGCTCCTGTGCCGCAGCAGGCGGTGCCGAATCCTGCGACCGCAAACTCAGCGGAGCGCCAAAAACGAACGCCGCCAGCGCAGCCGATACGCCCATCCGGCTCATCGGATTCGCGCTGCGTTGAGGCATTTCCTGACTCCAGACCGAAGCAGCAATCGAGCGGCTTGTGGGTTCTACGTATAAGGCAGTCTAACAAGAAACCTCCCGTCTCTGGGGCCTCTCTTCTACAACCTTCAGGGGAGCGTGGATTGAAGCTCGATGCATGGTGGGAGTTCGCCACAGAGGATCCGTCGCTACTCTCAGGGGAAGCCTGGATGAAACTTCTCAGCATGTCGGTCGACTGGTCGCCCTTCGTTCCACCTGCGAAAGCGTGGACTGAACCATCTCATGGCGGGCGTAGAGCACAAGCGGGTCAGCTTCACCTCCCTGCTCGTCTGGCGACGTGAGCCGCTGGGGATGGTTTCAGGACGTCGTTGAAAGCGCCTGCCACAGGCACGTCCTCAAACGCGGCTGGAACTCCGCTTCCGCTACTGCGCCGAGCAATTCGAAACGTCGGTTCTGAAAACCGCGACGCACTCGATGGCCGCGGAATACAGGAAGAGTTTCAATGGAGTCTTTTCCGGGAGTAACTGCCGATTTCAACTGACATTCGACAAGGTGGCCGGCTACACCTCTGCGGCCCAGGAGTTTGACGAAGTTGGCTGATTATCTGGCCAGTCGTCCAAGCAGGAGAATGGCCCCTCGGTTATAATAATTTAGTTCCATTCCGCAACACCGCTGGAGAGTTGGCCGAGTGGCTGAAGGCGACGGTTTGCTAAACCGTTGTACGGCGAAAGCTGTACCGGGGGTTCGAATCCCCCACTCTCCGCCATACCTTCTTGCATATGCTTAAGAGAAATCACAAGTATTTCAAAATGAACGACTTACGGAATTTCCGTCTAGTCTGCATACTCTAGTTAAAGCCCTACTTCTCCCTGATCTCCAGGTGAAAACGACACTACGGGAAAGAGCCGAAATTGGCCTGTCTGGGCCATGCGCTGGTGGAGAACCGCAATGGCCTGATCGCCGCCGCGATGGTTACCCAAGCCGACAGCTTCGCCAAGCGCGCCTCGCTGACGATACCTGCGGACAAGCAGGAGGGCAGATCGCGACGGATCACAGTGGGCGCGGGACAAGGCCTGCGACGCGAAGGATTTTGTCGAGGCCGGCTGCGCTGCCCACAACCTGATGCGGCTGCCCCGGCTGTTTACGCAAGAGCAGGCGTTAGGCCCCCGGCGCGGAGCTGCGCCGGAGCGAGGCAAAGAGGCCCCAAAACAGACCTCCAAACTATCTGGAAAGGCCCATAAATAAACAGAAACATTCGGTCGATTCAAACAGAACCCACCCAGAAAATGAACCGAGCACCAAGAGATCTCTTCGAAACAGAGAGTTCTTCAACAAGCTTCCGGAGAGATCTGCGTCGCAGTTGCCTACCAACTGTGCGTCTTACCCAATTCACCCAGACATCGATCTTCGCTTCACGCCACCGCGTTCGGGTAGTGGCATGGTCGCCCGACGACTTCCAGGTAGGCTGGACAAGGTCGGAAACGACCAAAATCTCAATCTTCTGCCTGGGCGTGCCGCTCAGACTAGCGGCTGAGGAACCCTGAGCTTGAGCCGCCCGCAGACATAAAGGAATAGAGCCGCTCTCAAAAATCAAAGCCGACGCGATCATCCCTCGATGCCGTTTGTGCGGGGTTATTTCAATAGAAAGACGAGTCCTGAGCTGAACGTCTTGGGATTGAATTGGCCGCCGATGCCGTAGAACTGCTGGTAGTTGTACTCGAAGCGAGCGGCAAAGCGGCGTGACAGGCCATAGTCGACTCCGGCGACAATCTCGATCTGCCCGTCGGTCGTGGGAGTAACTCCGATTCCCTGGCTATCATGGAATCGAGCGAAGCCGGTCAGGAACTCTCCGTAGAACTGGGCTTTGGACAGAGCGACACGAAGGCGCGGACCCACGCCGGCGCTGGTGTAGCGAGCACTCCCATCTAGGTAGACGCCCCGAACGTCGAAATCGAGGTTGAGGCGCCCGGCGGTTCGTCATCCCATAGTCCAGGCCTGCGGTCCCACCATAAAGCACGCGCCGCGAGTCGGGGTTGGTGAAGACGCTTGCGCTGAAGCTTGCATAGACGCCGGGTTGGGAGAAGGCCGCGGCGGAAGTGCCGAGCAGCGCGAACGCCAGTATGCCGTTGTAAATTAGTTTGATGGATGAGCCTCGCGCCGGATCATACAAGATTGATCGCCCGGCGCAACAGTATTTAGGTAACGTCTACTTTGAAAAGGTCCAGGACGTTTTGAAGTTCGGAACAGTCAAACGGCTTTATCGACATCGCTAACGTCAGAGTAGTGTTGTCAGCCCGAAATCAAGAACCTTCCGTGCTGATGAGAACCATTCGTAATGCTGAACGTAGATACGATCGGACTTCGGCGTGGTAGTCGGCACCCCGGCAACGGTCGACACAATCCTGCTGGACGCGCCGCCTGTGCTTGACGCGAGGACCTGTACCGTGGCGAATGCGTTGGTCATGCTCTGAAGAGCAGAGGCAACGCCCCCGTAGCTGGTGCTCGGCGCCCCGATGACAAAGGCTTCGCTTATCCATTGCTTACGCTCATGAACTGCTGGAAGGCGGTGATCGCAGCCATGGTCGTGACTTCGTTGACCGTGGCCAAAGTGGAGCTGGGGAGAGATGAGCATGGTCCGAGGGCCGCCATTAGTGCCAGCTGAGCGTTCGTTCCCGCGCCGGAGTTACCGCCCTGCGCCACCAGGTATATCTGGCTCGTCGCAGATGGACAGGTGTAGTCGCCTGTAATGTTAAAGTTGCCATCACCGTCGGCGATCAAGTGGCTGTAGCACGTCTGCAAAGCGGAAGCGACGCATCCTGGTACGCCGCCTGCGAAAGACTGCGCTCCGGCCGCAAGAACCGGGATCAGCGGTGTGGCTCCGCTACCGTAGTCGGCGGTGCCTGCCGCATACAGCTGAATGGAGCTCCCCGCCACAGGTTGCGGGCCGCCGCGCACAGAGCCGCCAAGCCCCGCTCCGTCCGTTGCCGGCACGTCAACGGGGCTTTGCGCTATCTGCCATGACCCAAGACCGCAACCGTTCAGCAGTACAGACAAGAGCGCAGCGGACGTCAGGCAGAGTGCCTCACGTGGGGTTGTCTTTTGAATCACCAGTGCCTCCTGAGGCCTGAGCACATCCAGCAGGGCTCCTCCCTCCCAGACGGAATGACTCTGAAGGGGCGGGACGGTGATGACAAGTCACATACGGTTTCAAGTCCGGGTAGCATGCTAAGCCCTGCAATAAGAGCAACCCGATGTCGGTAACACGAGAGGTACTCCCGATTACGATGCGGTGCACGTTGCCTGAACTTCGTTTGTGGCAAGCCCGACACTCAGTGTTGCGCTCTATATAATTTGTGTGGTGATAACACACTCGGCAACTCGCGAGGTTTGGTCCCCAGCCACCGAGGCAGATCGGCAGGCGGTGCTCGATGAGTTATGCCGCATCCTCGATAGCCCGGGTTTCCGCAGTAGCAGGCGCTATCCTGCATTCCTAAGGTTCGTTGTGGAGAAGACGGTTGTGGGTGCGGTCGACCACCTGAAGGAGCGCACGCTCGGGATCGAAGTTTTCAAACGCTCGCCGGATTATGATACGAGCACCGACCCGATCGTACGCTTCACAGCCGGAGAGGTGCGTAAACGAATCGCACAGTACTATACCAGTGGCGTCGATCACGGCGAAGTCGAGATTGCACTGCCGGTCGGCAGCTATGTTCCGCGTTTCTATAGAAGGGTCGAGCGAGAAGCGCCAGACATCGCGGCGGCCTCGGTAACCATACCATTCGCAGGTGCGCCTCCAGACGACGAGTTAGAGGCTCTGCAGGAACCTCAGGCAACGTCCTGTGACAACGAAGCGCACCCGTCGCCCACTCTGGTAAAAACCCAACCTGACAGTACGCCGCTAGCTTGGCTCACCTTTGGTCGTTCGCGTTGGAATGCGGCTCTTGTCACTATTCTGCTTTTGGTGGCGGGTATGCTCGCGTACCAGAGGCTAAAGGTAAGAAGTCCGCTGATGCAGGTTTGGGCACCGATGCTCGAGAACCCTGACGGAGTGCTGATCAGCGCCGGACGCCCGCACCCGGACGGGCCGGAAATGCACGAACCTGAGCAGACTACGATCAGGGAGCACATTCTTCGTCCTGAGTTCCGCATTTCGCTGACTACCATGAGTGCGATCTCGCACATAGTCGGATTGTTGCAGAGCCAGCACCGGCGCTTTCGGATCCATGAAGCGTACTCCAACACTTTGACGGACCTGCATGGGCGCCCCGTTGTGCTCGTCGCCGGAAACGACAACAAGTGGACTGTACTTCTGACGAGCTCGCGCCGTTTTCACCTCGTTCAAAACGGAGATGCAGCCTACATCCTCGACGCGGAACACCCGGAACGGCGGGACTGGAAGGTCGATTTCGGTATGCCGTATTTGCAGCAAACCCTCGACTACGCAATCTTCGCGCGTTTCCAAGATGCAACTACAGGTGGACCAGTAATGGTCGTAGCTGGAATCAGCTCGAATGGCACAGATGCCGCGGGAGAGTTCAGCGTGTCTCCGGAGGCGCTTGCCGGTTTGGCAAAGCTTGCACCTGGTGGGCGGCTCGATCAAAATTTCGAGGTGGTCCTGAAGGTGGAGGTTGTCGGAGGCAATACGGGAGCCGTCACCGTGGTTGCGACTACGTTCTGGTGAGACCGCTCCCGTCCTCCGCCTCGTGGGTTAGCTGATCGGCGTGAACACCATCGTGACCGTGCAAGACCTTTCCAGATGCAGTCGAAGGCCAACACGCGTGAAGGTTTGGCCGTACTCATTCACGACGTCCGAGTTTACGGTGAATGCGCCGCCGCTTACCGAAACCTTCAGATGTGCGCTGTCGAGGTCGAATTGCAGCGTGGTGGGGCTCAGCTGCTTCCAGCTGCCGTGCGTGGGCAAAGACTCCTCAACATCCATGGGCCCGCTCAGCTTGAATTCGTCGTCAATGGTCACCACGTCGGGGCCAGTCCGGTTATAGTTCAACGTACGCACCAAGCTGGTCAGTTTGGGGACGCTATATGCTTTTGAGAGATCAATTGAGATGCGATCGTTTTCAGGAGTAAAGCTCTCTGAGAGAAGGGCTGCCTGGACGGTGGTCGCGTCGAGTTGTAGTTGGTCGTCGACGACAGGAACGGGATGTCCGAAGGAGTTCAGCAAGCGCGACTCAAATCGCTTTGGTCCGAAAGTTCCCGCAGTGTAAGCGATTGGGCCGCCAGGGTCGCCCACGGGTTGGGTCTTTCCAAGCCCGATCGAGAACGATCCTATGTCGTTGTGACTGTGACCAGCGTTGCCGTTGGCTTTGATGGTGACGCCAAGCCTGCCCCCGGCTTGCGGTCTCGACACCAGAACTCCTGCATCAGGGTAGAAGGTTCTTAGCCCCACCAGCGCGTCATATCCGTGCGCTGCTGTTGTCGACCTCCGCTCCGACGGCACCGGAAATGCGTTGAGCATTGCGTCGGGCAACGCACCGCCAATGGAGCCTTGGTCTTTCTGCCCGGGGAACATGTTCAAACCGAAGATACGGTCGATGCGGGCCATCAGCGCGAGGTTTGGTTTGACCCCGAACTGGGCGTCTCCAAAGTCCGCGTAAACGCCAGGAAGCATCTGGAATTGAAATGGAAAGATCGCGGATCTTTGTGCCCTGGGATTGTCGTAGAGGTCGACTTTCCCGCTGGTCGAAATCCAGAGGTACTCGCGAAGTTGCTCGTAATTCGAGAAGCCGTAGCCCCAGTAGCCGATACCCTCTTCCGCGTAACCATCCGGCGTGTAGCTGTCCAGATAAGCATCGCCATAGAACTGTGCCGCGGCAGCAAAGAGCGCACGCTGGTCTCGGTCCGGCAGAACGGTGAGCGCGGAGCCAGCAACACCGGCCCAGCAGACCGCGTTCCAATTGCTGGACCGGTGGAACCAGAACTGGCGGTGATTGCCTGCGATGGAGTCGCGCATCGGCGCGAAGATGCGCTGCTCGAGGGCGTCCATCGCACGTTTGCGTGTAGCCTCCGGCAAGGAGTCTCCGAGGAGGTAAAGTGTTTCGGCGACAACACGGGAGAGACTGGAGGCACCCAGGTCGACGTAGTACCGCGTACCTTTGAAGTTTTCAAGGTCGACATCGTGCGCCGGCAGGGTCCAGGAGCGTTGCGCCGAGATCGCGTCGAGTTGCTCCGCGATGCGTGGGAGAAAACGCCCGCGCCACTCAGAGCACTCGGCCAGGACCAACGTGGAGAGTTGCCCGTCATGGTCGCGGATCATCGCTTCGCCGGCCGGCCGGGTTCCCTTTCGGGTGAACTCGAGATACAGATCGTCGTTCCAGGGTGGGAGCGGCTTGGATTGGAACTGCTCCGCGTGGCGCACTTCGCCCTGGAGTCTCGGCACCAGCGGCGTCCATGCTGCGCGTGTGCTGCAGGGAAGGCCGAAGCCGGCCGGCCTGGCGGGCAACATGGATGCCATCTCAGCCACGCGTTCCTTAGGGAGTGGCGCAATGGGAGCCTCCTGCGGGCTACATGTCATGCTGACGCTCACCACCCAAAGGATCAGTCCGCTCTTCAACCAGGTGCTGTACATATGTGTTCTTCTCCCGCAGGTGTAAGGTTGTGAGGTCTCAACGAAGCGCCCGTAAAAGCGCGGGGACGAAGTGAGTCATCTCAGATTAGAATCCAAATCTTCATGACAGTAAACGATAAAGGAAAGGGACGATTAAAAGCCACTTAGGTCGCAAGTACCCATTCGGCCGTTGAAGGCGTCGCGAACGACGAATCTTAGCCGTGCAACACGCGGTGGTAATTGGATCTGGAGCTTGAAGTCAGCGCCTAAGTCCGGCCTTTGGGGAGCAAATTGTTCTTCAGCCGCGTGCCCCAGAAGCTTGCCCCTGGCGTCATACCAGCCTGCGGCGACGGTGGCTTCCGCATGCTGTGCGTTCGTCCCATTGTTCCCGAACCATCCGATGCCCGCATTCGCGACGTGGATCATGTAGGTGCCGGCGCCCGCCCTGACCGCGGAAATAGTCAATCCGTTATACGAGACCGTCGTTGTGAGCGCGGCAGAAAGATCGAGCTTGAGATTAGCCGCCACTTGCTTCGTCGTAAGAGTTTTGTCGATTGTAGAATTGAGGTCCGACGCGGTCTCAGGGAAGTATCCATTTCGGGTCGTCGCGACCAGCGCCTTATCCTTCATGACGACCTTTATATTGCGGAAAGGCGCTGCATTCTCGGACTCCCCCGTCGGTACGTAGGACAAAGTATAGTAGTCTCGCCCTTTGTCGATGCCCTCTGCGATCACATTGTTGATATCGTTGCGGCCAGTAAAGGCAATGCCGCCGGTCGACGGCGCAAGTTTGGAGAAACCAACGGTACCTCCATCGAACGGCGACGTACCGTTCGCGTTCAAGGCGGTGTCCAGATCCGCCGGCGTCTCGATATCGACGGTGGAGCTATCGCCGGCCGCGGGGTTGATGGAGTACATGGTGATACGTGCCGCCAGCAGTCTGACGAGCACGCGGCGAAAAGCCGCCTCGATGGCATTGGCTTCCTGTGTATCCAGCGTGACCAGATCCGCGGACGGAAAGCCGTTACCCACCCAGATCAGATTCTTGCGCCCGGGAGTGCCGCTGCTGGCCTGGGCAATCTGTTGCAGAGCGCCCATTGTCTGTGCCATCCGCTCCACCGCACCTGGGCCGGTGGAACCGTTCATCGCTTTGAACGGATACTCCGGCATATGTTCCTGCACGACCTTGATGAGCGCATCGCGATCCTGGGTGTAGTCATGCACCTGCTGGAAAGTGCGGTTGGTTGCAATCAGCAGCACTGTGGGTGTCGAAAGGACCCTGGGCTCCGACTTGAGATACTTCACCATCTCCTGGCGGCTGTAACTCATATCCTCGAAACGCGAGTTCAACTCGTCCAACACGAGAATCGTGACCGGTGCATTGCCGATCTTCTTGAGATCCGCCGTGGAGTTCACGGTCACGTTTTCCGGCATACGATGTTGGTCCGGAGCCTCAAACGTGCGAATCTGCTGGATCGTTCCGTCCTCCACAATGGTGAAGTCATCCCTCGTCAGCGATCGCTGAACCAGGTGCCCCTGGCGGTCTGTCACACCGACATCCAGGACGACCAGGCGCGTCGAGATGCGCAATGTGGCCGTGCTCTGGCTTTCACTAACCTGCTGACCCCTGACCTGCGATGAAACCAGCAGAGAAAAACACATCATGAGTGTTGCTGTACTCTTCACGCGTAGAATCCTCTCCACTCACGATCGGGCGTCCGCTTGTTGAAGGCCAACCCGTTTGCCTGTCCAAGAGTGCCGCCGCTAAGACTTCAAGTCAAGCGCTGCAGCATCGGTGGCGTCGAGCTTAAAGTCTGTGCGGACGTAGTTGGGTTGGGAACCGGAGACATTTACCTGCAGCAGACTGTTTTCGTCATCGGCTACAAAGACCCAGCGAAAGTTGCCGAACACCAGGGTGTAGCTATGCGCCGTCACTGCTTTCCCTGCAAGCTTTCCGTGCACATCGGTACCCCTTGGTCCAGGCCGCGTCATAGCTCTGCCTGCTGGACGGCAGCTGGTCTGCAGTGGCAGTGCCCGCATCTCCCGGCGTTCCACCCTGGCCGCCGCGAGATCCTCCAGGCTCGCCGAAAGAGGGTACAACCACGTTGTACTTGTTATTTGCGGTGGGATGAACGACAGCCCGCAACAGAAACAGTTGCGCGCCGGCAGCATCGAACGTTGGGAGAAGTTCCAAATCCGGGCGGACTGGCAATTGCTGGCTGCTTTGCTCTCCATTCTGCATGGTGGTGACAATCAACGACGTCCGCGTCTTGTCCAGGGTCGCGAGATAGTGCGTGTTGGAGTTCAGGTTTGTGGCCGCAGCCTGCAGCCACGCGTAGTTTTCGTCCACACGATACTCATTGTCGAAGCGGCCGTCGAAGCCGCGCACCGCGTAGCTGTAGTGGCTTCCCACCTGAAGCCCCGGCTTCAACTTCTTTAAGGTCACTTCGTCTTTTCCGATAACCTTCCCATTCAGAAGCAGGTCGAAGGTGACCTTTTGCGCCTTAACCTTGGAACAAGTCGAGATAACGGCCAACACAAGCAGAACGCGGCGGACCATAAGACTCCTCTCGGTAAGAGAACAGTTATTGCCGGCACCTGACACTCAGGTAAGGTTGGTGCCATGTAAGGCGAAGTCTCCAGAAGACTCTCGAAGAAGTCAGGGGAGTTATGGGAGAGCCGTCTTCAAAACTCTCCCACGTTCCCAGGATTTATTGCGCTCCGACCTGCAGTGTGATGGGTATCGACTCCACCGTGCCTGTGGAACTGGTCGCGACCACGGTGACGGTATAGCTGCCTACAGGCGTGGTTACCTGAGGGTAGTTGTAGAAATCGTTGTTCGAGCAGCCGACCAGCCCCGTGCTTGCCAGGGCTGGGAGCACGGCGAACAGCACCGTCGCCAACAGCCTCCTGCTCATACGTGTGCGCCCTCTGCGCCACGTCAGGAAAAGAAGACCGGAGAAGACGAGTAATCCGGCTTCCGAGGAGATCCGCGCTGAGCTACCGCCCGGACCGTTGCGCGGTGTGTGCAACCTCGCCAGATCTGACGGCACATCGGTATAGAGCTGCACCTGCGTGACGGCCGCTCCGCCCGATGGATAGTAGTTCGCAAGTCCAAAGTTGTTAGCGGCGTTTGTGATGGTCGTGTAGGTTGGCACCGGCTGAGGGAAGGAAAGTGTATTCGGCAGGAAGCGGCACAACGTATTCGCCGGCAGGCCCGTGCAGCTAAACGACACCGTTCCGTTCAGTCCAAGGAATGGAGTGATAATGAGGAAGGTGTTCGAGACCGAACCTTGCGGCGCGGCCAGGTTGGTCGAGAGCACGGCAAGCCCAATATCGCCGTTCACGTTCACGGAGCTGGAATTCGACGGAGCGAAGTTCGCGCCGCCCGTATAGGTGGCGGTAAATGTCGGATTCTGCAGCACGAAGCCTGCGGCCGTCGGCTGAGAAGCCACAAAGGGAGGAACGCCTGCTATGGGGTTGCTGTTGTAGAGGATCAGCGTAGCGATGCCCTTGTTATTGATGCCGGCGGTCCCAAGCAACGTCGTTCCCGAATAGAAGTTCACCACTCCGATCACTGGCACCGTAGAAGCGACGGTGGCTGTGAGCAAGTAGTTTGCGACCTGGCTCCCCGTCACGCTCAGTTGCGCTCCGGAGTAGGAGAGCTTCGTGGTCGTCGGCGCGGCCACGACCGTCAGGGTCAGGCTTGCGCTGCTCGAGGCGTAGTTCGCGTCGCCGCTATACTGGCCGGAAGCAGCATAGGTGCCCTGCTGCGGTGTAAAGGTGTACGTCGCAACACCCGCTTTGAGTGCTACGGCCGCCTGCTGCAAGCCATTGACGCGTATCACAACTGTACCCGCAGGCGTCGCGGTGCCGCTCGACATCACGGTAAAGGTCAACGTGATGGGTGCGCCGTACGGGATCGCGGTGATTGTTGCGGGGTTGGACGTTTCCGTCATCGTCGTGCTCTGCAAAGAGACACCGCTGCCAAGCAGCGTGGAGGTTACCGTCGGAGTGTTTGCGGCGTTCGTCGGGAAGGTTAGCGTCTCCAGAAACGAGCCGAACACCGGCGGCGTAAAGGTAGACGAGCTACTGCAACCAAGGCCAGCATTGATCGACGATCCGGAGCAGCCATTGGTCGTCGCCGGAGTCACCTTGAAGGCTGCCGTGCTACCCGTTGCCATGAACGCGGAGCTACCCGTGAAGTTGAGCGCGCTGTTCCCGATATTTGTTAAGACAAAGCTCGCAAACGCCGAGGACCCGCCGACATTGAGTGGAGCGAATTGTGTCGTGATCTGTTGCCGGTTTAGCACCAGTGCCGAGCTCGCGCCGGAGTCCGCCACATACACGTCGCCGAGAGCATCGATCGACAGGTTCGCCGGGGTAGTCAGTCCGGAGTAGAGGGTAGACGTTACGGCTCCCTGAGCGGAGATAAAACCTACGGACCCTGTCAACTTATCCAGAACATACAAGTCGCCGGCTGCATCAACGGCCGCGGCTGTTGGGATGAACGTACCCGTTGCGACTGCAGCTTGAATGCCGCCCCCGCCAGGCAGTTCAACCAGGCGCGAGTTGCCGCTGTCCACGATATATACATTGTCCAGGCTATCGATGGAGATCTGCGTCGGAGCTTTCACACTGGTCGCCAGCACCTGTGGGCTGGTCGCGCCAGGGATGTACTTGAGTACGCGGTTCGCGCCAGTGTCGGAGACGTACAGGTTGCCGAGCCCATCGACGCCCACGCCCTGTGGCCCGGTGAAGCCGGTCAGGTAGGTAGTTGTACCCGAAAGTTGGCTTCTGATCGCAATGCGGCTATTGCCCGTATCAGCCACCAGCACGTTGCCCAGCCCATCGACAAACACCTGACTGGGATTGGACAGACCGGTCAGGAGCGTCGCTGTCGGAGTTGTCGCAGTCGCGTTTGCGTACTTGAACACGCTTCCTGTCTTGCCATCCGCGACATAGACAGCGCCGCTGGGGTCCGACGCGACACTCATCGGCTTCAGGCCGGTGCCGACTGAGGAGGCATTCGGAACATCCAGAGCGATTTCGGAGCCGGTCGCGCTACCCACGAGGTAATTGGACCCTAAACTCGACCCAGCTCCCCCACCAAGCGAGAGGCCGCCCGGACGCAGTCCCGGCAACGATGGCTGAAACACCACATTGACGAAGCAGTCGATGCCCACCGGCAAGTTCCCGGTGCAGTTGCTGCCGGGGCCGTTCGAATAATCTCCTGAGCCGCTCACACCTTGTACTTCATACACCGGCCCGGATGACGTTGCCGCCGAAAGGGGAGCAAACCCCAAAATGACACCGCTCGTCGAGCCTACCTGTGTCGTTACTGCCGCGATCTCCTGCCGCGAGATTTCGCGCACGTTGTTCGCACCGCTATCGGCCACGTAAAGATTTCCCTGCGCGTCGAAGGAGATGTGCCCGGTGGGGTTGGAAAGCTCGGCCTGTGCCGCGAGGCATCCGTCGCCATTGGGATAGGTATCCATGGGACCACCGGCGGAAGCGGGAAAGGTGCTCGAACAGGATGCGCGCACCACTGCTGGAATGGTAACAGGAACCTTGCCGCCTACCGCCGGGGCAGTCCCGTTCCCTGCGATGATGACGGCGACGTTAGTGGTCTTATCGACTTCCCAGATACGATGGCCGGTGCCGTCGGCAATGTAGAGATTGCCTGCCTGATCGAATCCGATTCCTGTGGCCGAGCTGAGCGCAACCTGCAGTGCCGGACCAGCGCTCAGCGTACCGCCACCGACTACTGTATAGATATACCCGGCGACCGGGTTTGAGATTCCCGGTAAAGTCCCAGCGCCGCCGTATACCACGCGCACGCGCTTATTACCGGAATCCGCAATCCAGAGGTTGTTGTTGGCGTCGAAGAAAACGTCGGTGGGATGATTCAGCACAGCCTGCAGTGCCGGGCCACCGTCACCGAGAAATCCGCCCGTGCATCCGCCGGCGATGAAGGGTGCTGCTGACGAGCTTGAGTTAGGTATCGGGTAACCGAGGGTGTAGTTGTTTGTTGGCACCGAATACGTGTAGTTGGTCGCAAGCGTGCAGCTTGTACCCGCGTAGGGCAAGCCGGTCGTCGGAGGGGCAACACCGGGACCACCCCCTGCAAAACGGGTGATGATGCCTGTCGAAGAATTGATTAAGCGGATCAGGTTATTTCCATAATCCGCCACATAGATGTCGTCGGAAGGGTCCAGCGTGATACCGCGGATCCCGTTCATAAAAGACTGGTACACGTTTCCGCCGTCGCCGGCATATCCGTTTAGACTAGTCGCGCCCCCCGAAATCTCTACCTGCTGCCCAACGTATAGCGTGCCTGGGGTGGGACTGGTACTTCCCGATACGAAGGGACCGTTCTTCCCATCCGTGATCTGTGCAAGGTTTAGCGCTACGCTGCCGGAGTTGTAGATGATGCGGATGCGAGAGCCACCCTCTGAGCTGAAGATGTTTCCATTCGCGTCGATGGCGCCGCCCGCGGCGGCGATGCTCGTTCCATTACATCCACCGCCGAACGCTCCATAGTTGTTGTACTTGAACAAGGAAGGACCGCAGATTGAGTAGATGTACCCTGGTACAATCGTGGCGGTACTGATCACTGCAGCGTTGTTGTACGTTTGCGCCAGGGTGTTCAACTGGGCGGTACCGTTGTTATAAACCTCGCGGACGGAGAGGTCGCCGGGATCGCCTATATACAGGTTTCCGACAGAATCGAAGAACGTGTAGCTAGGTGCGTTTAGCAGCGCCTGCGTGGGTGCGCAGCCGTCCCCCTGCCCTTGTGGCGTGTAGTAGCTGGCGGAAGAGTAGTTGGAAGACTTCAGGCTCAGCGAGCAGATCGGGTCCTGAATCACCTGCGCGCTTGTGCCTCCGGTAACGACATAGCCGGTCGGTGAACCCACTACAGTGCTGATGTACGGCAATTGCAGAGAGTTGGGAGTCTGCGCGGAGCAGAGCACCGCGCTTCCGAGGAGCCCCGCGAGGGCCGCAAAGCCTGCAGCTCGCGAAATAGACTTGCGGCGGAATAAAAGTGATACGTTATGCAGCATAAAGACAACCTCTCAAAAGGTGAAGCCTGGTTTAGTAATTGAGCTTGAGCGAGAGCTGCAGGCGGCGGCCGAATGCACCCACGGTATTGCTCCCGGTTGTGGCCAAAACGTTGGTGAAACTGTTCGCGCCGCTGAAACCCGGAATGTTATGGTTTGGCAGGGCGAGATTCGGGGTGTTGAAGAGATTGATCGCCTCACAGCGGAATGCGAGTCTCATGCCCTCGCGGCCGGGAATCGGAAAGACGCGGCCGATGCTGGCTGTCGTCAGAATGTAGGCCGGTCCGCGGAGACTGTTGCGAGACTGGTTGCTGAACGTGCCGGTATTGGTATTCATCCACGCGTTGGGATTGAACCAGTTCGTCACCTTGCAACCGACGGGGATGCCCATCTGGTCCACATAGGGCGTACCCGCGCAATTGCGATGCCGGTTGCTCGGCAACGTGCCGGTGGTGTATCCGGGCACAAGCATCGCGCGTTGGCCGCTCTCGTCAGTGTAGGAAGAATCGCCGTTGTTATAGACGCTGAACGGTAGGCCTGTGCGCGCCGTGAAAATGCCGCTCTGAGTCCAGCCATTCAGGATAGCGCGCTGCCAGGCATGGTCCAGTTGCAGCTTTATGGGTGCGAACACCCAGCCCGCGCCAACCGTCAGCTTGGCATCGTAGTCGGAAGGGCCATACTCCGATTTGAGGTTGTCCACCTGCGGGATGCCGCAGTTGGTCGTCGTTCCCTGGCTGCATTCGTCAATCGATTTCGCGTAAGAGAACGACGAGGTGATCGAAAGGCCGCGGCTGGCGCGTTGCCGGTAGAGGATTTGCAAACCGTTATAGTTGGACGTCCCGATGCTTCGGTATTCGACTACGCCGCTGCCACCATAGTTGAAGCCTGGATACCGGACCCGCGCTGAGAGGCTTGCCGGGGAGTCTGGAGTGTTCGCTGGGCAGTAGGTAAGCGGGTTGATGGCGTAGTAGGCGCCCGTGCAGTCGTAGATCGCCGGATTCTGGTCGAGAGGAATAGCCTGGTGCCGGCCAAGACGCAAAACATAGTTCGCCTCCAGGACGCCGCCCGTGCCAATGCTGTGCTGGAATCCGAAATTGACCGCCTGGCTGTAGCTGGCGCGGAACTTCGGATCCGGGAAGAAGATGGAGAATGGGTAGGAAAACTGTGGATTCGTGCCGTTATAGTTAGCGGGCACCGGCGCCTGGCCGAGTAGAGGTTGGACGAGTCCACCGCTCGGGTAGGCATAGGTCGCTGTGTAGTGGAATGGTTCACCGACTCCAATCGTCAGCGCACTTGGTGCGTCGTAGAAGAAGCCATACCCACCCCGGATGGAGAACCGTCCCTGGCCGCCGATGTCGTAGGCGAAACCGAAACGCGGTGCCAGGTCTACGTACTCATTCTTGATCAGCGAACGGCGGATCCCCGGGTCGCCCACAAAGGCAAGGTCCGGAACCGCGTTCGGGAAGACGATGCTCTGATATCCAGGAATGAAGGTGGTGTTCTGGTTTTTCGGCTGATAGTAGCGCAGCGGGAGCTCGTAACGCAGGCCGTAGTTGATCGTCAGCCGGGAGGAGGCGCGCCAATCATCTTGCCCGTAGAAATAGTAGTCATGCTGAATGCCCGAACGGTCAAGGGAGTTGGAGAAAGTCTCCGACCCCACGAGGCCAAGCTCTTCATCGCTGACGTTGAACCCCGTGTACAGGGTGCCGAAACTGAACTGCGGAGCTGATTCCGCGACATTCTGGTATTGAAGCCGCAGATAATCCATCCCGAATTGAAGGTTGTGCGAACCTTTTGTCCATTGCAGCTGCTCGACCAGTTCAATGTCTTCGTTGATGGTGGACGACACGGCCTGGTTGGTCCCGCCCAGTCCAGCACCGAATGCCGGTAGAACGGGCTTGCTGTTGTAGTTGGGGAAGATCGAACCGAAGTTTGCAATTGTCGTGGGATCACCTGGCCCATACTCATAGTCGTACCGCTTGTAGGCGGCACGCACTACATTCAGCAGATTCGGCCGCAGTACCCAGGTATGACCGATGTCGCCGAACGTCACCTTGCCGGTCTCTGCGTCCTGCTCGTAGCCCGCGACCAGTCCACGCGCGACGGAATCGTTTAGAACCTGCTGGTAGTACCGTGCATCGATAACCTTACGCGGATTAAGGTTGTAATCTGTCCGTATCAGAAACCTGTTGTAGCTACTCGGAAACGGTGCGGAGCTGGAGGTCAGCAGCGGATACCCGACCGCCGGATTTGTGCGATTGGGGAAGGGAATGTACTTGTTGATAATGGCCATTGCGATTGGGCTCTGGCAGTTCGTCGGCAACTCGTTCGTCGCCACGTCCCGCGCGCTGACCAGGGATGGAATTGCCGCGGTCAGTTCGTTGACACAGGGTGAGTTGACGCCGGCCGGCAGAGTCATTCCTGTTGCCTGCATGTAATTGAGGTTCAGCACTGCGGTGGCGGCAGCCGGACTGGTCGTCGAGTTGTTTGCGTACAACGGGTCGTGCACGATACCCGTCTTGGGCGTAAACGCGGTGCCCGTCCGGTTACTTGGACCGGCTTGATCGCTGACGTTAAAGCAGTTCAATCCCATGTTCCCGAATGGCCCGGCGGCAGAACAGGGAGTTGGATTGCCGTTGGCGTCGACGCCGCGGTCTGCCTGGGTGAAGCCAATCGTCGAGAGGTCGGTCGCTGTCTGGGCGATACGTAGTCCCTCATAAGAGCCGAAGTAGAACAATTTGTCCCTCAGGATTGGACCGCCAGTGGTCGCGCCGAATTGGTTCTGGACCAGCTTCGACGGCATCTTGAGGAAGTAGTCGTCTGAATTCAGAGCCGTATTCTGAAGGTATTCATAGACCACGCCATGAATCCGGTTGGTTCCGGACCGGGTTACGACACTGAAGACACTGCCGGCGTTGCGGCCGTACTGAGCTTTGAAGTTGTTCAGCAGCACGCTGACCTCGTTCAGTGCGTCGGGCGGAGGAAAGTTGAGCCCGGTGTTGCTATACAGGTTGTTCCAGAGTGTACCGTCGAGCAGGAACAGGTTCTGGTTGCTGCGAGCACCGGATACGTTGTACGTCGGGCCCCCCGTGTCGTTGACAAAGGTCGTTGGGGCGTTGACATTCGAGACACCCGGCAGCAGCGACGCCACGGAAACGATGTTGTTGCCATCGAGCGGAAGGCCCTTCACAAGTGTGGGATCGATCAGGACCTGAAGGGTCGCGCTTTGGGTCTCGACCGTATTGGCCAATCCGCCGACCGTCACCTCGGTGTTCACATCGCCCAGGGTTAGCTTACCGTTGTAGAGGACATTGTTGTCCGCGTCGACCGCGATGCCGACGGCGTTCAGCGTCCTGAAGGAGGGTGCCGTGATCGCAATGTTGTAAGTTCCAACGGCCAGTGACGTGAACTGATACGCACCCTTTGCATCCGTCCTGACGGTTCGGCTCTCGCCGCGGTCGCTCGAGGTCAGAACCACCTCAGCGTCGGGAATCACGGCGCCACTCGCATCGGTCACCGTCCCGAGGACGGTTCCAGTGGCCTGCGCCAGCAACGGCGTACTCACTCCGAGCAGGAGCAAAGATCCAGCGAAAAGGGCTGAAGCGATCCGGCTGCGTGAGCTGACAGCAAGCAGAGAAAAAATCTTGATCATGGTGTCCTTTGGAGCGGTACTTTAGCAAAACGTGCTTGGTAGAGCGTTGCGCAAGGCGTTTCGTAAACGCTAACTTGAAGGTCGGGGAAGTCTACTTCATGAAACATTTCCGTGACAAACTGCTCCAGGGGTGTCTATGTGCGGACAGCAAATTCCGGGACGGCGTAGTGCCCCGTTTGCCCATGCCTGCTGGTTTCGATCCGGAAATCTGAGACAGGTTGACCATTCCCGTCGTAGACCACGACTGGCAAGTGACATACGGTAACGTTTTGAACACGTGTTCTAACGTCTTGGTTCTAAAGACTCTACGGTGGCTCTCAGGAAGTTGATACAGCTGTTACATACCTCCAGACGCCCCTGGTGATCGCAGGCGGACCGCACGATCCTGGTTGTAGGAGCAATTGAAAGCTGTTAGCCGCCCTCAGTTCGGCTGCACTCCCGATGCGAGAGAGGGCGAGAGGTCTTTGCAAAGGCCTCGGCGCGTGACGCACTTAGCCAGGAGCGAGGACTTGCCTCGCGACATCTCGTCCTGTCGAATTGCCCATTGCGGGTCTCTCAACGTGAGAAGCTACTTCAACACGATTTCCACCACATCTCCTAACGTGGAGCGCTCAGTAGCGGGAATGATGATAACCACTTCGCCGAGAGCCCCGGTGAAGCTCAAGGGCTTGCCGGAGGCCAGAAGGTGGACGGCCTTAGGGATCTGCGGCGATTTCAAGGTGATGGTTTCGTCCGCGGTGACGGGCGGCTGACTGAAGCCGTTATCGATAGTCTTTGGAATCAAAAAGAGGTAGCGGTGGTTGCCGGTGGCAGTCGCGGGCACGGACGACTGTTCGCCGGGGGTAAGGGGCCGGCGCCGAAGATCGCGTGGCGATTCAGCTTCATCCAGTCGGCGATCTGCTCGAGGCGGTCGTAGCTCGCCTGTGGAAGGTCTCCGTTCGCCATAGGCCCCACATCGAGAAGGTCGTTGATGTTGAGTGCCCGGGCGCGCGCAAGTTGGCCAATCAGAAAAGCGGCCGTACGCATGTCGGGCTGGTCGGCGTGATAAGATTCGCCGCGGCCCATGACGTGCTCGTATTCAGCCCATGAAGTCTTCGGGGCAGTCGGAAGAGCGCCTTCGAAGGTCGTGAAGTCGCCCGGGGCCAGTAAGCGGGGATTGATGACGATGTCTGGTTGCAGCTTGTGGATCTCAGCGAGCGAGATCACTTCGGTCGGTCATACTGTTGCGGACTGAATGTTTCCGCTTGCTTCCAATAGTTATTGGGTGTGATAAAAGGCTTGCCCTGGGTTCCAATCGCGGGTGGCGACCATGTGGCCGATCTCCGGCTGGCGTATCATACGCGGCGACGCTGTATGACTTAGTAAGCGTTTACTTGTACTATGATCGCATGAAGCTATACCACTTCGTACTCGGCTTGCTGCTCTTACCCGCTACCGGGATTCGAGCGCAACGCTATGACGGGGCCGACTGGCAGAACCCGGCGGTACTTGGGATTAACAAGCTGCCCGCCAGGAACTCCGCGTGGCCCTGCCCGGATGCGGAGAGCGGCTGGCTTAGCGACTATGACCACTCGCCGTGGGTGCGTTCGCTGGACGGTCAGTGGGCCTTTCACTGGTCGCCTGACCCGGATCATCGTCCGGAGCAATTCTTTCTGCCGGGCTTCGACGCTTCCGTCTGGAAGAGGATCGCGGTCCCTTCCACCATCGAGTTGGAGGGTTTCAAGATGGAACCGCTCGGCCAGCCGAATTACGGCATCCCGGTTTATACAAACTACGTTTACCCCTTCGCCATGCACCCGCCCAGGGTGATGGACGAGCCGCCTCCAGCCTGGAACACGTACTCACAGCGGAACCCGGTGGGCTCTTACCGGACCACTTTCCGCTTGCCGCAGGAGTGGCACGGCGGGCGCACGCTGCTGCACTTTGCCGGCGTGATGTCCGCCATGTACGTGTGGGTGAACGGCCACTCGGTCGGTTATAGCGTGGACTCAAGGGCACCGGCGGAATTCGATGTGACACCATACCTGCAGGCCGGAGACAACCTGCTGGCGGTCGAGGTCTACCGGTACTCCGACAGCTCTTATCTCGAAGACCAGGACCAGTGGCGGTTAAGCGGGATCTTTCGGGATGTGTTTCTGTACCACACGCCGGATGTGTCGCTGTGGGACTTCTATGTGGATCAGAAACTTTCCCCGGACCTGACGACGGCCACGGTGGCTTTGCGCTACAGGCTGCGAAGCTCGGCTGCGAAGGCAGCAGGCAACCTGCGGGTGCGCTTGACGCTTCGTGGGACGGATGGTTCGGTGGTGCAGGGTGGGCCGCTGCTTGAAGAAGCCGTTGCGGCCGAGGATGCGGGCATCTCGCCGGAGCAGAGGACGGCCGCCGCCGAGGTGCGAGCGCCGCGCCTGTGGACGAATGAAACTCCGGCCCTTTACAGCGCGCTGGTCGAACTGATCGCGGATGGGAAGACGATCGAGGCTCGTCGGGTGGATCTCGGCTTCAGGACCGTGGAAATTCGCGACCGCCAGCTGTTCATCAACCATCGATCGGTCAAAATCAAGGGTGTGAACCGTCACGAATGGAGCCCGGACACCGGCTACACCGTGACGAAACAAAGCATGGAGGAAGATCTGCGCCTCTTGAAGCAGGCGAACTTCAACTTCGTGCGGACCTCGCACTACACCGACGATCCCCGATGGTACGAGCTCTGCGACCGCTGGGGCATGTTCTTAATGGATGAGAACAACCTCGAAACGCACGGGATCAGCTACGAAAAACGCATCCTTCCGGGGGATAGCACGGTGTGGCTTCCGGCTGTGGTGGACCGCACGGAGAGGACCGTGATCCGGGATCGCAATGTGCCGAGCGTGGTGCTTTGGTCATTGGGCAATGAGGCGGGCTACGGAGACGACTTCATGAAGATGCGCGCGGCGACCCTGGCGGATGATCCGCAACACAGGCCGATCCAGTATGCGGACATGAACCTGGCCGCGGACTTCGACAGCCAGACTTACCCGACGACAACCTGGCTCGAGGAATACGTCCGCGGAACAGCTGTTCGCAAGGGAGAACATGGGGAGCTCGGTACGCGCGAACAGCATGGCGACGGACCGAGCGACAGGCCCTTTGTCGCCAACGAGTATGCGCATGGGCAGGGCAATAGCCTGGGTAATTTTCAGGATTACTGGGACGTCTTCGACCGGAACCCGATGCTCGTCGGCGGATTTATCTGGGAGTGGGTCGACCAGACGCCCTGGAAGACGGTCGCTGGCGGGAAGCGTTTTTTTGCTTATGGAGGCGATTATGGAGACGAGCCTCACGACGGTGACATCGCGAAGGGACTTGTGTCGGCAGACCGTGTGCCGCGTCCCGCTTACTGGGAAGTGAAGAAGGTGCAGCAGCCGGTGAAAGCGACTGCTGTCGACGCTGCGAGCGGGATAATTCGCGTTCGCAACCGGCAGTACTTTACCGACCTGAAAGGTTACGCCGGGGACTGGACGCTGCTGCAGGATGGACGTGCGATCGCCAGCGGAGCGCTGAATGTTCCCGAAGTGAAGCCCGGCGAGGAGGTGGTCACGAAGGTGGACTGGGGCGCGAGAACGTTTTCCGCTCGCTCGGAATACTTTCTGAACGTGAGGTTTCGCACACGGACGGAGGCGCCCTGGGCTCCGACGGGAACTGTGTTGGCGTCAGACCAGTTGCTGGTTGAGGCTGCGAGTCGGCAGTCAGGCCCGAGGCTTGCCGGAGTGGTGAGCCTGAGGAAGTCGGGGTCTGACTGGGTTGCAAAAGGTGCGGGAACGGTGGTGCTGATCGACGGCATGAGCGGCCTGCTCACCTCGTTCGTGGCGGATGGACAGGAGGCGCTTGTCTCGCCGCTGCACCCGGAGTTCTGGCGCGTGCCCACGGACAACGATCTCGGGTGGCATGTGCCGGAGAAGATGGGTGTGTGGAAAGATGCGGGCTCGCGGGCCAGGGTGCGAAGCATACGGGGCGAAGTCACGACCGCGGGAGCACAGGTGACGGTGGACCTCGACCTGCTGGTAAAGGAGGCGACGGAGACGCTGACCTATACGCTGAGACGCGATGGAACGTTGCGGCTCGACGCGGTTCTACAGTCGGGAGCGCATACGCCGGAGATGCCGCGCATCGGCCTTCAGTTTGCCTTGCCGGCGGCGTGGAACGAGATTCGCTGGTATGGCCGCGGGCCGCAGGAGAACTATAGCGATCGCAACACAGGGGCAGATGTGGGGCTTTACAGTGCGCGGGTCAGCAACTGGATTACGCACTACGTGCGGCCGCAGGAGAACGCGGAACGGACAGGGGTGCGCTGGGTCTCCTTCTCCTCCGCCGCGGGCCGCGGCTTGCGCGTTGCCACGGCAGGCGCGCCGGTAAGTGTAGCCGCGTGGCCGTACAGCATGGCGGAGCTCGCCCGTGCGAAGCATGATTACGAGCTGCCATCGAACGGCCCGGTGACGGTAAGCGTGGACGGAGCTCAGATGGGGGTTGGCGGAGACAACAGCTGGTCTTTGCCGGTCCACGACGAGTATCGCCTGCTGCACAAAGGGACTTATCAGTTTTCGATTTACATGTCTCCTCTGCGGTAGGCGGCTTACGTGGAAGCGAGTGCGATGTCTATGGACCGGCGAGGGTCTTAGAGGTTGACGTTGAGGGTGGCGTCGGCGGCGATCCTGCGGACAAAGCACTGGCGATCAGGAGTGCTTGAAGAGCGGCTTCACATTCACTCTGAGGCCGGGCGCAAGTGGTCCGCCGGAGACGACGGTCACCCGCGGCCCCGCGGAAGCCGGCATGTCGCCTGCGGTTCTGGGGTCGGCCTGGCCGGATGCCACGACGCTCGCGCCTAATTTCAGGAAGAGGCTGAATACGGCGAAAAAAACCAAGGTTTCCGTAGTGATGGAGACATCGAACCGGCGGGATCGGGCAAAGTTCACTCCAGGGTTGAAGTGTCCTCGACGAAATGCGGGGTAAGCGTTATAGTTAGCGATACTAACCCGTGGCCGTGTGCCGCGCACTCGATCAACTGGAGCGAACCCCTGTTATGAATGTCACTCGTCGCAGAGCAGTACAAATGCTGGGAGGGCTCGCAACGGTAACCGCCATGCGCTCAGGCCGAGCTGCGGGTCTCGCAGGCCTCGGGCCCGATGGAATCGAAGTGACTCCGGGGGCTTACCTTGGAACCCGTGCGTCGCTCAAGGCCTACACCGTACCGGACTGGTTCGGAGACGCAAAGTTCGGCATCTGGTCCCACTGGGGCCCGCAGTCGGCGGTGGGCGATGGCGACTGGTATGCAAGGAATATGTACATGGAGGGATCGGCTCAGTACAAGTATCACGTGCAGCGTTTTGGCCCGCAAAGCAAGGTCGGCTACAAGGACGTGATCCCCTTGTTTACTGCCGACAGGTGGGACCCCGAACACCTGATGGACCTCTACGCGAAGGCAGGGGCGAAGTACTTCTTCAGCATGGGCGTTCACCACGATAACTACGATATGTGGGACTCGAAGTATCAGCCCAGGTGGAACGCCGTCAGCAGCGGCCCGCGCAAGGACATCGTACGCCTGTGGGCTGCCGCGGCACGGCGGCGCGGACTTCGCTTCGGCGTCAGCGAGCACCTTTCCAACAGCTTCGACTGGTTTTCTCCGTCGCACCTCAGCGACACCAAGGGGCCGTTGGCTGGTGTGCCATATGACGGTGCGAACCCGGCATTCGCGGACCTTTACCATGACTACTCCGGCCTGCCGGCGGACTGGGCCAAGCGCTTCCTCGGGCCACACGAAGGCATGTCGCGCGAGGCACCGGACCGCTGGAAGTTGCAGTATTTCCGCCGCGTCAAGGACCTGGTCGATCAGCACCAGCCGGACCTGCTTTACACCGACGGCGGAATTCCCTTTGAGGAGTACGGCCTGTCCACGGTGGCCGAGCTTTACAATGTTGGTCCGCTGGATACGCGTCGGCTGCCGGAAGCGGTTTACTTCAGCAAGAGCCAAAAAGACTGCGCGGTCGGCACCTGTGCGCTTGACCGCGAGCGCACGGTGGCGGATACGATCTCGCCTACGCCCTGGCAAACAGACACTTGCATTGGCGTTTGGCACTACAAGGTTGGTCAGGTCTACAAAACGCCTAAAAAGGTGATTGATCTGCTGGTCGATATCGT
Source organism: uncultured Acidobacteriaceae bacterium (assembly GCA_964245315.1). Taxonomy (GTDB): domain Bacteria; phylum Acidobacteriota; class Terriglobia; order Terriglobales; family Acidobacteriaceae; genus Edaphobacter. Next base: position 1,887 of record CAXTMK010000020.1, on the reverse strand, counting down.
CAGTAAGAACGGTAACCTGCTGCTGAATTTTCCGTTGCCAGCTTCGGGCGAGCTCGATCCGGAAGAGATGAAGACGCTCAACGGCATCACAGAGTGGATGTCGGTCAATGGTGAAGCGCTCTTTGCCACGCGGCCCTGGACGATTTGCGGCGAAGGCCCGGCGATGTCGGTCGTTATCACTTCGACAGGCACTGGATTCGACCCGAATGAGAACAAAAAGCCTGACTTGACCGCGCTCGACGTCCGTTACACCACCAAAGGAAAGTCGCTGTATGCCTTCGTGCAGGGCTGGCCCGACGCGGACGTCACCATGAAGCTGCTGGGCACCTCCAGCCCGCAGAAGCCTGGGAAAGTTGCAGCCGTCACGCTGCTGGGGCGCGATGAAAGGCTGTCCTTCACCCAGACCGCGGACGGGCTGCGCGTCAGCTTGCCGAAGGAAAAGCCTCAGACGGCAGACATTGGGATCGCGCTGAAGGTTCACTTTGTCTAAGAGCACAGCCACCGCCGCAACTCTTCTTGTGGCCTTGGTTGCCCTCCATGCGGCCGCGCAGGGGAGGGCACCCGACGGTCGCGGCCCGGTGGCCGGGTGGGAAAACCGCGTCCAGGTCAGCCCTGAAGGGGTCGAGGCGCTGGGCGCGGCGGTACTGCCCTTGCCGGACGCAGGAGCGTGGCAGCCCCAGTGGATCTGGCCGGCAGTGCCCGAGGGGCATCGGGAGCCCAGTTCCGCAAAGTGCTGACGGTCGCATCGGGTACTACGGTCGGAACAGCGCTGGCGAAGATCACAGCCGACCGGACCTACCGGTTCTGGGTGAACGGGCGCCTCGTCTCTCGCGGCCGGGACGACCTCGGCTTCGACGTGATCCTGTCGCAGAACTGGACGCACCAGTGGCTCTACAATCAGGTCGACGTCGGTCCTTACCTGCACACTTGGGAAAATGTCCTGGCCGTGGAAGTCCTCACGCAGAACTCCCCAGGCTATTCACTCAAGCATTCCGGCTTTGCCTTCGATCTCAGCGCGACGACAAATGCCGGGGCAACGCTTCACGTGCAGAGTGACGCAACCTGGGCGGCTCAGCCGCTGAACGCGTACACGACCGGCCCAATCACCGAAGGCTCCATCCAGCAATCGCCCGGCAGCCGCCGGAAACCGTGCTACTCTACGATGCGCGCGTGGACTCTCCCGCCTGGCGAGAAGCCAGCCCCGCTGTGCGCTGGCCGAATGCCATTCCGATTCCCTCCGTTTGGGGTGTTGTCATGGCGAGCCGCATCCCGCAGACGATGGAAGTCGTCTACCCGATGCAGGCCGTTGCGCGCCCTTCCGGAGCAGTCACCATCTTGAAAGACGCTGGTGGCGGCTTGAGCAGCGTTCGAGTGGACGGGCAGGGAAGCTTTTCGGTCGATTCCGATCGCGTGCTGAGCGCGTACGCGTCGTTCCGGGTGCGCGGGCCGGCGGGGGCAATCGTTACGCTGCAGACGGCTGGGACCAAGACTCATCCGATGGGGAAACAATCTTCGAGCAGCATGTCTATGATGCTTTTTCCACCTTTCGCGTGACCGTGAGCACGCCGATGGCCCGGTCAAATTTTCCGACCTGCGGGCGACGTTCGTTCGCAGCCGGTGTCATATCGTGGCTCGTTCACGACGAGCGACGAGAATCTGAACCGATTGTGGAAGGCGGCTCGCTGGGCCACGCAGATCTGCATGCAGAATCACTACCTCGATCACCGAACCACCAGGAGCCGATCGGTCACTTTGGCGACTACCCAATCGAATCCCATGAGAACGACTACGCGTTCGATGCGCAGGCGCTTACCCGGCAGGACGTGAAGTATGGCTGGACGGCATACAGCAAAGTCCGGGGACCAATATAGTCAGTGGAGGCTCCCA
>CAXTMK010000019.1:0-49168 GCA_964245315.1 uncultured Acidobacteriaceae bacterium | reverse complement strand
GAACTGGCCGGCGGAACGGCTCTCTCGGGCCGCGCGCTGGCGATCGACCAACCGCTCGGCAAGGGACACGTCGTAATGTTCGCGCTGCGGCCGTTCTGGCGCTGGCAGACGCAGGGTACGTACCCTCTGGCCTTCAACGCAATCATCAATTGGGATCACCTGGATGCGGGGGCTGCGGCTCCGGCTGCTGGCTCGGCGGGCGGAGGCGGAAGCCCCGGAGGGCGTGGGGCTGCTGCTCCCCCGGCGGCGGCTCCTCCGAGCGATAACAAGTAGCGCCAGGTCCGATTGAGTGCAAGTCTGATTCGCTCGGGTTTAGAATTGCAGTATTGAGGTGCCTATGCTGGCTGAACTGAATGTTTCGATCAGTGATGGGCTGATGGACAAGCTGAACTCACTGGCGAGTGATACGCAAAGATCGCGAGAGGAGTTGGTCGCTGCTGCTGTGCAACGCCTTGTAGACGGCGAAGGCCCATGGATCGCGAAGCTGCATCGCCGCCTGCACGAGTCTGAGGAGACTGGGATGTTTGTTCCGCACGAGGAGGTCGTAGCCTGGAGCGAGTCCTTGAGTACGGCGAATCCGTTGCCGCGCCCAATTGCCAGGAAGCGGATGATTTAGTGCGGGTAGACTGGGCAGACGGCGCATTGGACGATTTGGCAGAGATCTTTGCGCATCTGGCTGCATTTAGCGGGACTTCGTCTGCGATGCGGCGGATTCGTCATATTCAGGCGTCAGTGCATCTGATCGGGGAGAGTCCGGAACTCGGGCGAAAGAGCAAACTCGCAGGTGTTCGGGAACTGGGATTCCCAACTCGCCGCATCTTGTGGGGTATCGCATTCACCCTGATTGCGTAGAAAGTATAGGCATCCGCGATGGTCATGAGGATTTTCCGTCGGGTTGGTCGTGGAATCAGTGACGCCTACGCGCTTAGGAGTTATGCGGAGATTTCCTTCGCGGGTGCATAGCGTTGTATTCAAGCCTGTGCTGTAACGCCCTGCAGGAAGCGTAGACGGTGAAAATGCTCCACCATTCCCCTCCATCCTTCGGAGTTGTTGATCCGATGAGTGATCCAGCAAAACACAACCACCAAGCCAAGGGCAGCGAAGACGAAGACCGCAAAACCGAGCAGCGCAACCCAGACCTTCTGTCCCATGGCAGTAATGTTCTCAGGCTTTAAGAGACGGTGCAAATCGTCCGGGAGCAGAGTTCCGCACGGATGGTAGACTCGGTGGGCTTGGGGGAATCGTGGATAAATCGAGCATGCCGAACGCGTTGACGCAACTCAGCGAAGACGAACGCATGGTGCAGGCCTCAGTCCGCGAGTTTGCCGCCGGCCGCATCGCGCCGCTTGTGCGCCAGATGGACGAGGCGCAGCAGATGGACTCCGCGCTGCTGAAGGAGTTGTTCGCGCTCGGCCTGATGGGCATCGAAATTCCGGAGGAGTTTGGCGGCGCGGGCGGCACCTTCTTCGACGCTATCCTGTCGGTCGAGGCGCTCTCCGCGATCGATCCCTCCGTCGGCGTGCTGGTCGACGTGCAGAACACCCTTTGCATCAACGCGCTGATGCGCTGGGCGACGCCGGAGCAGAAGAGGACCTATCTGCCAAAGCTGGCGAAGGATACTATCGGCGCGTATGCGTTGAGCGAGGCCGCGTCGGGCTCGGACGCCTTCGCGCTGCAGACGCGGGCCGTCAAGCGCGGCGACGAGTATGTGCTGAACGGGCAGAAGCTGTGGATCACGAACGCGAAGGAAGCTGGGCTGTTTATCGTCTTCGCGACGATCGATTCGGCGCTCGGGTACAAGGGCATCACGGCGTTCCTGGTCGAAAAGGGCATGCCGGGATTCGCCGTGGGCAGGAAGGAAGACAAACTCGGCATTCGCGCGTCGAGCACCTGCGAACTCATCTTCAGCGACTGCGTGGTTCCCGCCGCGCGGGTTCTGGGCGAACCCGGCAAGGGCTACAAGATCGCCATTGAGACGCTGAACGAGGGCCGCATCGGGATCGGCGCGCAGATGCTCGGCCTGGCGCAGGGAGCCTGGGATCACGCGGCTAAATGGGCGTCTGAACGCAGGCAGTTTGGCAAGCCGCTGGCCGAGTTTCAGGCGATGCAGTTTCAACTGGCCGAGATGATTACCGATATCGAGATGGCGCGGCTGGCGGTCTATAACGCGGCGCGGCTTAAAGATAACGGCAGCGAGTTCCTGAAGGAGGCGGCGATGTGCAAGTACGTCGCCTCGCAGGTGGCGGAGCGGGTCGCGAGCCTTGCGGTGTAGATCTACGTCGTATCCGTATAATTAAAAAAAATAAAGGTGGAGAAGCTCTACCGCGATGCGAAAATCGGCAAAATCTACGAGGGAACTTCGTTCATGCAGCTCGCCACGATCGCGAAGCTGACGCTGGGCAGCAAGGGTTGAGGCCGATCCCACTCATCGCAAAAGCGCGATGAATGGGGCACCCTGACTCTTTCCGCGGCCAGTCCGTTTACACTGTGGTCAGGCCACACCGATGGAGACGCAGACCAATCCGACCGTAAAGGAGAGACAGGCACCGCTGTCCTTCCTCGGATTGGCGTGCGCGGTCGGGGTTTCGTCCATCTACTACAACCAGCCGCTGCTCAGCGAGATGGCCAAGACCTTCCACTCGCGGCCGGAGCACATCGGCTTCGTGGCCGTGGCGACGCAGGTTGGGTACGCATGCGGTCTCCTCACTTTTGTCCCCATGGGCGACGTGATGGAGCGCCGTGCGCTGATGATGCGGATGTACGGCGCGGTCGCGGTCGCGCTGCTGCTGGTGGCTGTTGCGCCCAAGCTGATCTGGTTGATTGCGGCCAGCGCACTGATGGGATTGTTCGCGTCGGTGACGCATATCGCGCTGCCCATTGCGCCGGATCTGGTCGACGACCGGCAGCGCGGGCGGGCGATCGGCATTGTGATGACCGGGCTGCTGATGGGCGTGCTGCTGGCGCGAACCTTCTCCGGCTGGGTGAGCAAAATTCATGGCTGGCGCTGGGTGTTCGTGGCGGCGGCGGTATTGAATGTGGCGTTCGTCCCTCTGCTGTGGCGCAAGATGCCGCGGCTCGAGCCCAAAGAAAAGTTAAACTACGGCGATGCCATGCGCTCGCTGTGGACTTTGTTCAGGACCGAGCCTCTGCTGCGCGAGGCGTCCATCGTCGGCGCGCTGGTTTTCGCGTCCTTTAGCTGCTTCTGGACCACGCTGGCCTTCCTGCTGGATACGCACTACAAACTGGGACCGGGGGTCGCGGGCAGCTTCGGCGTGGTGGGCGCGGCGGGCGCGCTGGTGGCCTCGGTCGCGGGGCGCATGACCGATCGGCATGGAACGCGCTGGGTGGTTTCAGCGGGACTTGCGACGCTGGCGTTCTCGTACCTGCTGCTGTGGGCGGCGGTGCTTACGCCGATGCCGGTCGCGCTGCATGTGACGGCGCTGGTGGTGGGCGTCGTGATTCTGGATATGGGCGCGCAGATGACGCAGGTCGCCAACCAGACGAGAATCTTCGGACTGGTGGCGTCGGCACGCAGTCGTCTGAACACGGTCTATATGGTGCTGTACTTCTCGGGCGCGGCGCTGGGGTCGTGGCTCTCGACCCTGGCATGGTCGCACTTCGGTTGGAACGGCGTCTGTACGCTGGCGTTGGGATTTATGGCGTTGGCGTGGCTGCGTCACCTGACCGGCGTGAAGAACACGGCGCCGGTGGCACAGCACGAGGAAGAAGCAGCGGCGAAGACGTTTATGGAAGCTTAGCGCCCGAGATTGAGAGAGCAGGGTCTCTCCGCTTCGCTGCGGGATGACAAAGGATCAGTGTAAGGAGTGGTGGGCGCGGCAGGTCTCGAACCTGCAACCACCGGCTTAGAAGGCCGGTGCTCTATCCAGTTGAGCTACGCGCCCCCAAGTTGGCGGCCACTTCTATTGTAGCGTTGCGGGCCTATGCGAGCGAGAGTTCCTTGCCGCGCAGAATTACGACCAGTGCCTCGAGCGCGCGGCTCCAGTGCTCGTAGGCGTGGGGCGGGTCGGTGCCGAGCGCCTTGACGTAGAGGCTGACGGCGAAGCCCTCCTGCGGGCCGGTGATATCGACCAGCGCGGGCCGCAGCACGGCCTCGACCGCGGCGCAGGGATGGTCGAGCGGTTCGAGCAGCCGAACGAGACGGCGCAGGCGCTGCTCCTGCTGGTGAAACGAGACGAACAGCGTGCGCTCGCGCCAGATGCAGTCGATGTAGCTGGCGAAGCCGTCGGGAGCGTCGGACGGTGCGATCACCAGATTCATCTGCGCAGCTTCGAGTTCATCCGAGTCCATCGCCCACGCGTCGCATTTTGCGGTGAAGATGGGCGAGCGGGTTGCGTTGAGCGCACGCAGGGCCTGCATCAGCGGGGGATGCAGCTCCGCTTCGGGAATGTGGTCCAGGTCGTAAGGATTCTCGCGGAGATCGACGAAGTGGACCGCGCCGGTCGAGTCGTGCAGGTCGGAAGACCACGGCACCACCAGCACCGGATCGTCCTCTGCACATTCCACCGACCACTCTGCAAGCATGCCTTGATTATCGCAGGATGGGCGTGAAGCGGCGTCAGTTCCAGATTCTGCCGAGGTCGAGTATGAAGCCGGCGATCGGACCCTCGCCTTTGACCGTGCTTCCGCCTTCAAGGGTCTCGGGCGCGCGTCCAGGGCGATAGATCTCGACCACCTTGCGCATTGGATCGATCAGCCAGGCGAGTTCGGCGCCGTTGGCGATCCAGAGCCCCATCTTAGCTTGCAACGCTGCGAGAGGATCGCTGGGCGAACGCAGTTCAGCGACGAAATCCGGGCAGATGTGCGCAAACCGCTGCTTCTCCGCTTCTGAGATTGCGTTGTAACGCGGCCACCGTATCAGTGCAGCGTCCGGATTGAGCATGGAGCCGTCCGGCAAGGTAAATCCACCGTTCGAATCGAAGACGGCTCCGGCGCCGGTCTCTCGCGCATATAGCTTCAGTTGGAAGGTTAACTCCGCGTTGCTTTCGCTTGTGCGATTCCCTGTAGGCGACATCAGGATCAGCTCTCCGTTCGCATCACGCTCCACCCGCAGCATTTCGTTTACCGTGCAAAAGCGCATGATCTCTTCATCCGTCATCGGGTGCTCGGGACGGATGCGGACCGGAAGCTCGACTTGAATGGTGAAGTTCATAGCTGGAGTGTAACGGATCGGTTCAAGTGTTCGCGAGTAAGAACTTCAGCAGCGTCGCCTCCGCCCAGTACCCATCGTAGTTCTCCGCCGCGTTCGGCGCTTCGAGGAACGCGCAATGTCCTCCATGTGCCGTCTCAACCAGCGTGATATTGGCGTTGGCCGCGATCTTCGCGCGGCTCTCCGGCACGATGCGAATGAAGGGATCGTCGAGCGCATGCAGGATCAGCGTAGGGACGGCGATGGTCGAGAGCACGCGTGCGGCTGCGGCGCGCAGGTAGTAGTCGTCGGCGCTGGAGAAGCCGGAGTAGAGCGCTGTGATGCGCTCGTCGAAGTCGCGCAGCGAACGCACGCCGTCGGCGCGGGCAGGGTCGTAGACGCGCGGAAACAGCATCGCTTTGCGGCGAAAGCGTTTCAGCAGCGCCTTGCGGAAGCGGCTCTCGTACAGGCGATTCGCAGGCAGATGCAGCGCATCCGCCGATGGGCCAAGGTCGAGCGCAGGCGAGACGCCGACCACCGCGCACAGCACTGGGCCTGAGGCGCCGAGCTCGCCGGCGCACTTCAGCACCAGGTTGCCGCCCATCGAATAGCCCACCAGTGCGACTCGTTCCAGCCCGAAGCGGCGCACCAAAAACTCCATGACAGCCTTTACATCGCCCGACAGGCCGGAGTGGTAGAGCGTGGGCGAGAGCGACTCCGTGCCGCCGCAGTTGCGCATATTCATGCGCACCACGTTGAAGCCCGCAACCCACATCCTGTTGGCGTTGCCGACGATGTACTGCGACTGCGACGAGCCCTCCAGCCCATGCAGCAGGATGACTGTCAGCCGCTGGGCGCGCACCGGCTCAGGCTGCCAATGGCAGTGGCACAGCACCTGACTCGAGATCTGGCTCGCCGTCGCGGGCGATACCTCGATCAACTCCGATGTGTAGGGCGGCAGGCGATCCTTGCGCCGCAGGAAGTTGCCGAAGATGGTCTGCAGGTGGCCGTTCGAGAGCCAGCGCCGAGGCGTGAAGGGCGTCGCGACAAAGTTCATCCGCACGCCTGCTTCAGAAAGGCCAGGGCGTTGAGCGCGCCGGTGGGCTCGTCCTGGTGGCGGAAGTAGACGTACACGTCGCGCTCCACGGCCAGAGCCTTGAAGCGCTCGGCGAAGGCTGCGATCTCGCCTGGGTTGTAGCCTCCATTGCGGCGCAGGCGGAAGCAGGTATGCGTGCCGGCGGTGTGGACTTCGGGGGTCTGCAGGTCGTCGGTATCGGCGATGCAGAAGGCGGCGCTGCGCCTGCGCAGGAGTGCGGCGGCTTCGTCCGTAAACCACGATGGATGGCGGAACTCGAACGCAATAGGCGGCGTGCTGCGGCGGCGCAACGCGGGTGCGGCGAGGAAAGCCTTGAGGCGCGGCAGGTCGGCCTTGAAGTTGGGCGGAAGCTGGAAGAGGATGAGGCCGAGCTTGCCCGCTTTGGCCGCGGGCTTCAGTGAATCGAGAAACTCCGCGAGCAGGTCGTTGCAGTCGACCAGGCGCTTGAAGTGCGTGATGCGCTGCGGAGCCTTGAACGAGAAGCGGAAGCCGGCGGGCGTCTGGTCGAGCCAGCCCTGCAACTGGCCGGGCTTCAACTCGGAGGCGAAGGTGTAGTTCACCTCGACCGAGGTCAGTTTCGACGCGTAGAATCCGAGGAACTTCTTCGCCGAGACGCCTTCCGCATAAAATCCCGGCTTCCAGGTCGTGTAAGCCCAGCCGGAGGTGCCTGCGAACAGGCGTGCAGACGCAAGGTTGGGGACAGGCTGATCCAGAGGCACAAGCGGCTCGCGATACGGGTTTCGAGCTTGGAGAAAAGAATGATTGGGGCGGCTAGTGGGTTTCGAACCCACGACATCCGCTGCCACAGAGCGGCGTTCTGCCACTGAACTATAGCCGCCGTATCAGCTATGAGTATAGCGCACGCGCGCCGGAAATTGCATCTGTTGCTTAGAGGGGGAACGCCTGATGCCCATCACCGCCAAGCCCGAGATCCTGCCGCCGCGGCGAGGATGGCGCGAAAAGGCCGCGTCCGGCGTCTTCGACGACCAGCACCTCGACATGCTGTCGCACATCCTCGACGACTTCCTGCGCGTGCCCGGCACGCCTATCCGCTTTGGGCTGGACGGCATCGTCGGCTTCATTCCCGGCATCGGCGACATTCTCGGCGGGCTGGCCTCGACAATCATCATTTTGGCGGCATGGGTGCGCGGCGTGCGCAGGGTGACGATCGCGCGCATGGTGATGAACGTGGCCATCGAGACGGCGGTCGGCTCGATGCCGGTGCTGGGCAATCTGTTCGACATCGGCTGGCGCGCCAACCGCCGCAACTACAAGCTTCTGGAGGGTTCAATCGCCGAGCCGCAACGCCATTCAGCCGCAAGCTGGCTCTTCTTCGCGCTCGTGGGAGCCGCGTTGCTGGCGTTGATGCTGCTTCCGCTCCTGCTGCTGGGCTGGGTGCTGGGGCATGTGAAGGCGTTACTTAACGGTGCGTAACAGGCACAGTCAGTGCGATAATTAGGGCAGTCGGGGCGTGGCGCAGCCTGGTAGCGCATCTGCTTTGGGAGCAGAGGGTCGGGAGTTCGAATCTCTCCGCCCCGACCATTCTTCCAATTTGGCTCTCTTGAAGATGATGTCAAAGGGCTTTCTGTAGGTGGGAGCTACACTTACGGCCCCTACAGCACAGTTCGAAAATAGCATTTGCAGCAATTTGGCTTTTTCGGTCGAATCTTGCGAAACATACAGTGAATAGGCCTTATTCGCGAGTTCGAAAATCTTTTGAGCGTCCAACGCGCGGTCGCTGGTTTCGGCATTGCTCAGGCCTTGAATCGCCATCTTGACTTGCTGCTCTTCCATCCGCCAGTCTGTCATCTTCCGTTCCCAGAAGTCGTGCGGGATCGTTCCGTCGAGTTTGTCGGTGTACGCTTTGTCCATTCGATTGCGAATCGAAGTGAGCCGCGCATCAAGCCGTGAGCGTTCGGCTTGCAACGTTGCGCCAACGTTGCGCTCGTCCTCACGCAACGTTGCGACGATGCGCGAGACGACTTCCTCCGGCACCTGGAGGCCCTTTAGCGGCTCGCCAAGCCGCAAGGCGATGTCTTCCTCACGGAATCGCGGAAGATCGCACTTGCCCCTATGTCCGGTGCAACGGTAGTACACGTACTTCTCTTTCTGAATGTCGCCTGTCAACAGACAGCCATCGTTGGCGCAAGTCATTAAACCGCGAAAAGCAACGTTGCGTTTCGAATATTTCGGGCGGTTATGGCCGCTCAATACGTTTTGCACTTCCGCGAACGTCTCAGGCGCAACGTATTGCGGGTGCGTCCCAACGTAGCTGACGCCAGCCCATTCGAACATGCCAATGTAAAAACGATTCTTGAGAATGCGGTATACGTTCGCACGGCTGATTGTCTTGCCGAATTCGTTTCGTACAGCCTTCGTTAGGGTGGTGAGGGTGTATGTCCCCGTTGCGTAGCGTTCGAACATCATCAGTACCGTTTTCGAATCGACCGGATCGATTTCGATAGTACGTTCCGCTTTGTTGTTCCTGTACCCAAACGGTGCGAGTCCGGGAAACATCCCCTGCGCGGCTTTCTCGCGCATCCCTTTCTTCACTTCCTCGCGCAAGTTCTCCGAGTAGTTCCGGGCCATGACGAGGTGTATGCCCTGGATCAATCGAGTCTGCGAACGCGAGTCCTTCGAAACTGCGGAGCCTTCCTTGACGAAATGGATTTCGATATCGAGGTCTTCAAGGGTTACCGCATCGCGGAAGTTGCGATACAGCCGGTCGGTCTTTTCGACCAACAGAGTCCGGCATGATTTGTTCCGCTTCAGCCACGCGACCATCTCGCCGAACTGCGTCCGGCCCGACGCCTTCGCCGTCTCGCCATCTTCGAATGCCTTGACGATTTCGAAGCCGCTACGTTGCGCATACTCGCGCAACAGGTTCGTCTGCGCACTTAGCGAAAAACCTTCCTGCTGTTGCTCACGGCTCGATACGCGGGTGTAGATAATGGCGCTGATCATGGTGCCTCCGAGTAGGTCTTTGAGGATATCAAGGTGTGCGTCTGTGCGTTCAATTGCCGGTGCATCGATAGAGCGAAGCGTGACTGCAATGCAGGTTGCGTGAGCCCAGATGGCGACGTTGCGGACGGCAGGAATGATCCGTACTTCCGACGTGCCCAGGCAGTGTTCCCCTTCGAATGCTTCGATAAAAAGCCATTCAACGCCTGCATCCCGTCGTTCTCCGCGATCTGGCGAAGATACATGCCGGTGCAATATGTTTCGAATGACAGCCCCGTATCGTGTTCCGGAATCGGGGCATGGTCAAGAATCGTTGGGACAGCTAATCGAACCCGGATTCGGATACACACCCTTTGCCAAACTGAAGACACCTTTGCCGTTGTCCGTGGCGTAAATGCAGTCGAGCCCGTTCGGATCAATGAATATCATCGGGTTGTTGCGAGCATAGGCGTAGAGATTCCAGCTTTGAGGGTCCGCCGGTCTTTGTGCCAGAAGTCCCGACGGATCAGGACTCATGAAGCGGCCCATCTCGCCGCCGCGCGGCTCCAGCAGCTCCGCCCGCACCCACTCCGAGAGCGTCAGCTTCCGCGCCCGCGCACGGCTCTCCAAGGCAACGAACTCCTCTTCGCTGACCTTCGTGCTCACCGATTTCGTTCTGAGGGGCGGCTTCATGCTGCACCGCCTGGGAGGGTCACCGGGCCAAGGGCCGCACGATGCCGTCGTGTCGCTGGAAGGACAACAGGGGGCCGGAGGCGGGCTAAGGGGTTGAGACTCATGTGGTTCCCCATCAGCAACGTGCGCTCGACTCTAGGATATGCCTTTTTGCTGAGTTTTTCTCTTAGCCGCCTGTTTTCAGCAAGTTCCCGTACAGCAACCTAAGGTTGCTGTGCAGCTCCCATTCTGGGGTGACGTGTCCCTATCCAGCCGATGCGAAGCAGCGTGCTTTTGCTTCAGGGCGGGACGGAGTCCAGATGGAAGCCCCAGACGCAAGCAAGGCCGCCCCCGAAAGACGGCCCTGCCGGGATTTCTACTTCTGAGGACCACGCACGCAGAGAGCGCGTTTGTTCGTGTAGAACGTGACTTCATCACCGTCGAACGACCGCCCTTCGTTGAAGTCGAACCGCCACGCCCAGCCCGAAGGGTGTCCTCGATCATCGCTTTTCTGGTTGCTGCTCCATTGATTGCCCGTCAAGAACAGGTCGCCTTTTACGTGCCATGTAGCAGCAGCTCCTTTGCCGGAGTGCCCCATGAGTCCGGGAGCGTTGGCATCTTTGTCGTAGATACCTTTCAGCTCTTCGAGAGACGCCAGTCTCCAGTCTGAGTTGCCAGCCAACCGCAGATCGCGGCAGTACTTCACCGCGCTCTTCCAGGTCAAGTCTCGACCGTTATCCTTCCCAGCCCACATCAAGCCGGTGGATGGATCGACCCAAAAGCCGCGCGCCTGAGTCTCTCCCGCTCCGCTTTGGCTTTCTGGCGCTGACTGAGTGTTCCCGTTAAGGGCAGCGATAGAGAGCAAAAGGACGCCGATCTTAGACCAACATTTCACAAGGCACGCTCCTACTTCCAACTGCTCGCATACCACTGATACGCGTTGACGATCCCGAAGAATATCCCCATCTTGACTCCCTGAACTCCGCCAGCGTTGCGGATGAGAGTGTTGTTGCTCTGGATGAGCGCCTTCGCTGTTTCTGGAGACACATGCAACCCGAAGTAGTGACCAGTGTTCTGGATCGTGATGTCATGCATGTTGAAGCTGTAGTCATGGACCGATGCCGCCCAGTCACCCTGCCCCCCGGGCGGCCCCATGCCGCCCGGCCCGGCCCAGTGATCCGTCGAGATATCGAGCGGAGCACTAAGGTCCTTCACTATTCCGGGTTTGACGGTTTCCTCTCGACCGGTTAGGAAATGGATGTACCCATCCAGCCCTGGGACGCCGTCCCTACTAAGCTGGCCTGACAGCCAATCGGCATTCGCTGACGCAAAACCGGCACATCCACTGCAAGCGGTGTCAGTCGCATTGAATCCTGTATTGTCACCTGCGCCGAACATTGTGTAATCGACCGTAGCACTGCTGCCCGAGCCATTGATCGACCCCACTTGGAACATGCCGGTGTTGTTGTTGAAGTGCGCCCAGTTTTCGGAAGCGTACCCGGGCACCCAGCTTCCACCGCTGTTCCCGCATTCCCCTGAATTGCTGTTGTGATCGATGGACTCCACGCCATTTCCAGCGTCGTTCGCGTACACGCAATCCAGCCCGGTCGGGTCAAGGTAAATCAGCGGGTTGTTGCGAGCATAAGCATAGAGGTTCCAACTCTGGGGGTCTCCCGGCTTTTGCGCCAATAGCCCGCTCGGATCGGGGCTCATGAATCGACCCATGTTGCTTCCGTAATAACGCGCTCCGAAGTAGTCGAGTCCTGACTCTGTGTCTCTTTCTTTGCCGGTAAAGAAGTGTGCCGAAGGCGAGCAGCTTCCGGAAGTCTGCTGCGCATCTCCGAACGGCTGGCTGTAGATGGTCTGGCAGATCGCTCCCGTGCTGTCGGAGGTGGCCCTTTCCGTGCCCAGCCAGTCTCCATGATGGTAGTACATCTGCCCGTTGTCCAAAGTCGCTAAATGCCGCCCACCCACGTAAATCTCACTGCGCGGCGTCGTCACCGCAGGAGCGTAGAAACAGGCCTTGATCAAGCCGCCATACGGGTCTCCGAGATTAGCGTTGCACCCAACCCCGCCGATGAACGTCGCCGGTGCCGTGAAATGCCCGTTGTAGCCGTACACGATGGTTGCGGCACCGGCGAAGCTGCACGTTCCGCCCTCCGGCGCGCAGTACAGGTACCCATCCGGCCCACCGGAACCTGCCCGTTGCTGGCGCTGTAGAAGCAGCTGTTCGACGAACTTTGCGCCACCCCGAAGGTCACGGCATTGCAGCCGAGCCCGCCCGAAGCCGGATAGTAGCGGAAGTTGCCGTTCGCTCCATACGCCACCTGCGCCCAGCCTGCATACGCGCAGGTGCCACCGTCCGGCCCGCAGTAGATGTAGCCCGAAGGCCCAATCGGGACACCCGCACTCGGTGGCGTATAGAAGCAGTTCTTGATCTGATTCGGGTTCGGGTCACCCAGCGCATCCGTGCAGGCGACGCCGTTGGTCTGCGTGCTGGAGTAGAACTCTCCGCCGTACCCATACGATATGGTCGCGCTGCCGGAGAAGTAACAGGTGTTACCCTCCGTCGCGCACAGAATGGAGCCCGGAGGACCGGACGCCTGCCCGCCGTTCGTGGGCGAGTAGAAGCAATTCTTGAACACGCCCGGCGTGGGATCGCCGAACGCGCCGTCCGTACACGAGATGCTCCCCGCAGGCGAAGGAACATATCTGAAGTTGCCGTTGGCTCCATAGGCAATCTGCGAATACTGCGAGAAGTTGCAGGTTCCGCTCTCCGTGGCGCAATAGATGAAGCCTGGAGGTCCGGCGGGGAGGCCGCCGTTCGAAAGGCTATAGAAGCATGCTGTCACGGGAGCGTTGAGACCCAGACCTCCCGGAGTGCAGGCGATACCATTCGTGTAAGTTCCCGTCAGATATCCGAACGGCGCGCCGACTACGCTGTACGCCACCTGCGCATTGCCGGTGAACGAACAGGTTCCGCCACCGGTCGCGCAGTAGATATATCCAGCCGGACCGGCGGGCGCACCGCTGCCCGAAGGCTGGTAGAAGCATCCGTTCAATCCAGTGGTCGGAGCGCCGGAGAAGTTGCCCGGAGTACATGCTTGCGCGGCGTGTGCAGAGAGATACGCGTACCCGCCGCTGCCACCGTATGCGATATTCGCCGAACCGGTGAAGTTGCAGGTTCCCCCTTGCGGCGCACAGTAGATATATCCCGTCGGCGCAACAGGCAGCGGCGTACCGTTCAGTTCGTTGATAGCGTGGCCCGCTGCGTCGTAGATGTACACTGTCGTCTTGGCGGAGGTCTGCTTCACTACCCGCTGGCCCTCCGCGTTGTAACTATAAACCGTCGCGCCATTATCCGGCGAGACCATCCGGCTCTCGGCATCCCACAGGTTGACTGTTCCCGGGCCAAGCGCCTGATTTGAACTGCTCAACTGATTTCCGGCAGCGTCGAAGCTGAAGCCATCGGGGCGATTGGCCGCGTTGTTGAACGTCTGCGAAATCGAATGCACCGAGGCATTTCCACCCGCAGTTCCCGGTCCCGTTGACTGACTCCATAGATTGCCAAAGCTGTCGTAGGTCCAGGCGAGAGCAGCCTGGGCGGACACCGCAGAAGCCAGGCGATTGAACCCATCATAGGCATAAGACCAACTGCCAGTCACCGAATCCGTCGCGTACTGAACATTCCCGTTGGCTGCATACCCGGTGCCGCCTGTGCCGGGATTCGTAATGCTGAAACCATAAGAAGGCAGCGATTGCGTCGGTGGGGTGACCGCATACGCCGCCAGCTGCATGCGATTCGTGTACCCATAGCTTTCGACCAGACCATTGCCCAGAATGGCGGAGGACAAACCCACCGCGCTGTAACTCGCATTCCCAAACAGCAAAAGCGGCGCGTCCCACGTGTCCTGATTGCGCGTATAGCTGGTCAACCGTCCGGCGCTGTCGTAGCCAGAGTTGAACGTTGCTCCGGCAGCGTCCGTGCTGGAAATTTGGTTGCTGGCAAGATCGTAGCCGTAACTCAAAGCGGCCGGAGTGCAAATACCGGCGGCGCATTGCTGCTCGCCGACAATGCGTCCCATCGCGTCATAGCCGGTGATCGCGCGCTGCGTCAAAGTTGAAGAAGTCGTGAGCGAAGCAGTTGAGGAAGCGCAGGCTCCTGCCTGGGTCCATTCCAATGCCAGTCTGCCGACGCCGTTTGTCGCGCCATCGTATGCGAAGCACGAAGAGGGAGTAGCGGCACCTACGGCACTGGTGTCGTAGGTCTTGCCCATCAAACGATTGAGCGTGTCGTAGCTATAGGTAGTAGTGACGGTCTGATTGGAGGTGGCGAGCGAGTTAGGCGCAGGCGATGTCTTAGTGGCAAGATTTCCGTTTGCGTCGTAGGTGTAGCTGATCGTTCCCGTCTCCGGATTGGTCGAGGACGTTAGGCGCGACAAGGAATCATAGTTGAAACCGCGACTCCGAGCGGTATCGCCCGCGACCCCACTCTGCGTAACACCCGTTAGATTTCCAAGATCGTTGTAAAGGTAAGTGGTGATCGCACCGTTCGGTTCTGTGGCTTGCGTCAAATCTCCGAAGGCATCCGTAGTGTGCGTCCAACTGCTTCCGGCCTCGTCGACGGACGTTACAGTGTTCACGTTGTAACTCGTCTGCCTATAGCTGCTGCCAGCAGCACACTGCCCGGAAGGCGTGCCATTATCGGGATTGCAAACGAAGAGTGGACGATTGAGTGCATCGTACGTGTATGAGGTATATCCGTTTGTAGGAGAACTCGCGCCGGGATAGTGCCAGTTGCTCACCGAAAGAACGTTATCCAGGGCGTCATAAGTCTTATCCTGTTCTGCGCCAGTCGCCAACGTTTGCTTGGAGAGACGGCCAAGATCGTCCAGGACAGAGACTGCGCTTCCAATGGGCGCATGAGTTTCAGTGATGGTCAAGGGTAGAGCATAGTTTCCGTAGTCATAGGTCGTCACGCCTCCGTCGGGATAGGTGATCGAGGTCGTGTGATCCATCAGATCGAAAGTAGAGACGGTCCCGGCCCGGCCTTGCGCAAGATCGTTCGCATCCTGCGTCTGCTTCGTCTGTCCTGTGCAGGAGGTGTAGTGGGTCTGGCTCTTTTGACCCAGAGCGTTGGTGACGGTGGTGGGATATGCGAAGATCGGAAGCGGATTGTGGCTGGAATCGAGTGGTAGGCAGGAGGTATCGGAGAGCAGATCGCTGTAATCGTAGCTGGTGGTGTTGCCCTTCGGGTCGATCGCGGCGGTGCCGTTTCCGAGCACATCGTACTGGTAATGGCTCGTCAGCCAACTCCCATTGGAATTATTCCAGACTGATGTGGCCGTCAGGTTGCCGCGGATGGTGTTGCTTGCCGTGTAGACCGGGTCGTGAAGACCTGCTCCAGTGCGTGCCACAATGCCCTGGCTGTAGTTGTCGTACTCATAGTTGGTCTGGGCCAGCAGGTTGCCCGAGCCGTCGCAGACAATCTTCATCGTCGTTTTGCTTACGATATTGATTGCGAGGTACTGAGAGGCGGCCTGCTGGGAAAATGTCTGCCCAAGCGAGTGACAGGTCTCTGGCGTGACGGTCGGGTTGTGCAGGTAGATGTAGTCCGTGACGCGGGTTGGTCTTGTTGCTCCGAAGTCGAATTCGCGGACTTCGATGGGCAACTCGCGGGCACCGGCCCATGCGGGGTCGTTCTCGTAGTCGGTTTCCACTTTCTTTGTGACCGCTCCGGTGGTAGTGGTCACGCGGATTGGACGCAGGTTATTGCTAGGAAGACTTGTCGTTGTCTGGTTAAGGTTGCTTATATTTCCGTAATCGTAGACATAATCGGTTGTAGTTGCAGTCAGTGGCGTATTCGAGGGGTTGCACCCGCCACTGTAGGCGGCGCTGCCGGTTTCGGCGAATGAACCGTAGCCCGTTTGACCAAAGTACGTCAGAATATGCTGGGTACAATTGCCGTTTGGATCTGTAACTGCTCCACCGTCATAGCTCCACGTATTGGAGATTCCATTGGCGGTAATAGTGCGAGTTTGCACCGAAGGGTGTTCGTAACGAGTCTCTTGATCGACCAGGTATACGAAGCTATCGGAATACAGGCTAGGGGAGTAGGTATAGGTGATAATAGCCCCGGTGGGCACTCTCAAGGATGTAAGTTCGCCGTGACCGTTTTGAGCATATTCGAATTGATAATATTGACCATTCGGCAGAATAAGCTTGGACAGCAGTTGTGTCGTGAAAGAGTTTTCGACGCATGGGGCAACCGGGAGCAGCAGCACCGTCCCGCAGTCCTGTGTCTGAATGTTTACGGTGGTGGTCTCCCGCTGAACGCTTTGGGGGTTACCGCTGGCGTCGTGCAGTTGAATTAGAGGATAGGAATCCAAGTCCGCAACTTCGTGCCCCGGCGCTAGATTGCCGTTCGAATCTTCATAATCGCTGCCCATAAATTGACCTGGGCTGGGGAAGGTCTGACCTGGGTTGACAGGTACAGGAAACGTCTGACTGGGGCTGACGTATACCCACGATTTCCCGAGCGTCACAAGCGTGCCGTCCTTGAGCCTGGCCGTCCCGGCAATCAGATCTACAAAGATTCCAGAACCATCGGTGGTATAGCTTTGCAGTTGAAGGGGATTGTCATTACAGCTAGTGAACGCCGAAACCCAATACTGTGTCCCACTGGGGTAACCATTCAGATAGGGAACACCTGTAACTCCGACGTTCAGGTTGGTCGGATGCCCGGCACCACTTGGATCGTAGACAACGAAATTTGTCCAGCTGGAGCAGCTGTCTTGGGATTGATCCGTGGAGGGAAGTGTAAACGATAAGCCCCACTCATCGGGAATGTAGGGGTTCCAGTTCGACGTAGAATCGTCAGGCGGAAACAGCGCCCACTGCTGCCCATTGCCACTGTCACAGCGTTGTCCTGGAGGAGGGTCGCAACTGCCCGGCTCGTATTGAAAATAGAAGACAGGCGTGTTGTAGATAAACTTCCATGTAAACGACTTGCCGTGACGGTCTATCCCCTGAACCGGAATTACGATGTGGAGGGCCCCTGTAGTGGGGTCGACGGACTCGATGTCGGAACCGTCCCGAGTCGTGAACGGTATAGGCGTGTTGATAGCCGCGGGAGTGATTGGGTCATAGGCTTGAGCGAACGCACGGGCTGGAATGAACAGCAGCGTTGTCGCTAATAGGCACCGGTTTAGCCGCAAAGGGCG
Organism: uncultured Acidobacteriaceae bacterium; assembly: GCA_964245315.1. Classification (GTDB taxonomy): domain Bacteria; phylum Acidobacteriota; class Terriglobia; order Terriglobales; family Acidobacteriaceae; genus Edaphobacter. The sequence continues at coordinate 32,091 of CAXTMK010000019.1, read as the reverse complement.
CGAAGTGATGTTCTCAAAGAGACGAATGACTGCGTCGATACGGCGGAGCGTAGGCAGAGACACAGAAACACCTCAGCGAGCGTCAAAGATGAAATAAAGTTGTCGGGCAGGGCAAACTATATCTAAACAGGCGCATCAGTGCAAGCAATATCTTGCTTGAGTGATCGCGGAGCTTGGGGGAAACGATTTCCTTTGCACGCAACGCTCAGCTGAATCAAACCCGCAAAAAGGGCCTTCGCCTCCAAAGTACCCAGTTCGGAAAGCAGACAACCACAAAGTGTTTCCCGTCAAACCTTGGCACGAACAGCGGGAGAACAGGGAACACGATACTTATGGCAGGGCAAAGTCACGCCCACGCGCTACCTATCCAAAAGCTGAGGACTGCGCGCATGTGGTCCGTTAGCGTGATCGACCAATCTCCACGGAGCAAAGTTCGAAAATCGTCCATTAGCCCCGACCATTCTTCTGGGGTACCCCCCCTCCCCCATGTTTCTTGCGCAAAAATTTGATTCTAAACAAATTACGCCCTGACCTCGGTGTGCGAGCCGCAGCATGCCGGCGCGGGGGTGGGGGCGTCTGGGCGACAGCTTGTCAAGTGGCTGGTGAATTAGTATTCGTGTCCGCGGACCGCCCGCCCGTTATAAATCGCAACCACGGTTCCATCGGCACGAAAGAAGGCGATATCGGCAAAAAAGCTCATCCCACGCGCCCGCGCGTGAGTTGGCGTCTTCGTTGATCTTTTGGCGCCCGCGTAGATGTAGTGCGTCAATTTGCCGCTCTGGTCCATCTCCGCCAAGGGCTGACCGCCGAAGTTTAGATGTCAAAGAGCTTAGTTCGCGAGCATCATAGCAACCTGGCAGAGAGCTTCAAAGGGATCAGGTTACTTTACCTGCCCTGTAGCTTCACGGGGCGTTTCTGCATTCCGCACAATCTGCACCGTGTCGTGCGCGAGATGGTTGTTGCACAAGAGTCGGGTTGGCTGGCAGAGACAATTGGTTCCTGACCTCCACTCTTGCCGCGGCGAGTTCTTTCTGGAACGCGGGTGATGCTGCAATGAGTCCGAAGAGTGACGTCGAGATGACGCGGGATGCGGCGACATCGCTTGGATAGTGGACTCCGCACACCACGCGATTCTGCGCATAGCCGTCAAGGCGAGCGAGGATCTCCGCCGAATGTTCGGGCACGATCTGGGTCAGCGCGAGGCCTTCGAGCGTGCCGACCATGCTGTGACCACTGGGGAAGGAGTTGCTGGCAGTCTTCTCACAGACAGGATGAACGGCGGTCGACGCGACAAAGGGCCGGGGGCGCGCGAAGCAAACCTTCAGCGGAGGGTTTACGACCGCGGAGGCGTCGCGCAGGTGTTGCGATAGCGCGGCTGTCAGGGGAAGGTCGATTGCGTTGAACTTCGGCCCGAGGATCGAAGCGAAGATGAAGATGTCTTCCTCTTTGTCATCGGCCTGCGCCTGATGGACCTGAGCTGCGGTGCGGGTGCGCTGCGCACGCAGGACATCTTCCATGTCCTGTTTGTCGCGTGTCGAACCGGGCGCGGGTGGTGCAGGAGCGAGAGCGGCGAAGTTGATCGACTGCGGGTTGAACCATGGGCTGCTGCGCGGCAAACCCGCTGGCGCCGTTTGCTTTGCACCGGCAATCGTTGCCGTCAGGAGGAGGAGAGCGGTCAAGCGCATGGACGTGGCCTCAGGAGTGAGAACAAACGAGGCAGACCGGCGGTTGCCGGTCTGCCTGGGTGGGGCCGCGCGGAGCTATCGCTTGCGGGTGAGGCCTACCTGGAACGACACCGTGACGCTGCGCCCCGGGAGAAGCGTCAGCGTATCACCCGCGGCGGGGGTAAACGCCGTCCCCGCCGTCGCAGCGGTCAGCCCGGTGATCCCCTGCGCGTTGAAGAGGTTGTTGAAGCTCAGGCGCAGCTTCGATCCCTCCAGATGTGGAATCTTGCGAACGTTGTAGTTCAGGAAAAGGTTCGAGAGCGTGAAAGGATCGATGGGAATTACCTGGCTGGCGGTGATGCTCGTGCTGCCCGAGACCGTGCCATCCGTGTAGTTCAGCTTGACGGTCGCCTTGTTGTCATTCCACATCGGCCCGATGCGCTTGGTGAGCCAGCCAAAGTCCAGGTTGTGTGCGGTATAGGTCAATCCCCACGTCTCCGTGTTGGCCGGCGTGTTCGCAACCGCCGCACCGTTGTTCGGGTTGACGTAGTATTTGTTGCCCGTCGATGTCCCCGTCAGGATGGTCTGGCTGGTGTAGCGCGCCGAGCCAGCCGTACCGTTCAGGTAGATCAGCAGCCCATGCGTCAGCGACACGTTGGCCTCACCCTCAAAGCCCTTAGTGGTCGAATTACCGGAGCTCTGATACTCGTTCGCGCCCGCGGCATTGGGGTCGGGTGAGGCCGTGTAGCCATTCCCGAACAACACGTAGTAGAAGTCTCCGTCAAGGGCCACGCGGCGAAGCTTGAGCACCGAGCCTGTCTGGTAGGTATAGGCCTTGGTCTGCTTCGGTAGTACTGTGACGGGATTGACCAGGACGCCGCCAACCACGTTGGGCACGTCGAAGACGCTGGACGGAGGAATCAGGCTGCCCGTTCCGAACTGCGCATAGGCTGACCAGTTATCGCGAAAGCGGTAGTTCACATCCGCCGAAGGCAGAACGGTATTGAACGACGCGGAGTGATACACGGCGGTCTGTCCTGCCGGAAGCGTACCGACAACGCCTCCATTATCGGAGAACTGCTGAAGATCGAAGGTGTAGCGCGAGAACTTCGCGCCTCCCGTCACCGTGAGCTTCAGGTTCGGGTGCCACTCGTACTCGGCGAACGGCTGGTAGCTGTTGGTGTAGAACTTCTCGTTGAAGTTCGGCAGGGGATTATCCCGCCTGGAGATGGGATCCTGCGGAATCTGATGGCGCGAGGTGGTCGCCCACTCGTACCAGAGACCGGTTCGGAAGATGCCGTACTTTGACACCTGGCTTGCAGTGGTGATATCGCCATACTTGCGGTAGCTATTTAGCTTATCTACGCCGCATGACTTGGCAACGACGCCGTTGGGAAGGCAGTTGGCTTCCGTGATCGCCACAGAACCGGAGGCGTAGTTCTGCTGGTTGTAGTAGCTGTAGGTGTACTGCTTGGTGTCGACATGCCAGCCGCGGCCGAGCGGCGTGATGAAGCCGACGTATTCGAAATCCGAGGGGATGTGGTAGTAGTTATAACCCGTGTAGTCCGTCCGCGTGGGGTCGGTGCTCTGCAGCAGGTAGTTGTACTGCGCCAGATACTGTGTACGCGTGGGGCCCTTGGTGTTGGGCGTGTTGGTGTCGAGCAGGCCGACGCCGCTATAACCGGTCAGGATCTTCTCGTCGTTGAACCGGTATTCGACCTTGATGTCGCCGGCCGAGCGCATCTGCGCGTTCCCGGTTTCGAAACCGTCTGAGGTCAGGTGGTTGAAGTCGGCCAGAAAGTGAGTCTTCTTGTTGGCGCCCAGCGGACCGGAGTTGATCTGACCGTCCGAAAGGATTGTATTGAATGACCCATAGCTGACCGATCCGATGATGTCGGGGTCCTGGCGCAGCGTCTTCGAAAGCATGTTGATCGAACCGCCGAAGGGCGTCGGTCCGACCGTCGACGCGGACCCGGGCGAGCGATCGAAGTCCACGCTGCCGATGAAAGGAGCGGGGAAGAAAGCCCAGGAGTGATGTGTGGGTGAGTTCGTGTCTTCGTAGGGGATGCCGTCAAAGGTAATGTCGTAGTTGCCGTCGGAGAAGCCGCGGAAGAAGTTCTTCGAATCGCCGAGGCCACTGCCGTTGGGGTTCACCGAGAATGTTCCCGGCGCGAAGAAAATCATCTCCGTATTGTCGGCGGTGGGCGTCGTGTAGTTCTCAATGAAATGCGACGTGATCTCGGTACGCGCGGAACGGGCATCCAGGCGAGCGTCCATGGGAGCAAGCTGAGCAGCGACGGAGTTCGACGCGTCGGCCTGAACTTCGACCATCTGTTCCAGGTTGCCGATGCGCAGCGTGACCGTCAGGGCCGGACGTGCGTCGGCGGCGACGACAACGCTCGCTTCGTGCGTGGTCGCAAACCCAGGCGCATCCGCGTCGAGGATATAGTCTCCCGCGGGGACGTTGCTGAGCGCAAAGTGACCAGCATCATCTGCGACGGTGCTGCGAGTGATCTTGTTGTCGGGCGAGTGGATAGCAACTTTTGCATGCGCGACGAACGAGCCCTTACTGTCGACCACGGAGCCGGCGACTTCTGGTGTCTGCGCTGAAAGCGCCGGTGAAAGAAAGATACTGGCGGCGAAAAGCGCGAAAAAGTGAAAGCGTGCATGAGGCACAGGCGGATCTCCCTTAGAAGTGATAGTCAAACGATAGGGAGCCTTTATAGATTGTTTGTAAATTGAGTGTTACAGCAAGGTTTACTTTTACATAAGGAACCTTAAGGCAGGCACGCCTTGGTCAACCTTAGGGCGCAAATGTCGCTGAATCAAACCCGCAGAAACAGCTTGCGCCGCCAAAGCAGCCAGTTCGGAATAAAGCAGACGACTACAAAGGCGAGAGCGAAAGCCACGGAGGTATTCTCCGTCGAACCCTGGCGCGCGAACAGATGGTAGTAGAGCCAGGCCCAGGCGGTGTGAATGTGTCCCTCGGGATCGAAGGCCGGGTTGGGCGGAACCTTCCACCAGAGGAGGCTCTCCACCGCCAGCTCCGAAAAGATGAAAGCCGTAATCGCATTCGAGCCGTAGACCAGCAGCGGCCACAGCATGGCGCGGGCGACGCGCGACCTCTCCTGCACGCGCTGCACATCGAAGAGCCAGTAAAAGACCGCGAGAATGAGCAGCGACCAGCCGCCGGCAAACAGCACGTAAGAACTCGTCCAGAGGTTCTTGTTGATGGGAAACCAGGGGTTCCACAGCTTGCCGAGAGCGAGGCAAAGCACGGCGGCTGTAGCTCCGCGCAGCAGAATGGTGCGGGACTCAGCCAATCTCTGCGCGCGAAGCCAAAGCGCCGCGAGGACGCCGAGCAGCGTGGTCGCCACCGCGGGCAGGGTGCTCAGCAGGCCCTCGGGATCGCGGGTTTCCTCGTAAAGCCGCCCCATGTGGACCCGGTGCAGGCACCACGCGGAAACGCGGCGATCGAGCCATGCGGCGAGATTGCGGTCGGGGTCGAGGATGGCGAAGCCGTGGGTGGGCGTGCCGAGGCCGGGGATTGGAACGAAGCGCATCAGCATCCAGTAGCCGATGAGCAGGGCGACAAAGACGCCGAAGAGCGCTCGGGCTGAGCGAAGGTACAGGAAGATGAGGCCCGCGATGAGATAGCAGAGCGCGATACGGGTCAGCACTCCGTAGATGCGGAGGTGGGTGAGGTGGAAGTGCGGGTAGGCGCTGAGGAACATTTTGATGAGGAAGATGGTCAGAGCGCGGCGTGCTATCTGGAGCGCGATCTTCGATTGCGCTACGCCCGCGGCGAGCCGCGACGAAATGCTGAAGACGATCGAGCAGCCGACGAGAAAGAGAAAGGTCGGGAAGACGAGATCGGTCGGGGTGAAGCCGTTCCACTCGGCATGGTCGAGCGGCGCGTAGACGTGAGCCCAGTCGCCGGGGTCGTTGACGAGGATCATGAACGCGACCGTGAGGCCGCGGAGCGCGTCGACACCGGTAATGCGGGTTGCTGTGGCCGCGGAAATCGGCATGGAACCTGCTTTCCTGAGCATGGGAGAACGAAAGATAACTGATTCGACCGGGTATATGCGATTATCTGCCCCTGGCGGCAATGCGTGCCAATGGTCTTTGTGTTTCAGCCGCTTAGCTGGTCCACGCTCCAGTGGCGGGGTGAATGCTGTATTGTGATTCGGGCCTCAGTTAACACTGCCCGGAGGAGCTATGGTTCGTTTTCTGGTGCTGTCCTTATGCTTAACATCCGTAGCTGCGGCTCAATCCGGCCTGCTGGCGGTAGTCAATCAGAAGGAGCACAGCGTCGTTTTGGTTGACACCGCGACCCGCCGGCCCGTCGGCACAATCTCGGTCGGGGTGAACGGCCATGAGATCGCAGCCTCGCCCGATGGCTCCCGGCTGTACGTGCCCATCTACGGCAACGCCGGCGTCGGGAAGCCGGGAACGGACGGCGCGTCCATCGACGTCATCGACGTCGCCGCGCGCAAGGTTGCCGCCACCATCGACTTCGACCGTCCCCTGCGTCCGCACAAGGATCTCTTCGGCCCTGGCGGCTTGCTCTACTGCACGGGCGAGTTGGCGAACGCAATCGAGATCGTCGACGTGACCAGCCGCAAGGTGGTGGGCCAGATTCCGACCGGCGCGAAAGAGTCGCACATCATGGCCTTTTCGCCCGACCGCACGCGTGCCTACACGGCGAACGTGGGCGCCGGCTCCGTCAGCGTGCTGGATGTTCCGAATCGCAGGCTGATCACCGTCATTCCGCTGACGAAGACCGTCCAGCGCATTGCCGTCTCAAACGATGGGCGCTGGGTCTTCACGTCGGATTACGACCAGCCGCGGTTTGCCGTCATCGACAGCAGGACCAACGCGCTCAGCCGCTGGGTCGCGACCGGTGCCAGGCCCTACGTCACCCAGCCGACGGAGGATGGCCGCTATCTGCTCGTCTCGGAGATTCCGGACACGGAAGATCGGACGAAACCGGGCCAGCTTGAGGTATTCGATATGGCGACCTGGAAGGTGGTGCACACGTATCCTCTGCCGGCCTCGGGCACGGGAGGATTTCTGCTGCACGGCGGCTTGGTTTATTTGTCGGTGCCGGCCGCAGGAGTGGTCGAAGTGCTCGAGCCGAAGACCTGGGCGATGCAGCCGCCGATCACGCTGACGCCGGGTGTCGATGGCCTCGCCTGGACGAAGTGATCGAGCCATAGTGAAAAGGCCTGAAGGGTTCGGTCTTCCAGAAGTAGGCGAGGATGATGACGCTCGCGACTGCTGCGTAGGCGCACCACACCGACGTGAAGGCGTAACGTTTTACCGCCATGGTAGCCAGCAGCGCGATCAGGTTGGCCGCGCCGAAGAGGATCATCGGCGCTAGCCTCGAAAAGAACAGCGAAAACGTCGTCGCGACGATGTACAGCACGGCCAGCGTCGTATAGTTCGTGCCGGCGTTGACGTAGACGATGCTGTTGCGCTCGACAAAGACCTGCAGCGGATACGCCGCGAGCGCCCACAGCATATAGAGCGTCAGGCCGCCGCCGAGGATGGTAAAGGGAATCATGCGGCGGCGACTGGGCGTGTTCGGCTCGAAGAGCTGGATAGACAGCGGCATCAGGAACGGCAGCAGACCCTGCGCGTAGAGCACGAAGGCCGTGCCCATATTGTGCGTCACCGCCGGCGACAGATTGCCGTCAAGCCCGAGCCACACGAACCCCTCGATGAACTGGTGTACGGCGAACAGCGTGGGCAGCGACGCGAAGAGCAACTCGCGGCGATGCCTGACCTGCGTCAGCGTGGCCACCCCGATGGTGCCAAGCACGGCCGAGCCGGCGAAGTTCGCGGTGGCGGAGAAACACATGTGGGTATGCTCTCACGGGAGTTAGAATTCCGATAGGAAGTGCGAGGGAAGTCAATGGCGGCGCAAACCATTTCATACGACTGGGGTGTGACGAAAGAAAAAGTGGATGAGGTCGTGCGCCGCATTGTTGCGAAGGCGGATCCGCTGAAGATTATCGTGTTTGGATCGCGTGCTCGAGGCGATCACAGGCCTGACAGTGACTTGGATTTGGCGGTAATCCTGGACGTACCACAGGAAAAGGTACGTCAACTTCTCCCTTATACGGTGCTGGACGGAATCGATATGAGCGTGGATATGATCGTGGTGTCGAAGACCAAGTTCGACCTTCACCGGCCCTGGTTGAACAGCATCTTCAATTACATCGATTGTGAAGGGATAACCCTCTATGACCGGGAACATCCAGAGTTCGCACGTCCTGATGCTGTGTACATTGGCGCAGGGCGACGAGTCAGCGTTGCAGTATCCGCTGCCTGATCATATCTACGGGTTTCATGCCCAGCAGAGTTGCGAGAAGTTGCTCAAAGCGCTAATTAGCGCACACGGACAGCCCTACCCGTTCACCCACAGGTTCGGCGTTTTGGGGAAGATGCTCGCGCAGTTGGGAGAACAGCTCCCAACTTTTCCCTACAGCCTCTCTTTGCTCGAACCCTTCGGAGTGGAACATCGTTACGGCTTGAGCGACCTCCTATCGGAAGAGGAACGGACCGCGATGCTGGAAACGGTCGTGTTGCTACGCGAGCATGTCGTCGCGCGCATTCTGGAACTCGAACGCCAGCCCTGATCCAGGCTTCCTTACACTGAAATACCGTTCCTTTCCCCGTGCAAAGTAACTCGCGCCTGTTCGCAGTCTCTCGGTCTTTGCTTCTTAACTTTACTTAACCCGCCGCAATAACGTGCTCGTAGGCGCGCAGCAGTCCGTCCACCATCGCGTCCACCGAAAAGCGCTTTACGTTCTCGAATCCCTTGTCGCAAATCTCTTCCCGGCGGGGAAGCGCCTCGGCGATGATGCGGGCCGCGCCCGCAGCGTTCGCTGGGTCGAAGTAGATTGCCGCGTCGCCGCCGATCTCGGTCATAGGCTCGCGGTTGGTCGCGAAGACCGGGCAGCCGCAGGCCTGCGCCTCGATGACGGGCCAGCCGAAGCCCTCCTGCAGTGACGGAAAGAGAAACGACTCAGCCAGCGAGTAGACGGCCCGCAGATCCTCGTTCGTAAGGCCGGAGAGCCGCGTCACCTGCGACTGCAGCCCGGCTTCCGCGATATACCGCTCGACCTCGGCCTCGAACGGACCTCCGACCAACAGCAACCGCGTCGCTGCGTAAGCGGGCAGTTGCCGGAGGCAAGCGAAGATCTGCATCAGGCCGAGGCGGTTCTTGTACCACGTCGCCCCGCCCACATGCAGGAAGAACAGCGTACGGGCATCGTAGCCGAGCGCATCCACGCGTTTGATCGCAAGCTCCATCGGCATGGGCGCATACGGGTAGCTCTGACTGTTGTAGATAACCTCGCTGCTCTCGGCGGGACGCCCGGTGATGCGCAGCATCTCTTTTTGCGAGACCGTCGAGACGCACACCACATACTGCGCCGCTTTCAGGCCCTTCAGGATCATCCGCTGCAGCGTGCGTCCCGTCGCCGAGACCGCATTCTCGCTGTGTTCGCCCAGCGCGCTCGTGATCGCGAGCACATCGTGGCACGTCACCACGTTTGGCTTGCCCGCGAGATACTTCGTGTACATCGAGTTGGAGTGGTCGCAGATATGGACGACATCGAAGTCCTGGAGCGCGCGCTTCAAGGCAAACGGAAACAGCACGAACTTATCCACGTAGCCCAGCCACTTGGCCAATCCGCCGCCCCCGGAGTTACTTGCGATGGACCGCGGTTGCATCAGGCGCACCCCATGGCCACGCGCGGCCAACTCCCGCTCCAGCAGGGCGGCGTAGCGCAACATGCTCTCCTGCTTGTCCGCGGCATAGTTGCCGATCAACAGAATTCGCATAGAGATTCAAAGGAGGTTCAACCGAAGCGGTCTAGCTGTACTGTATCGTAGGCGTCGTCAAAGACGAACATGGAGCACGCAGCTAGCACGAAGAAAAGCCACAGAGAAATCCTCGGTGGCTTTTCTCCGTGGCGTCAGTGTCCTCTGTGTTTGTCTCTTCTACTGCCATGCCACCGACGAACTCGAGCTATGGTCGAACTCGATCGTAGCCACGCCGCCGACAATCTGCACCGGCACCGACGCTCCGTTCACCGTAGCCGCGTGCGGCGTCGCGAACAGCCAGCGCACGATGATGTGCGCCGCCGAGTCGCCCGTGATCTGCAGCGTGTTCTCGCTGCGCAGCACCGTGCGCCCCTCGAAGTCCGTAATGCTGGTAGCCGCATTCGCCGGCGGCCCGACGATCTCGTAGATGCGGCGGTCGTCGAGCGCCTTCACGGTCTGGTTGCCCGACTCCGACTGCGGCACCAGCGTCATCGTGTCTTCGGGAATCCTCGGCAGAATCGTCCCGCGCCGGGCGTACACGGGAATGGTGTCGGCGGGCGCGTTCGCGACGAATGTTAACGGCCCCGTCAGAGCGTTGCCCGTGAACAGATTGATCCAGTCGCCGGCCGGCAGGTAGACCACGCGGCTGGTATTCTCGTCGATCACAGGAGCCACCAGCAGGTCCGGCCCGAAGAGATATTCGTCCTTGATGGTCCGCGCCTTCAGATCGTCCTGATAGTCGAGCACCAGCGCGCGAATCAGCGGGATGCCGGTCTTCGCGGCTGTCTGCGCGGCGGCGTAGCGATAAGGAAAGAGCGACATATGCAGGATCGCGAACTTCTTGTACGTGTCAAGCGCAGGCGTGCCTGACGGCGAGTTCTTGTCGAAGGTCCAGGGCGTAATGTTCTTCGACGACATGACCTCCATCATCGGGGTGAAGGCGGCGTACTCCGTCCAACGCTGCAGCAGCAATGGGTTCGGCGTGTCCGGCTGGCCGAGATAGCCGCCGATATCCGCGCCCCACAGCGGCATGCCCGAAAGCCCTGCCGAGATGCCCGCCGTCACCACCGTCGGCAGTCCGTTATCGGGCGAAAAGCTGGCCTCGTTGTCGCCGCCCCACAGGAAGCCGATGCCGTTCGCGCCCGTTGTCACCGAGCGCGCAAAGAGCACGCCGTTGCCCTTCAGATCCTTTTGGATCAGCTCTTCCACCGCGTTGTTGTAGAGCGTGCCGTAGCGATTGCGCATGAGGCGTGGGTCGGTGCCGTCGAAGAACTTCACCTCGCCCGAGCCGCCGAAGAAGGCGCCCTCGGCGTCGTCGTCCTTGAAGCCGTCCGCGCCCGCCTTGATCGCCTGCCGCACCTGATCCTGCCACCACAATTTGGCGTGCGGATTGGTGAAGTCGATCAGCGATCCCCTGCCCTTCCACCACGTTCCCACCCACGGCTTGCCGTCCGGCGTCCTGACGAAGAAGCCGTTGCTCGCCGCCTCGGCGTAGTTGGGGCTGGTCTCCTCCAATTTGCCTTCGAAACCCGCTTCGCCGGGCGGGTTCGACTTGTTGTTGATCCAGCTTGTATGCCACAGCACCAGCTTGTAGCCGGAGTCATGCAGATGTTTGATCATTGCCGGCGCATCGTCGAACTGCCTGGGGTTGAACTGGTAGGAGTTGTAAGCCGTGGTCCAGGGCGAATCGATCAGGATGACCGAGGCCGGCAGCCCAAGCTCGCGGGTATGGTCGATATCTTCCATCACCTGCGCCTGATTCTGGTGGTAGTCGCGCGCCTGCCACGGCGCGAACGCCCAGTAGGGCGGCAGGATGGGCCGGGCCGGGCTTTCGAGCGCGGTGAACGCCGTGAGGATGGTCGAAAAGCGGCCCGCGGCGGTATCCGTGCCGACGAACAGCAGGAGCCGCAGCCGGTTGGTGGCGGCATCGACGATGACCTCATCGCGGTTCGAGGCATTCAGGTCGAAGGTGGCCTCGCCGGTGGTGTCGAGCCACAGCCCGTAGCCGGTCGTCGACATGAAGAACGGGATGCACTTGTAGGCACTCGACCCTTTGCGGCCGCCATTATCCATCGACACATTGCGAACGATGGTGTGCGCGTGGTTCAGGGTGTCGAAGTGCTCGCCCAGGCCGTAGAAGGCGGCGGAATCGGTGACGCGAAAGCGCCAGTAGCCGACCGTGTAGGCCAGCGACTCCAGCTCGTAGACGCCCGGCGAAAGCAGGTGCAGGTGCAGCTTGCTGGTCTCGACCGGCTCGCCGTTGAAATCGAAGTCATGCAGGACGAGGGTCTTTTGCGTACCGGTCGAGCCGGCCTGCGCGGGCAGGGTCAAGGCGATGGCGTCGCGGTCGCGGCGGATGAAGCCATCGACGGTCGGCTCGTTCAGCGGAGTGGTGCGGGCTCGCGGATTGGCGGTGATGTCCGCCGTCGGCTGCTGCGGCGGAGGTTGCACCTGAATCTGCGCGGATGAGAAGGCCGCCAAAAAGACAAAAAACGCGAAAACCGGAAGCTTTGCCTGCATGCGAGTTCCTCCGCCGCCGGGGAGTGCGGCAGGCTTCTACTTTACCGGAGGCGGAGGGTCTGCGCGAGGCGTGGGAGGGTGGCCGAGATCGAGCTATGCGGTAGCGGCTTCGAATTGGAATGGCTCGATCTCGCGCAGGCTTCGATCGAGTTCGAGACGCACCTTCGAGAGGTCGTGCGCCGCCTGGAGATTGATCCAGAACTCCGGAGAAGTTCCGAAAAAACGTCCGAGCCGCAACGCGGTATCCGGCGAAATGCTGCGGCGTCCGTGGAGAACCTCGCCGACCCGCGTCGAAGGCATCTTCGTGCGGATTGCGAGTTGGTTGGCGGTGATGCCCATTGGAAGCAGGAAGTCTTCGCGTAGAATCTCGCCTGGATGGGTTGTGACTCGCGTAATTGCCCAGCCCTTTGAAGGTCTCTTGATCGTCATGTATCGCTCCCACGCTCTATTTGTGATAATCCACGATTTCGACCTCGTATGGTCCGTCCACTCGCCATTTAAACAGATACGCCATTGATCGTTGATTCTAATGCTGTGCTGACCAGCGCGATCCGCCTTTAGAGGTTCCAGCCTGTTGCCTGGAGGAGCCCTCAAATCATCCAGCGCCACGGTGGCGTCGAGCTGGTCCAGCTTGCGAATCGCGACTGACAGCACACCGCTCCAGCGCCTGCTCTTGCCGGTGAGAAACAAATTGTACGTATCCTTGCACCGGAAGGAATGGATCACAGAGTCACTATATAACGTTTTGCGTTATATCTCCAGCAAACCTTTACATATTCGTATGCCCGCCGCGCATATTCTCGTTGAAGCTGGGCTTAATGAACGCCAAAGCCGCCGCCAATTCCGCCTGGAACTCCGGCTTCCGCTCCAGCAGCGCTACCGTGGGCGAGGCAAACGCGGGATCGCTCGAAAGCGTAATCATCCCCTCTTTGGCGAGCGCCTCGACCGACAGCTTCAACTCCGCGACCGACGCGTTCAGATACTGCGCATCACGCGGGTCGAGCAGCCATACCGGCGCTCCGCTGCCCAGCACGCCCGACAGCCAGAACGTCTTCGCGGCCAGAAATTTGCGGCGCTGCGTCTCACTGGTGTCGTTGAAGACGAACTTCTGCTGCTTGCCGGAGTAGTAGCGCGTCGTCACCGGAACGGGCTGGCGATTGCCCGACTTCACCAACTCCAACTGTCCCTGGTCGAGCGTTTTGCGCACCGCGTTCAGGATGAAGCTTTCCGCAAACGGCTGCTCGGGCGCGCGCACAATCTCGCGGAAGGTCACCGTCATGGCGGCGGCGATCTTGGCGTGCAGCGGGCTGCCTTCGCCATCTTCAAGGTTGATCTGCCCGTGCACCACCGATGTATCCGCGCCGGCGCTCGATTCATGGAACGGCCAAGCAAAGTTCGAGTAGCTGAGCGGAATGCCTGAAAGCGAAAGTAGCGCGTTCGGCCGCGGATTACGCAGTCGGTTGGCGGTCTCGGCCAGGAAGAGCCCGAGTTCCTGCGCGAACTCCGGCGCGGTGGTGTCGAAGGTGTCCGAGAGTTCGAGCTGCAGCGTATTGGAGCCCGAAGCGGCGCCATGCAGCGCGAGCGTAAACCGCGTGGTGGGTTCGCCGGCGAAGCTGGTGGCGGGCTCGGTCGCGACGACCTGGATTCCGGCGGCGGAGGCGGCGCGGCCGATCTGCTGCGCAAGTGCGCGGTTGATGCTCTGTCTGGTCTGGATCATGAGGGCTGCGGGAGTCTCTTCCTTCGATTTTCCTTGTTCACTCCATTCTACGTCTCAGAGGACTCAAACGGTGTGCGGCGTTCCGGCAGCTTGGAAGTCCAAACAACATCGCAGTGACGCAAGGCGCGAGGGACGCATCTCAATCGTAAGATAAAGGTCGGAGCGACTCATGAGAGCAATTGCCGGCGGTCTTCTCGGATTGGGCTTGGCGCTGATCGCTTCCGCGCGTTCGGCGGGCGCGCAGATTGCGTCGAACGTCTCCCAGCTGGGAGGCAAAGAGCTGGTCGAGGAGGTCGTTCAGCATGAGAACGAGGCCTCCGCCCACCGCGGCTACTATATGTATCTGTCGGTCGAGAAGTCCGACCGCACCGGCTTCCACGAGTGGACCGAGCGCGTGGCCGAGACGCAGTGGGGCAAGATCCACTACCTCATCGCCGAGGATGGCAAGCTGCTCAGCCCGCAGCGCAAGGCGGCCGAGCGCGCCCGCATCGAGGACGACGGAGCGCATCCCGACGCGTTCAAACAGCGCGAGATGGCGAAGGGCCAGGACGAGATGCACGCCCGCCAGATGATGTTGCTGCTGCCCAAGGCGTTCCTGTTCGATACGCCGCAGGCGGAAGGCGACTTCATCCGCGTCCACTACCGTCCCAACCCGGACTACCAGCCGAACGGCCTCGAGGAGAGAGTGCTGCACGCGATGAGCGGGTCGGTACTGATCGACCCGAAGATGGTGCGGACACGCGAGCTGGACGGGAAGCTGCCGCAGGATCTGAGTCTTGGCTTCGGATTTCTGGCGACCATCCACGCCGGAAGCAACTTCTCCACCACCCGCGAGCACTGCGAAGGCGCCGACTGGAAGACGGAAGCAGTCCACACCGACATCAACGGCAAGGCCCTGTTCCTGAAGACGATCGCCCGCTCGGAGGACGCTCACCACTCGGAGTTCAAGCAGATTCCGGCGGGCATCAGCGTGGCGGATGCGGTGAAGCTGGTGGAGCAGCCGTAGAGGGCAATACAGTTCTCGACCTACTGCTGAGTCGTCCGCTACACTTTGTTTTGAGCCACTGCGGCGCCGGACAATTCTCGTTAATCGGGCGAGTTGCTCAATTCCCAGGATGATGGGGCTGGGTCTTTCGTTTGTTGGGATGAGTATGGCTAGTGCTTGCCTGTGGGTCAAGTGTCGAGCTGCAATAGCGGCTGTCGTCACAATCCTGATCTGCACTTGTGGTGCATCTGATCGGAGCTGAAAGTTGCTGCAGTTCGACTGGGACAACGAGAACATTGAACACATTGCAGAACACAACGTCACTCCTGTCGAGGTGGAGTTTGTTCTAACTCACCGCACTCTCGATGTCGAATACCAGGATTGGCACGACGAGGAACGGTTTCAGGAAGTTGGGATGACAGCGGAAGGTAGATTTCTCGTAGTCCTGACGACTTGGAGAGGAAGTCTTATAAGGGCTGTAACTGCTTACGATGCTCCCAGGTATTTGATCGAGGAGTATCTTAGGACGAGGTGAAAAACATGGAAGCTCGCAAGCTGCCTGAATTCAAGACCGAAGCGGAAGAAGCTCGCTGGTGGTTCGAACACCGCGACGAAGTCGGAATGGACATCCTTGTCGCATCGCAGCAAGGCCGGTCCGGAGAAGGCTCTTTGGCTCGGCATGCGCGCAAAGTCGCTGAACTAAAGCAGGCCGAAGCCGAACAGCTTGTAAAGCAGTAAGGCTCTATCATCGATAGATGGCTTCTGCTTTTGAGGTTCTACACACCGCCGAAGGCGGCGGACGCCGCGGCCGGGTGACTCTTCCGCACGGGGCGGTCGAAACTCCCGTATTCATGCCCGTCGGCACGCAGGCCACCGTAAAGGCCGTTCCGCAGGACACGCTCGAAACCCTCAGCGGCAGTGGCGCGCAGATCATTCTGGCCAACACCTATCACTTGTACCTGCGCCCCGGCCACGAACTGGTCCGGCGCATGGGCGGGGTGCACCGGTTTATGAGCTGGCGGCGGCCCATGCTCACCGACTCTGGCGGCTTTCAGGTCTTCTCGCTCAGCAAACTGCGCAGGATTTCGGATGAAGGAGTGGAGTTCCGCTCGCATCTCGACGGCAGCAGGCATTTCTTCTCGCCCGAACACGCCATGAAGGTGCAGATCGCGCTCGGCGCCGACATCATGATGGTCTTCGACGAGTGCGTCGAGCATCCCGCGACCTACGAGCGCACGAAGCAGTCGATGGACCTGACCCACGCCTGGGCGGCGCGTTCGGCCGAGTATTTTGCCGCGAACAAGGAGCAAGTTCCGTGGTTTGCGGAGCGCGACGGGCAGACGCAAAAGCTCTTCGGCATCGTTCAGGGCGGAATGTACGCCGATCTGCGCAAGGAGTCGGCCGAGCGGCTGGTCGCGATGGAACTTCCTGGCTATGCGATCGGCGGACTGGCCGTCGGCGAGCCGCGCGAGGTGACCCGCGAGATGATCGCGCGCACGCTTGAATTGCTTCCGCAGGACAAGCCGCGCTATGTGATGGGCGTCGGCTATCCGGATGAGATCGAGGAGTACGCGAAGATGGGCGTCGACATGATGGACTGCGTGCTGCCGACGCGCGCCGGACGTCACGGGCTCGTCTTCGCACGGGTCGACGGCCAGGTCGCCCGCCTCAACATCAAGAAGCTGGAGTTCGCCGAAGACCAGCGGCCGATCGACGAGACCTGCGCCTGCATGGTCTGCCGCCGGTACACCCGAGCTTACCTGCGGCACCTTTTCGCGGCCGGCGAGCCGCTGGCTGCGACGCTGCTCTCGGTCCACAACCTGGATTTCTACCTTACGACGATGGAGCGGGTGCGGGCAGAACTGGCAGCCGGCTAAAGGTCCTGCGAGGCAATGCCGGTAAGGATGACGGGCGGACGGTCGGGGAACTCGGCGATGAGCGACAGCTTGCCTCCCAGCGCCTCGACCGACCGGCGAAGCGTTGAGATGTGCATGTCGGTGCGCTTTTCGATCTCCGAGATCTGCTTCTGAGCGATGCCGAGCTTCTTCGCCATCTTCACCTGGGTCATGTGCTGGGCGCGGCGAAGCTCCTGCAGGGAGAGCTCCTCGGCGAGAATCTCCCTGGATCGTTTTGCAATTGCCCGGCGTTCCGCAGCGGGAAGGGATGCGATGAAGTCTCTCATAAGCTGTGGCATGGATTATTTCCTCTTCTGAGTCAAACTCGGCTTCTGAGCCTCTGCTTCTTTGATTCGAATGCGTTCCAGATGAGCATTGAAGCGTTCATCTGCTTTACGGATAAGTTCTCGGTAGAAACGGTCCTGACTGCCTCCTGATTTGTCACCGGCGACCAAAAGAACGGCGCTGCGCCTGATATCGAAAGCAAAGGCCAATCGCCATACGCCGCCTGCGGCCGAGAACCGAAGCTCTTTCATATTTGCGTGCGCGGATCCCTTCAGAGTGTCGACCAACGGGCGGCCAAGCAGCGGTCCAAACCGCTCCAGCGAATCCGTCATCGACGCGATCTCGATTCGTACCTGCCGTGGGAGATCGATCAGCTCAGGCTTGAATTCATCGCTGATGAGAACTGTCCACATCTGCAAGTAATACCCCCGAACGGCTATCCGGTCAAGGGTATACTGAAGAGCCCTACCCAATCAATACACACCGTTTGCATCCTAAGGTAGGATGGCATTGCCACTCGGAGATAACCACGCATGGAGACGGAACAGGAACGGCTGCAAAAGCTATACGCCGAAATGGGCGACGAACATCTGCTCGACATGGCGGACGACCAGGACGACCTCACCGACGCGGCCCGGCTGGTATTAGTGCAGGAGCTTCGCCGTCGCGGCATCACGCCCGAGCCCCCGCCCGATCAACCTGTTGTCGTGATTGAGGAAGAAGAGCGCGAGTCCGGCTTTGGAGCCGGCATTCCGGGTGTAATCCCGTCCGGCGCTTCCATGATGGAGCAGGCGCTCGAAGCTCCGCAGACCAGCAAAGACGGACTAAGTTCGCTCATCTCCTTTTACGACGGCATCGAGCTGTCGAAGGCATGCGCCATTCTCGAAGACGCCGAGATGGAGCCGGTCATCGAGCCGATCGACGGCGACGCGATGTCGGGAGTTCCGCCGCGCTTCGAAATCTGGCTGGACAGCGATCAGATCGAGGCGGCCAAAAACCTGCTGCGGCTGAAGATGGGCTTGTTTCCTCCAGCGGAGGTCGACGCCGACCAGTACGTAGAGGCTGAGGCGACCGGTCTGGTAGGTCTCTTCGAGACGGTGGAGGAGACCGACCAGGTGCGCGCGATCCTGACCGATGCCGGCTTCATCGCGACTGTCGTGCCGGATGCCGACAACGACGCGTGGGAGGTGTCGGTCGCGCCGGAGGAGCAGGAGCGGGCGCTCGCCGTGGTGGCGGAGGCGATGGGTTTGGGGTAAGGCAGCCCTCCGGAGATGGTCTCGAGCCCGGCGAATGCTTCAACGGCGGTGGCGCCGACTCCAGCCCCGGCTGGAGCGGCACATTGCCTATTCAGATAGGGGGAGCCGCGGAACCCAGGCGGGCACCCCGTGCCGAAATTCAAGCCCAATTCTCGGTGCAGTCACACCCCCGTCACGCCGCCGGAGCAGACTGGAGGCATTAGCTGCAAGCACGGGAGGTCGCACGATGAGCAGGTCCACCGTATCCTACCTCTGGCGCGAGCCGCACGCCGCCGCTGGTTTTGCCGCCGGGGTCTCGCTGCATTCGCACACCAATCAGTCGCGTGAGACCCTCGACTTCATCGCCGATCTGTCCACCGACTTCAGCTTCCTGCAGCCCGTTATGCGCTGGGCGGAGAACCGCTGCTTTCGCTTCTCCGGAATCAGGCCCGATTATCTTCGCTCCTACTGGACGCCGCCCTTGACGCCGCGCCTGGCATTCGATCTGGAGCGCTCGCAGATTGAAAATTCGCTTGAGCTTCCGGCATTGGTCTCGCTCTCGGACCATGACGACATCTCCGCGCCGCTCCTGTTGCGCGCGCTCGCCTCGGCGCGCCACATTCCCGTCTCGGTAGAGTGGTCGGTGCCCTATGCGAACGAGTTCGCGGTGCGCGACTGTAAACCGACCGCGTTCCACATCGGCGTGCATAACATTCCGTCGGCCGACGCCAACCATTGGATCGCGCGCCTGAACACCTTCAGCGAGACCCCCCTTGCGGCGCGGCCGGGGGCGCAGCTGGGCGAGATGCTGGCCGAACTGGATGCCATCCCCGGCGTGCTGATTGTCTTCAACCATCCGCTGTGGGATCTCTACCGCATCGGCGGGGCTGCGCATGAGGTGCTGGTGAACGACTTCCTGGTCCAGCATGGACAGTACATCCATGCACTGGAACTGAACGGCCTGCGCACCTGGACCGAAAATGCAGCAGTTCGCGTGCTCGCCCAGCAGTGGAACCAACTCGTCATCTCCGGCGGAGATCGCCACGGCATCGAGCCCAACGCGAACATCAACCTTACTCATGCGCACAGCTTCTCCGAGTTCGTGCATGAGGTGCGCCGCGAACGCATGTCGCATGTGCTGTTTATGCCGCAGTACAAGCAGCCGTGGAAGCATCGCATCCTGCAGTCGACCCTGGACGCGATCCGCAACTATCCCCACTTTCCCGAGGGCTCGCGGCGCTGGGACGAACGGGTCTACGCGCCCAACGCGCACGGCGAAATTCGCCCCATCTCGGAGATGTGGAATGGCGGTGAGGCCGACGGCAGGACGCCGGTCTATCTCAGCGCGATCCTGGGAGCTGTTCGTCTTCTGGGCCGCGCACCGGTCTCCCGCGGCCTGCGCCTGGCATGGGACGATTCCAGCGACATGCGCGCCGCACTGACGCAGCAGGATGCGTAGGCTCGATCGGATGCATCCGCGCGTCGCCTACTTCCCCGATTCCTTTCACGAGGTGAACGGGGTTGCCCACACCAGCCGCAACCTGGTCGCCTACGCGCAACGGCATGACCTGCCCTTCCTCTGCGTGCGCGCGGGCACTCGGCTCGTCGCGTTCGAGCGCACCGGCAGTCTGCGCACGCTCGAGCTTCCGCGTTCGGCGGCGGCCTTCGGAGTGGAAAAAGACTTGGCCTTCGATCCGCTCTTCTGGCGGCATGCCGAGGCGATCGAAGACGAACTGCATCGCTTCCGGCCGGACATCCTGCATATGACCGGCCCCAGCGAACTCGGCATCTTCGCCGCTTACTTCGCCTGGAAGATGAAGATTCCGCTGGCGGCTTCGTGGCACACCAACCTGCATGAGTACGCGGCGCGGCGGCTGGCGTGGCTCACGCGCGCGATGCCGATCGAGCTCGGTCTGGCGACCGAACATGGCGTGCAGGCGCGTTCGCTGGACATCATCAACCGCTTCTACTCGCTGGCCCGCGTGCTCTTCGCGCCCAACCCCGAGCTGTGCGCGATGCTCTCCGCGACCACCGGCCGCCGGTGCCAACTGATGCAGCGCGGCGTCGACATCACGCTCTTCTCGCCGAAGCATCGCACCCGCATGGCGCTGCCGGGTGAGCCCTTCGTGCTGGGCTACGTCGGCCGTCTCTCCATCGAAAAGAACGTCGCGCTGCTGCCCACGGTACAGCGCGAGCTGAGGGCCGCCGGGTTGAACGTGCGCTTCCTCATTATCGGCCACGGCTCGGAAGAGGACGGCTTGCGCCGCGAGCTCCCCGACGCCGAGTTCGCAGGCGTGCTGCGCGGTATTGAGCTCTCGCGCGGCTACGCCGGGATGGACCTGCTGGTCTTTCCCTCGCACACCGATACCTTCGGCAACGTGGTGCTCGAGGCGCTGGCCAGCGGCGTGCCCGCGATCGTTACGCCTGATGGCGGCCCCAAATACAGTGTGAGCCATGGCGAGACCGGTTTCATCGCCGACGATGCCGAGTTCGCGGACGCGATCGCCAAAATCATGCGCGATCCCGAACGCCTCGCCGGCATGTGCATCGCGGCCCGAGCCTATGCAGCAACCTGTAGCTGGGATGCCGTCTTCGACCGGGTTTATGCTGCCTACGGCGATGCCCTGGAGCCGCGCGACTTCTTCCACGTCGACGGCGCCGACTCAAGCCCGGGCTGGCGCGGCAGCTCGCCGATGTAGACAGCGAACGGCGGCAGCGCGATTCGGTTCATCGAGACCGGGCCCGACTCCGGCCGGGTCGCTGCGAGCGTCCGCATCATGCCGGTGCCGGTCACGATGCCAAGGCGACGGACATCGGCCGCGACCGAGACGAGCAGCGAGCGCGCCGTAAGATTGCAGACCACCAGCACCGGGGCGCTGCTGGTCGCGCTCGCCGGCGTCTGCCGGATCCACGCCACGATGTCCGGATTGCCGTCCGCTATCGTCGTCATCCAGCCGCTGTGCAGCGCCACGTTCTCATGGTGCAGCGCGCTCAGTTTGCGATACCAGTTCAGCAGCGAGCCGGCGTCGGCATCTTCAAGCGCGACGTTGGCCGAGGAGGCGTTGCGGCCCATCTCCATCCACGGGACGCCGGTGGTGAAGCCGGGTTCGCCTCCCCACTGCATCGGCGCCGGGATTGGCGCCTTCGCGGCAGCGTCGGGCGTTGTCGCCATGCCGATCTCCTGGCCGAAGTAGAGCAGCGGCGCGCCCCGGCTCGTCAGCAGCGCGGTGGCTACGATCCTGGCGACGGCAATATCGTGCGCGCCGTCGCCGTAGCGGTCCAGGCTGCGCGCCAGGCTGTTGCTGTCCGAGACCGGCACGGTCGCAGGGGTCAGGGCTGTCATGGTCGCGTTGGGCGGGACAAGCGCGCTGCGCAACTCCGCCACATTGAAGTGCGCCATCGTCGCGAGGCGTCTGTCGATCAGCAACTCGGGTGAATCGACGGTGGGAGTGGCCGTAGCGCGTCGTCGCGTCAGTGTGCCCTCCGCCAACGGCTGCGGCATATCCCGGAAGAGCACGCGCTGGCCCGCATAGGTGGCGCACAGACGCTGCAACGCACGTACGCGCTCCGCGAACTGCGCCTGAGTGAGCGCCGCGTCGCCGCTCGTCAGGCGCAGTCCGGGCGATGCCGCGGCTCAGCCAGAAGCGGGCCTCGCTCTCCAGATCCTGCACGCTGCGCGAGCTATCCACCGGCAGGTCGACGAAGATGCGAATCCTGCGCCGGCTCGCCTCCTGCACGAGCTGGTCGAGGTCTTCTTCGCTGCCGTACCTGGGGTCGAAGGGCGCGCCGGCGCCAGACTTGCGGAACTCCGGCCGCAGCTGAAACGGCGACAGCACAAGGACATCGACGCCAAGCGACTGCAGGTAGTCCAGGCGCTGGATGATGCCGCGCAGATCGCCGAAGCCGTCGCCGTTCGAGTCCTGAAAGCTGAGCGGATCAATCTGGTAGAGGACCGCGCCCTGCCACCACGGGGCGACCGTTATCCCGGAGCCGGCCCAGCCCTTGCGCGCCAGCGTCTGGCCGCTTGCGGCGGCGCTCAGCAGAGTGACCAGCAAACATGCAGGCTTTTTTGAGTTGCGGAACCTCATCCTGAACTCAGACCGAAGCTGGCGCAGGAACATCCTGAGGAAGGACGAGGATGACATCCACAAAGCGCGGTCCATGCACGCCTTTGATGCGCGTCATTTCGATATCCGCCGTGGCCGACGGACCGGAGAAGAACGTCGTCGATTTGTCCGCAGTCGCCTGCAAAAGCGCGATCGCCTCGGGCACCGTCTGCACGATGTTTGCGGCATCGACGACGCACAGGTGATAGTCCGGCAGCAGCGTCACCGCGCGCCGTCCCTGGCCTGCGGCATCCTGCAATACGATTGTGCCGGTCTCGGCGATGGCCAGCGTGGCGGAGGTCAGCACACCCTCGCAGGCGTCGATGGCGGCGAGTTCGTCGCGCATGTCTTCGACGAACGTGACTGCATCGGGAAGCCACTCCCGCGGAATACCGTTAGGCAGAGCCATGCGATGCTTGCCGCGCTCGCCGAGGATTTGGGCGATCAGCGCGGGCAGGCCTTCAGGCGCGGTCCGGTAGACACCGGCGTCGTAGTCGCGCAGGCGATCCTCCAGTTGGTGCAGCAGGCCTTCGCGGTCGACGCTGGCGAGCTTCTTGTAGCCGCGTGCAATGCCGTGCCACTCGGCATCAATGGCTGCCTGGTCAAACGCGGACCCTGTCGCCGCGCGGATGCGGCGAAGGACTTCGGTGCGTGCGTCTATGTGCGAAATGGGGCTAGTTGCCATCCTTTGCACCTCGCTGCTCGAACCACTCGCGGAAGGTCTGCTTCGGCATCTCGTGCAGGTCGCGCACCTGGGTCCAGCCGCCGGCGTATCCGGGCAGCCAGGTGATCCAGCCGGACTTGTTCACCAGCGGGCTTTCCGCAATCCGGCCCAGCCTCTGCGCCGCGCGGAAGCGCGTTTCGCTGGTGAAGAGCATGGCCATCGCCTTCATCGCCAGCGCCTCCGGGTTAAGCGCGCCGAAGCCCTTCGTATCCTGCTCGACGACCTTGTGGCGCAGGTGAATCAGCACCTCGGGGATGTTGATCTTCACCGGGCAGACCTCGTAGCAGGCGCCGCACAGCGACGACGCATAAGGCAGGCTCTGGCCCGAGTGCATCTCCTGCAACTGCGGCGTCAGGATGGCGCCGATCGGCCCCGCATAGACCGAACCGTAGGCGTGGCCGCCGGTCTGGCGATAGACCGGGCAGGCGTTCTGGCAGGCCGCGCAGCGAATGCAGTAGAGCGTCTGCCGGGCTTCCTCGTCGGCCAGCACTTTCGTGCGGGCGTTGTCCATCAGGATGATGTGGAAGGCGCGCGGTCCATCCGTGGGGTGAACTCCGGTCCAGATGCTGTTATAGGGGTTCATGCGCTCGCCGGTCGCGGAGCGGGGCAGAAGCTGCATGAAGACTTCGAGATCCTGGTAGCGCGGGATCACCTTCTCGATGCCCGCGATGGTGATGAGGGTTTCGGGCAGCGTAAGGCACATGCGGCCGTTGCCTTCAGACTCGACCACGCAGACGCCGCCGGTTTCGGCGATGAGGAAGTTGGCTCCGCTGACGCCGGTCCTGACGTGCAGGAACTTCTCGCGCAGGAAGGTTCGCGCGGCTTCGGCCAGGTCGGCGGGCCGCTCGCCGAGGTTGGGCAGATTCATCTCCCGCATGAAGATTTCGCGAATCTGCTGGCGGTTTTTGTGCAGCGCCGGAACGACGATGTGCGAGGGAAGATCGTGGCCCAGCTGGATGATGAGCTCGGCCAGATCGGTCTCGTAGGCGTGGATGCCGGCGGCTTCGAGGCCATGGTTCAGGCCGATCTCCTCGCTCGTCATCGATTTGATCTTGATGACTTCCTTCGAGCCGGTCTGCTTGACGAGGTCGATGGCAATGGCGCGCGCCTCGGCTGCGTCGCGTGCCCAATGCACTACTCCCCCGGCTTTCGTGCAGTTGGCTTCAAACTGTTCGAGGTAGTAATCGAGGTGCTTGAGCGTATGCTGCTTGATCTGGCGGCCGGACTCGCGCAGCTCCTGCCAGTCGGGCATCTCGTTGACCACGATGCCGCGTTTGTTCTGGATGACTGTCGTCGCGTGGCGCACGTTCTTGCGCATCTGCGTATCGCCGAGCAGAGCCTTGGCCGCGACCTGAAAAGTCGGCACGCGAGCGGGATCGAAGGTGATGATGTCCATGCTGTCCTTCAGGATGCTTTGCGATCGACGCGAGCGCGTGGGGCAAGCCGTTGCGATTCCATGCGCGTGGCCGAAGACACTTCCATCACCTCTGCCGGCTTCCATCCTGGAAAGGCCGAAGGATGCGGACGCCGGCCGATGTTGATGGAGGCCTTCCCTTCTTCTTCCGCGAGCATCAGGAACTCTTCCTCTGTGAGATAACGCAAATCCATCCGACCCTCCTCACTCTATGCTAACTCCAGCCAACTCGAACCAGTCAAGATTCTCGCTCTCATCCAGACCGAGGTTCTCAAATCCCGCTTTCAAGTAAAAGCCGTGAGCAGCCCCGAGTGAATGCAGCGCAAGCCTTCCTCCCCACCCATACTCAATGCTTATATCGACCGCGGCCGCCAGCAGCGAGGATCCCACACCTCTGTATCGCGTTTCAATGCCGGCAGATTCCGGCAGATTCCATGGAGCGCTCTCCAGGTACTCGACGTAAAGGACATGCTGATGTTCGTGGTACTTTCTTCGACTGAACTCCGGGGTCTTCGCCAGCATCATCATGCCTTGCATCTCGTTCTGTGTTGAAACCCCGATAAATTGATGCAGATCGGGATTCGTGGCAGAAGCCTTGTCTTTCCAATTCCAGGCATCGTTCTGCGGAAGGCTTGCTCCGCTCCGCTTCAGAATCTCTCTATACCTTCTCTTGCTTTGATCCCATTGCTGCGTTATTGCCTGGAGTTCGTTCAGGTGCATTTGCGTACGTACAGATGCGTTGAGCAATTCGCCGGTCCTGTTATCCAACAGAGAGGTAGACCGATCAATCATGGCTGACTGTAAGTCTCAAAGGATCGGCTCCTTGTCGCCTTGCGCGGAGCCGACGCCGATGGCGCTGCGGTCGTCGCCCGCGAGGATCTCGGACAGGTGGACGGTGCGAACGCCGGTGCGCTGGCGATGCAGCGCGCCATCGATGTGCATCAGGCAGGAGTTGTCGCAGGCGGTACACATCTCGGCTTTGGTGTTCAGCACGGCCTGCACCTTTTCGGCGAGCATGGCGCTTGAGACTTCGGCGTTCTTGACCGCGAACGTTCCGCCGAAGCCGCAGCATTGTTCGAGGCCCGCGAGCGGCACCAGTTCGAGGCCGCGTACGCCGCGCAGCAACGACATCGGACCGTCGCCCAGGCCGAGAGAGCGCAGTCCGTGGCAGCTGGCGTGATAGGTGACGCGGTGCGGGAAGTAGGCTCCGACATCCGTGAGGCCGAGCTTTTTGGTAAGGAATTCGGAGAACTCCCAGATGCGCGGCAGCAGGCTTTCGACCTTGGCGAGGAGCTGTTTGTCGCCGGTCTGGTCGCGGATTTGGACTGCCATCTTGACGTAATGCTCGCGCATCATCGCGACACACGAAGACGACGGAATCACGACCGCTTCGGCGTCCTTGAACTGCTGCACGAAGCGGGAGAGGAGCGGCAGCGCGAGCTCCTGATAACCGGTGTTCCAGTGCATCTGGCCGCAGCAGGTCTGGCCGGCCGGAAAGACGACGGTGTGGCCCAGCCGTTCCAGCACGCGGACAACGGCTTTGCCGCTCTCGGGGAACAGGGTGTCGTTGTAGCAGGTGATGAAGAGCGCCACATTCAAAGCGAAGGACTCCAGTTTAAGTGGCGCGGAAATGATTTCTCCACCGAAGCGCCTGATGGAATGTTACGCCATCCCGTGGTCACTTCGACAGCTTGAGAAAAACCACGCCGTGCGCCGGAACCGTCGTCGAATACATCATCTCCAGCTTGCCCAGGTCCTTGCCCAGCCACAGGTCGCGAGCCTCCGGCGCATGCGTCATCCCCAAAGTATGCAGATCCACCTTCGCCGTGAGCACGCTGGGCGCGCGGTTAAAGATGCCGACCGCTTTCGAGCCATCGGCGAGTTTGCGGACCCACACCTCGATAGGCCCTTCAGCGCTCACGCGATCGCCCTGCATGCCGGCCTTGTCCTGATCGACCGCGATCACGTCGCGGTTGGTGAGGATCGCGACGGTCTCGGGCGTCATGGCGGAGAGATCGTTGCCGGCAAGCAGAGGCGCGGCGAGGATCGCCCAGAGCGCCATGTGGGTGCGGTATTCGTCGGGCTTCATACCGCCATTCCCTACCTCCAGCATGTCGGGATCGTTCCAGTGGCCGGGGCCGGCGTACTTCGCCAGTCCGGCCTGGCGGAAGCCGATATCGGTCATGCTGTTGTAGTTGTCTTTAATGTCGCCGGTGGTGCGCCACAGGTTGCCGCCGACGCTCGGACCCCACTCCCACACGGCGTCGTCGCCGTACTGGCAGAGGCTGTAGACGATGGGCCGACCGGTCGATTTGAGCGCCGCGTCCATCTTCTTATAGGCGTCAACCATAATCTGGTGAGCCTCTTCGTGGCTCTTGCCCTTCATCTCGTCGCGCAGGCCGCAGAGGTCGTATTTCAGGTAGTCGATTCCCCACGCCGCGTAGGTGTTGGCGTCCTGCACCTCGTGGCCGAGCGAGCCCGCGAACCGGGCGCAGGTCTGGGCGCCGGGCGAGGAGTAAATGCCGATCTTAAGGCCCTTGGAATGCACATAGTCGGCCAGCGCCTTCATGTCGGGAAACTTGCTGTTGGTCTGGATGTTGCCCTGGGCGTCGCGCGTACCTTCCCAGGTGTCGTCGATGTTGATGTAGGTGTAGCCGGCGTCGCGCATGCCGCTCGCGACCATGGCGTCGGCGGCGGAGCGCACGGCGGCATCGTCGACCTTGCCGGCAAAGTGGTTCCAGCTGTTCCAGCCCATGGGCGGGGTAGCCGCCAGAACGGGCTTCTGCGCGGAGGCGGTTGAGATGACAAGGGCGAACAGGCAGGCGGCAAGAGTCTTCATCGTGGTCAACATTATGGAAGGTGGGACCAACAAACGTCTACTCATGGTCCGCGAGCCGGAAGTCGCGGCCGCGATTCTCCGGCCCGAACCAGAAGAGCAGCAGCAGGATGGCGATGACGGCGCACTCGAACGAGGTGAGCGCCCAGCTGTAGCCGAGGTGATCCGCCATCGCATTTTCGACCGACGGCGTCGAAGCGGAAAAGAGCACGCCAAGCTGGTAGACGAAGCCGGGAAAGAGGCCGCGGATGGCGGCGGGAGAGAGTTCGTTGAGGTGGGCGGGGATCACTCCGAATGCTCCCTGCACCCCGGCCTGCATGGCGCACGAACCGATGGCGATGGCGACAAGTGTGCTTCCGAAGGCCCACGCGGGCATGGAAATGAGGCAGAGCAACAGCGCGCCAATGACGGCATAACGGCGCCCGATCCGTTCGCTGAGCGTGCCGAAGGTCAATGTCCCGATGATGGCGGCGATGTTGTAAAGGATGGGGACGCCGTAGGTGACAGGCATTCGCAAGATCGTGGCATGGGCGGCAAAGGGCAGCGTCTTGAGAAAGGCAGGATACAGATCCTGTGTGCCGTGGCTGAGGCAGGTGATGACGCACATGAGCGCGAGCATGTAGACAAAGATTCGCTTGTAGTTGAGCAGGATGGTGAACATGCTGCCGACCGAAGGCTTCTCATGCAGCTTCCAGGCTTGGGATTCAGGGGCTTTGAGGGTTATCAGGACAATGAAGATGGCGAGTGGTGCTCCAACGAAGAACATCCCCTGCCAACCCAGACGCGTATCGGGAATAATCAGCATCCCGCCGGCGGCGCAGAGGTAGCCGAAGGGATATCCACCCTGCATCATGCCGGAGAAGACTCCGCGCAGGCGGCGAGGGACCGATTCCATGGCGTAGGACGCGCCGATGCCCCAGTATCCGCCCATGCCGATGCCGTAGAGCGCGCGCAGCACCAGGAAGACGGCGTAGTTGGGCGCGAAGCCGGTGAGCACGGTGATGGTGGAGAAGTAAATGACGCAGAGCATGAGCGGGCGTTTGCGCCCGAACTTGTCCGCGAGGATGCCGAAGAGCAGCGCGCCGACCGGGCGCAGAGCAAGGGTCAAGGTGAGAGAAAACACGATGGCGGCTTTGCCGACGTGGAACCTGGCGGCTAACTCGTCGAAGAGGAAGACCAGGACGAAGAAGTCGAAGGCGTCGAGAACCCAGCCGAGGACGCCGGAGGCGACGGCGAGGGGCCAGCCGGGGGTGTCGGGTTCGTTCAGGTCGGAGGGTTGGGATGTATCGAGCATCTGGCGGAAAGACTAACACGGAAATAACGGAAACACCGATAAGTACACATCGGTCCGCTTTGATCCGTCTGTCCATTTTTATCCGTGGCAGGCATTTCGCTCCGTGCGACACTGTATTTCTCAGCTACTTTGCGAGATCGGAGAATGCTATGAACGTGAGTCGGAGGAAGTTCGTCGGCAGCATGGGCGCGGGTGTCGCGGCGCTGGGAGCGCTGGGCGCGGAAGCACAAGCAGCTCAAGCTCCCGGCCCGGAGCATGGGCACATGGTCTACCTGACCGACGACTGGCACATGGCGGAGTTCGACAAGCTGTGCAAGTCGAAGGCGCGGGTGAAGCAGGTGTACGACTGCGAGATGATCAAGGACGGTGATCTCTTCAACCCGATGAAGAACTCCATCAACGGGCTGCAGTTCGGCTTCGGCATTCCGGCCGATCAGATCAAGGTGGTCGCCGCACTGCGCGGACCGGCAAATCTGCTGAACTTCGACGACAACATGTGGGAGAAGTACAAGCTGGGCGAGTACACCAAGACCACGGACCCGAAGACGCAGCAGCCGGCGATCCGCAATCCCTTCTACACGAAGAAGGAAGGCGGCACGACGGACGTGCAGGACCGCGCGTCGGTGTACCAGGACTACAGCATCGAGGCGCTGATGGGGCGCGGGCTGCAGCTGCTGAGCTGCCACAATGCGACCGAGAACCAGGCGCGCAACGTGATCAAGAAGTTCTCGCTGACGGTGCCGCTCGAAGAGATGGTGCACGACCTGCAGGCGCACATGCTGCCGGGCGTCATCTCGGTGCCGGCGATGGTGGCGGCCATTGCCATGCTGCAGAGCGAAGGGCGATTCGCGTACACCATCGGCTGAGGCGGCGCGATCGAGTAGGGCATGTCCCGGGGGCTAAAGCCCCGTTTTGTGCGGGTTTCCGTATTGCCCGGACTGAAGTCCGGGCCTATCTCAGAAGCGAGAGCAACGGCGAAGCGGTAACAGCAAACGAAAAGCAGATTCCTCCGCTGCGCTGCGGAATGACAGAAGGATCGGATGCGACGACCGGGGAGTATCGCCATTCTCGCGGGTGGGCTGGTTGCGGTGGCGATCGTGTACTGCGGCGCGATTCTGATCGGGATGCACGTCAAGAGCCTCGCCGCGCTTTCCGAGCTGCCTACATTTTCGAGCGAGGCTGAACTGCGCAAGCCGGAGTGGACGCCGCCGCCGTTAGCGTCGATGCCGCTGGGCGCGAAGGGCGACAGCATCCGCCGCGGCATGGCGATCTTCAACGAGACGCCATTGTATGCGGCCGCGAATGCGTCGGCTCGCATCAGCTGCGCGAGCTGCCATGCCGAGGGCGGGATACAGCCGTATGCTTCGCCCATGGTGGGGGTTGGGGCGACGTTTCCGCAGTTCAATGCGCGGGCCGGGCATGTGATCTCGCTGAAGGACCGCATCCAGGAGTGCTTCGTGCGCAGCGAAAACGGCAAGCCCATCGACTACGACGGCACGCAGATGAAGGCCCTGGTCGATTACATCGGGTGGCTGTCGACGCCCGAGCCCGAGCGCAAGCCGTATGTGGGACGCGGGCTGGTGGCGCTGGCCGACCGGACGCCCGACCCGGTACATGGGCGCGAGATCTATGCGACGCAGTGCGCGGGATGTCATGGACAGGACGGCGAAGGGCGGCGGAACGCGTTTCCGCCATTGTGGGGGCCGGACTCCTTCAACGACGGCGCGGGCATGCACGGCGTGAAGAAGATGGCGGCGTTCGTGAAGCAGAACATGCCGCAGAACCGCATGGGAATCCTGACGGCGCAGGAGGCTTATGACGTGGCTGCGTTCGTGCATCAGCAGCCGCGGCCGGCGTTCAATCCGGAGTACAAAAAATACTGAAGGCTTAAGGCCGATTCAGGCGGATGACACCGATTCGTTTTGATCGGCGTCATCGGTGTGGATCGGCGATAGGCTTTTTGTCGCGGCCGAAATCCATTGAACCTTGTATAGTCAGCACATTCCCTTTCACTCGCTTTTGCCGCCAAGGAGTCTTGCCATGCCGATCCGCCGCATCGCTCTTCTGCTTACCCTTGCCGCGCTGCCCGCGCTCGCAGCCGCGCCGCCCGTCTATCACCCGCAGAAGGGTTCGGAGATTTTGTGGGATAAGTTCGGCGTGCCGCACATCTTCGCCAAGTCGACGACGGATATGTTTTACTGCTTCGGCTACGCCGAGACGGAGGCGCACGGCGACCTGCTGCTGCATACCGTCGGCGGCTCGCGCGGGCGCGGCGCGGAGTACTTCGGGCCGGGTGAGGCGGATGCCAATCTGAAGACCGATCGCTGGATCTGGACCAACGAGATTCCGGCGCGCTCGGCCAAGTGGCTGGCGCAGCAGACGCCGGAGTTTCGCGGCTATCTGGATGCGTTTGCGGCGGGCATCAACGCGTATGGTGCGGAGCATCCGGAGAAGCTGGCGCCCGAGGTACGGCAGGTGCTGCCGATTACGGCGCTCGATCTGATTGAGCATGAGCAGCACTTTTACAACTACGAGTTCGTCGCCAATCGCAACCTGGCTTCGCCGGCGAGGGGCGGTCCTCGCGCGGAGGTGGCGGAGTTGGAGCGCACCGGCTTTGGGAACACGCCCGAGGATCTGGAGGATGGCTCGAACGGCTGGGCGGTCGGCCCTTCGCATTCGACCAGCGGCAAGGCCATGATGCTGCTGAATCCGCACCTGGCCTGGGGCGGCGAGCAGAGCTATTTCGAGGTGCAGCTTACGGCGCCGGGAATCAACCTGTATGGCGCGACGCAGATCGGCGTGCCGGCGCTGCGATTTGTCTTCTCGGACTATCTGGCCATTACGAATACGGTGAATACCAACAACGGGCATCTGCTCTACAAGATCACCGAGGCTGAGGGCGGATACAAGTTCGACGGCAAGGTGCTGCCTTATGAGAAGGCGACGTATCCGATCAAAATATTGCAGAAGGATGGCAGCTATACGACCGAGAATGTCGAGGTGCTGAAGACCGTGCATGGGCCGGTGGTTCGCCGTGACGATGGCGTGCCGATTGCCCTGTATGTGGCCGGGCTGGATAAGCCTTTCCTGCTGGAGCAGGTCTACAAGATGAGCACCGCGCATACCTTCGCGGAGTTCGAAACGCAGGCCAGGCGGCTGCAGATTCCGATGTACAACATCATGTACGCGGATCGCGACGGGCACATCGAGTACCTGTTCAACGCGCCGGTTCCGCGCCGCGCCGAAGGCGATTGGGAGATGTGGAACAAGCCGGTGGCGGGCGATACCTCGCGGCTGCTGCCGACGGGGAACCTGACCTACGAAGAGCTGCCGAAGGTGATCGATCCGGCGAGTGGGTATGTGCAGAACTCGAACCAGCCGCCCTGGGATGCGGCCTGGCCGACGATGATCGATCCGGCGAAGTATGCGCCGTATATCGCGCCCATGTTTCCGACGTTCCGGTCGGATCGCAGCCTGCGAATGCTCTCCGAGAGGGGCAAGATGAGCTTCGACGACGTGCTGACGAAGAAGCTGTCGACGCGGGCCGAGGGCGCGGATCGCCTGCTGCCGGATCTGC